>CAYSSF010000012.1:0-14607 GCA_964433455.1 uncultured Syntrophaceae bacterium
TCGGCACCCGTTCCCGCAGAAGACCGCCGGAAATCGTCGCCACCTCTTCCTCGGTCAGCTCTCCGATCCGTTGAAAGGTTTCCGGCAGATCCCAGCGGTGGCAGGAAAACGCGGACCGTTCGAACGGCTCCTGCCTGCGCCGGGTGGATATTCCATAGAGATTGAGGATCTCTTCATCCGTCATGATGGGATGCGTTCCCAACGCAACCATGAAATCGAGCCTTGCCGCCTTTGCGCCGATCACCTCCGCCAGCAAGCGGACCATCATCGGCAACGGGCAGCTCCGCGTCCCGTCCGGCGTCAAGACCAGAACCCGTTTGTTTTCAAACAGTCGCGCGGGGGTTCCGGCCTCGATGATTTCTTTGATTTGCTCTTCCGACAGGGTCATGGCGGCTTACTCCCCCTATAATGCCATTCATCCAATGGCCTCTCGGATTTTCCTCATGGAAACATCCGGAGACTTTGCCTGAGATTGTTGATTTTCTTTTTTGCACGGGATTTGTCGTTGCCATGAATAACGTATATCCGACGGACCGGTTTTTGTCAAAGCATCGTTAATTTAACGCAAAACGGTCATCCCCCCTCTGTTGCGGGTTTGAACCTGCCGGCCATCAGTCCCTGCACTTCCCTATTGCCTTTCTCGGGATGCCAATATCAATCCGTTTTTGCCCAACAAATTGACCCACTCGATTAATTGATCCAGAGTCCCTTCGCCCTGGATATACTTCCCCGGGAAAACCGTTTTATGTCTTCAGTTTTGGCCGCTGAGTGATCAAATATACGCCTGCCATAATCAGAACGGCCGCAATGAAATGAATAACCATTGGTTTGTCTTGCCCCATCATCATCGCAACAAGCGATGCGACGAGCGGCTGAAGATAGATATAGATGCCATTTGCATTGGGACTGATTGTTTTTAGCGAATAGTTGTTCAAATAATAGGCAACGCCCGTGGTAATAAATATGACGAACAAGACCGACATCCAGATGTGAAAGGGTATTTGAGAGAAGGATGACGAAGCGGTTATCCTGAAGGTAAAGGGAAAAACGATGATAAACCCAAAAAAGAAGATCCATTTCATGATGGTCGGGGAGCTGTATTTTTTCATCAAAGGTTTAACCAAAACCAGATAGAGCGCCCAGGAAGCGGCGTTCATGAAGATCATGAAATTGCCAAGGAACATATTCAAACGGAAATCTCCGGCGCCCGCTGCAAGAATGATCATCAGCGCCCCTGCGGCGCCGAGGATGATTCCGAATACTTTTAGATGGGTGATCATTTCCTTCAGCATAAAACGTGAAAAGATCAAGATCAACATCGGGGTAAGAGTCATGATGATCGACGCATTGATGGGTGTGGTCAGATTGAGTCCTTCAAAGAAAAGGATCTGGTTGACAGCCACGCCAAAGACAGAGCAAAGGGCCATCCTCAACAGATCCCTTGGTTCAACTTTTTCCATTGGAAAGGAAAAATGCAGTATCCAGAAAAGAATGAGCGTACCACTGATGCGGAGGAAGATGATGGCTCGCGGCAAAAGAAAATCAGGCATGATCCCTTTTGCAATGACATAATTGAGACCCCAAATGATATTGGATCCAATGATGGCAAGGTGTGATTTGAGTTTCTGATTCAATCAGGATTCCTCTGATAGAGGATTATTTCGTTGGCGGCATAACTATAGGAAAGAAGTGGTTGTGTCAAGCGGCATCGCCTTGGGAAGGGTTGCATCCAATATAAGTCAAACCAATAATAATCATATTTTTGATAACTATTGATTATTTCATTGCCCGCGTCCCAACCGTGAACCGCTACCGGCTCAGGCCGATGGCGATGACACCCAGTGCAATGAGTATGGCGCCGAGCAGTTTCTGCCGCCCGTGTTTCTCTCCCAGGCAGACGATGCCCAGATAGGCCGACAGAACGATGCTGACCTCGCGGACCGCCGCGACATAGCTGACCTTGCTGATCGTGAGGGCGAAGAGAATCATCAGGTAGGTGAATCCGCTGAGGAACCCGACGGCCGCAATGGCGCCCTTGTGGCGCCGCCATTCCGCCTTCAACCCTTGCCTTTCCCGGACCAGCACCCACGGGGTGATCGTAAGCCAGGTGATCAGCATCATGATGTAGATGTAGACGGGCGGGTAGACCAGCCCCACGCCGACCTTGTCGACGAGCGAATAGAAGGCGATCGCGAGCCCCGTGGAGAGCGCCCAGAGGGAGGCCCCGCCGCGGAGGGCGCGAAAGGGCTCCAGGAAGGCGGATCGGCTGAAGGAACAGAGATGGACGCAGTAGATGCCGCCGATGATGAACAGGATCCCGATCCCGCCGAGCGGAGCGATCTCCTCCCCCAGCAGCAACACCGCAAGCATTGGGACAAAGAGAGGTCCCGATCCCCGGGCCAGCGGATAGACCAGCGAAAGGTCGCCCCGCTGATAGGCGCCCCCCATGAACCAGAAATAGGCCCCATGGATGAGGCCGCTTGCAACGATGCAGAGCCATCCTCCCGGCGGAATGACGCTCTCCGGCAGGAAGTACAGCAGCATCGGAAGGTAGATGACCGCGGAGACCAGCAGAAACCACCAGATGAAGACGATCTTCCGGTCGCTTTTCTTCAGAAGGTAGTTCCAGCCCGCATGAAGAAAAGCGGAAGCAAGGACGATGACCAGGGCTGTTCCGTTCATTGCGTCTTCCCACCCATGATCCCTTCCATTCTCCCCCTACAGGACTTCTTCGAGGGCCACGGCGGCCTCAACCTTTTCGCTCATGACTCCCCTCCCCAAATAAAAATCCCCCGTTGCCATGATCCAAGGAGAGGCAAAGGGGCCCTCGTTTCGTGCTCCCTATAGTACGGATGCAAATCTTCGTCAAATGCAAATCCGCCGCTTCCCGGGGGCGGATAGAGCGCCGCCCCAAACCCGGTGAACCCCTCCGGATGGGGATCGGCCGTTTGACATTTTTCCGGCGATCCACTATAGGAGGAGCCATGAAAAGTTCCCAACAGCCGTGAAATTTCCTTAGACCCGCATTTCAAAACGGGGGTATGCCATGCAGATACAGGATGTCTTTCATTATTTCGGAAACGACCTCAAGCGGGTCGAAGAGCACATGGAGATCTACCTCCGCTCGGAGGTACGGCTGATCCCGGAGATCATTCACCCCCTGATCGCCAGCGGCGGCAAGCGTTTCCGGCCGCTCCTACTTCTGGCCACCGCCGAACTCTGCGGCTACCGGGGGGAGCGCCGCTACCCGCTATCCGCCGTGATCGAGTTCATCCATACCGCCACGCTGTTCCACGACGACGTCATCGACCATGCGGAGACCCGGCGGGGAAAGGTTTCCGCAAACTGCGTCTGGGGCAATGCCGCAAGCGTCCTGGTCGGGGATTTCCTCTACTCCAAATCCTTCAAGTTGATGATCGACGACGGAAGCATGGCCATCCTCAAACTGATCTCCACCACGACGAATACGATGTCGGAGGGCGAGGTCTTTCAGTTGATGAAGACGGGCGACGTCAACACCACCGAAAAGGAATACCTGTCGATCGTAGAGAAAAAGACCTCGATCCTGATTTCCGCGGCCTGCGCGATCGGCGGCATCCTTGGAAACGCGACGGAGGGGCAGATCGAGGCGCTGACCCGCTTCGGCATGAGGCTTGGGACCGCCTTCCAGATCACGGACGATACCCTCGACTACATCGCCAGGGAGGAAGAGTTCGGCAAGGCGATCGGCCAGGATCTCCGGGAGGGGAAGCTGACGCTCCCTCTCATCCGAACCATGAAAAAGTGCACCCCGGAAGAGAAGAGTTTCATCCGAATCGAAATCGAAAAAAAGGATGGGCAGTCGATCGACGGGATTATGGACTTGATGCATCGCTACGACGGCATTCCCTATGCGCTCCGGAAGGCCAGAAACTGCATCGATGAGGCGCGGGGATTTCTCTCCCCCTTTGACGAATCGGAGGCCAAAACCGCGCTGCTGACCATTACCGACTACATCCTCGACAGACGGCTGTAACCGCTTCAGGGCTGGGACTCAGAATCGATCTGCAGCGTGAGGATGTTCCGGTCGTCTTCGCGCCGGTAGTGAATGTCCCGGACAAACTGCTTCACGAAAAACACCCCCAGACCTCCGATGCTCCGCTCTTCAATGCCGGCCTTCAGATCGGGATCCTCGCGGGAGAGGATGTTGTAGGGAACCCCCGCGTCGGCAACCTCGACCAACAATCTCCCGTCATCGGCAGGCCGGCATGCAACCTCCACATCGCCTGGGAGATCGGGATAGGCGTAGTTGAAGATGTTCACGAGAATCTCCTCCATGACCAGATCGACCTCCTGGAGCCGCTCCTGCCCAAGTCCCTGCCGTTCCGCACAGGACCTTACAAATGCAAGCAACGGATTCAGAGAGTCAATCCGCGCGGGAAGGCGGATATGCGCTGGAATCTGTGCCATTCAGATCTGCCGGAGGGCTTCTTCCTCCGTCTCATAAATCTTGAAGATCGAACCGAAGCCGGAGATTTTGAAGACATCCTTCACCGACCCCTGCAGGGCGGCAAAGAGCATTTTGCCCTCCTTCGCCTTCAGTTGTTTCGCCGTAGCCAGGATGCTCCGCAACCCGGCGCTGCTGATGTAATCGAGGCCGCTGAAATCAAGAACCATGGTGTAATCCCCGCCGGCCATCAACGCGGCCAGATTCTTCTCGAACTCCGTCGCCGTCACGGCATCGATCCGGCCCTTGACCGACACCACCGTGGCGTTTCCCGCTTTTCGCACTGCGATCTCCATCTTCATCCCCCCTTCAAACGGTTGCGAATCCCATCGCCCTCCGGCGACTCCCCGATCCGGCACCCTCTTCCCGGCATGGGGACGCGATGCGGCATCGTGTCACCATGCACCCAAATCCCATCGTCCACGGCAGTCCCTGATCCGGCCGCTTCCGCCCTCTGATCGTCGTCTGGCGGAAAACATGAGGCCGAAACATCGGCTTTGTTTCATGGCATATTTCGTGCGGGATGTCAAAACCTAAACGGCCACGTGGAGTGGAAATGGCGGGAACGGAGAGCACTGCCTTCGATGAGATCCTGCCCGGCTCAATTTTTCGTTGTATTTTGCGCCGGTCTATGCTCATGATGGCCCCGGACCGGATCTTCGCCCCCCGACGCTCTCATTGCGGGGCGGCGCCGATGATCCGTCGCAATCGTGGTTCGCCACATTCACTGGAGAAACAGGTAAACAGACCATGAAACTTCATAAAACATCCTTCATCCTCTGCGCGCTGCTGATCCTCGCAAGCGCTCCCGTCCGGGCGGCGACGCCGGAAGAGTCCCTCCGGAAGAGTTTTCCCAAACTTTCTGCGGAAAGCATCCGTCCCTCCGGCGTCAGCGGTCTTTTCGAGGTCGTCTCCGGCGGGCAGATCGTCTATTACGCCCCGGGCCCCGAATTCCTCATCTACGGACAGATGATCAACCGGGACGGGAAGAATCTGACCGAAGAGCGGCGCACGGAGATTCTGGCGCGGGGCCTGAAAGCCGTTCCGCTGGAGAAGGCCGTCCGGGTCGGCGACGGCCCCCATCAGATCATCGAAATTACCGATCCGGACTGCCCATACTGCCGCACGGCGTCCGCCTTCCTCTCGGCAAGAAACGACGTCACGCGGCATATTTTTTTCCTCCCGCTGTCGATCCACCCGAATGCCCCTGACAAGGTCCGTCAGATCTTCTGCGCCGAGGACCGGGCCAAGGTCTATGAAGAGGCGATGGCCGGAAAGCTGGACGATATGAAATTCACACCCTGCAAGACCCCCGCGGTGGAGGAACTCCTGAAGGCCCACAAGGGAATCGCCGAACGGATCGGCGTAACCGGAACGCCCCTCTTTCTGATCGACGGGCAGGTCGTTTTCGGGGCGGATATCCCACGGATGGTAAAGCTTCTCGACAACAAAAAATGACGGAGAGACGGGACTTGTTAAACGAACGATACCTGGAAAGATACGCCGATGTGCTTCTGTGGGGCTTGAAAACGGCCCGGAAGGAATGCTTCCGGAAGGGGAACGTGATTCTGATCCAGTATGATCATGCCGCGCTGCGGCTCGCGGAAATCCTCTATCGGAAGATCATCGCAGCGGGGATGAACCCTCTCCAGCGGATGGGGCTCACCGTCGACATGGATCGCTCGTTCTTCGGGAAATCGGGCGTGCGCCAGCTTCGTTTCCAGCCGCCGGGCGAGAAGGAACTCTGCGGACATCTCCACGGGCGGATCTACCTCCATGCACCCGATTCGCTGACCCATCTCAGGGGGGTCGATCCGGCCCGGATCTGCAAGGTCCTGGTCGCCCGCAAGCCGCTCCGCGACATCCTCGAACGGCGCGAGCAGGAGGGGGCCTACGGCTGGACCCTCTGTACGCTTCCGACGGCGGAACTTGCGACACAGGCCCGGACGACGCCGGAGGCCTATGCGAAACAGATCATCCGGGCCTGTTATCTGGACCGCAAAGATCCGGTCGGCAAATGGGAGGAAATCAGCCGCGATGCGATCGAGATCAAGAAGTGGCTGGGGGGTCTGAAAGCGGCCCATTTCCACATCGAATCCGCCCGGTGCGACCTTCGGATCACCCCGGGCGCCGAGCGGAAATGGGCGGGAATCTCCGGCCACAACATTCCGAGTTTCGAGCTGTTCGTCTCCCCGGACTGGCGCGGCACCGAAGGTTGCTACTACGCGAACCTCCCCTCATACCGGAGCGGCAACTACGTCGAAGGGGTGAGGCTGACCTTTAAAAAGGGGAACGCCGTCGAGATCCAAGCCGAGACCGGCGAGGCGTTTACCATCCGTCAGCTTGCGATGGACAAGGGGGCGAAACGCGTCGGCGAGTTTTCGCTGACGGACCGGCGCTTCTCACGGATCGACCGGTTCATGGCCGACACCCTCTTTGACGAAAATTTCGGCGGGGCGAACGGAAATTGCCACATTGCCGTCGGGGCCTCTTACACCGACACCTACGCCGGCGATCCCGCCGCGATGACCAAAACAGTCAAGCAGAAACTGGGCTTCAACGACTCGGCCCTCCACTGGGACCTCGTCAACACGGAGGCCAAAACGGTCACGGCGCACCTGACGACGGGGGAAAAGGTCGTGATCTACGAGAACGGATGTTTCCGTTGCTGAAGGACGGTCAGGAACCGGACTGAAAAGGGATCATGTCGCCCCATACCATAACCGAAAGAGGATCACGATGATCATGAAGAAATTCCCATTGCAGAACAAACGCTTTCTGACCATCCTGCTCGCGCTGACCGGCATCGCCGTCACCGTCGCCTACGCCTTCTGCCTGGATGCGTGCAGTTATCTGAAAGGCGATATCCTGGGGATCGACCTGAAGTACCTTGGTATCTTCTACATGGTCTCCGTTCTGCTGCTCGCGTGGTTTCGAAAACCCCTCCTCTGCCTTCTGCTCCTTGCCTTCGGGGTGGGCGGGGAGATCTTCCTGATCGGCTACCAGGTGCATAGCGGCGTCTATTGCTCCTACTGCCTCGCTTTCGGGGCAACGGTCCTGCTGGCCTTCGCCGTCAATTTCGACCAAAACCGGAAGATCATCGCCATGCTGGCGGTCGCCGCCGGCCTCCTCTTCTTCCTGCTCTTTTTCTCCGGATCGGTGACTCCCGCCTATGCCGCCGAGCCCCGGCTGCCGACCTTCGGCAAAGGCGCCGTTGAGGTTCGCGTTTATACGGACTACTACTGCGGCCCCTGCTCGGCGGAGGAGGCGGAGCTGATGACCATCCTCAGCGAACTCATCGAGAAGAACCTTATCCACGTCCTCTTCATCGATACACCGATCCACCGGGAAACCATTTTCTTCGCCGGTTATTTCCTCGCGGCGCTGAACGCAAAGAACGATTTCCGGCAGGCGGTCGACGCCCGGGAGGCGCTCTTCGAGGCGGCCAAGAAAATGCTCCAGGGGAAGGAGGAGTTGGAGGCATTCCTGAAGATGAAAGGGATCGCCTTCAAGCCCTATGACACGGCGCCGGTTTTCAAGATCTTCGGCAACTACCTGAAAGAGGACCAGATCCGGGCGACGCCCAGTTGCGTAATCCTCGGCCCGCAGGGGAAACAGACGCTGACCGGAAAGGACGAGATCCTCAAAGCCCTCCGCGCCCTCCGGGAATAGGGGGAAATGGCTCCGATCGCACTTGGGGTGATGAATTCTCCTTGACTTGCAAGAGCACTTGTCCCTATTCTCACGCCGCATGAAGACGGGTTCTTGGCAGAGGTGTTGCAAAAAACATTTTTTAGCCCGTGGCACCGGTTCAGCCATACATTCAAACCGGCGATTGAAAATTTGCTCTACCCCGCCAAAATCGCCGCATGACTTTTTTCGAGATCGTCACACTTCCCGTCGATTTCCACGCCATGCCGCTTCACGATGCTTTGATTGTGTGACCTATTTCCGCCACCGCTCCTGCTTCTTCTTTCGATCCGGACTTCCCGGCTGCAGGGAAACCCGGCTGAATTTGCAGGTTCCATCACGATGAACGCAACGTCTCAATTGATTTGGGACACACTCCTGCTCATAATGCAGGAGTTTACAAGGAGGAAGGTATGAAAAGAAAATCCTACGGGCAAAAGATCATTACGATGGTTTTGATATCGGCTCTCTCTTTCCTGCTGCTTCAATCTCCGGCCGTCGCGGCAATCCCGTCCCCGCCGACGGGATTGGCGGCCATCGCCGGGAACGGCGAGATCAGCCTGACATGGAATTCCGTTGCCGGCGCCACGAGCTATGCCGTGTACCGCGGGCAAAGCAGCGGAGGTCCTTACAGCTTCATTGCCCGGACACAGGGAACGGGCCACATCAACCGGGGACTCACCAACAGTACGACCTACTACTATGTAGCCACCGCGTTGAACGGCGACGGACAGAGCCCATACTCATCCCAGGTAACCGCAACGCCAAAGGCAACCGTGCTGCCCGCGCCGGCCGGTCTGACCGCCGTACCCGGCAACGGAGAGGTAACCTTGTCCTGGAATCCCGTCACATCCGCCGTATCCTATAACGTCTATCGTGCGACATCCCGGGGCGGGCCCTATACATTGCTCACTCCGGCGGCCCAAGGCCCGGGCTTTACCGACAGGGGATTGACCAACGATGCCCCCTATTTTTATGTTGTCCAGACGATGAGCACCAGCACCGGCGCCTATTCCGAGGAGGCCGGCGCGACCCCCTCGGCGCTCCTCCCCACGGCGCCCGCGACGTTTACGGCAACCCCGGGCAGCACCTGGGCGAGCCTCTCCTGGAGCCCCTCCGAGGGCGCGATTGCTTACGCGGTCTACCGGGGGACAAAAATCGGGGGGCCCTACACCTTCGAAGCGTTGCCGAATACAACCGCTTACGAAGATTCGGGACTCTCCAACGGAACCACCTATTATTATGTCGTTGCCGCGGTGAACGCCAACGGCCGCGGTGCTTTCTCCGTCGAGGCGGTCGCGGCGGTTTCCGCAAACGAACAGCCTCACGCAACGGTTCTGACCGCCCAGCCCTACGACAAACAGATCAGCCTCAACTGGGGCGGCTCCTTCGGCGCAACCTCCTACACGGTGCATAGGCGTACGGATCCCAATGGGGAATATACGAACCTCGGGACGAAGAACTCCGGTTTCACCGACACCGGCCTTGTGAACGGCACCATGTACTACTATGTGGTGGATGTGCACAATGGGAGCCCCACGGTTGCCCGCTCCAATGAGGTGGCGATGGCTCCGACTACCGCCGCTGGGCCCGCCCCGGGCAACATTACGGTTATCCCCGGCAATACACAGGCCACCCTCACCTGGAACCCGGTGGCGAACGCCTGGAACTACGCGGTGACGATCGCCGAATCCCCCGGAGGTCCATCCGTATGGTGGGGGCAGACCAGCGGGAAAACGGCATTTACCGCCAACAACCTTACCAACGGCCAGACCTATTACATCCGGATTCAGTCCCAGCCTCCAAGCGCCGCGTACTCTGCATACTCCGCCGATGTCAGCGTCATGCCGACATACACGCTTCCGTTGGCGCTTACCCAATTGGAGGCAACGCCCGGCAACACGCAGATCAGCCTTACCTGGCCGGCGGTGACCGGCGCCACGGGGTACAGGGTTTACAGGAAGACGGAAGGAAGCGCATGGTCGCAGACCCCCATCGGTTCTCCCACGGCAACGCTCTTCACCGACACCGGGCTCACCAACGGGATGAGATACGACTACCGCGTGGCCGCGGTGAATGCGGCCGGAAACGGGGCATGGTCGGCCGAGGCGTCCGGCACGCCGACCGCCGATACGTTGACCGCCCCGACCGATCTTGCGGCGATCCCCGGCAATACACAGGCCACCGTCACCTGGAAGCCGGTGGTGGATGCCTGGAACTATGCCGTCACGATCGCTGAATCCCCCGGCGGTCCCTCCATCTGGTGGGGGCAAACGAGCGGGAAACCCTATTTTACCTTTACCGGATTGACCAATGACCGGCCCTATTACATCCGGATTCAGTCCCAGCCTCCCAGCGCCGCGTACTCTGCATATGCTGCCGAGGTCAGCGTCACACCGGAGGTAACGCTTCCGCTGGCGCCGACCCATTTGGACTCAACGCCCGGCAACACGCAGCTCAGTCTGACCTGGCCGGCGGTACCCGGGGCCACGGGATACAGGGTCTACCGAAGAACAGAGGGAAAGGCCTGGGGCGCCGACCCGATCGGATCTCCGACGGCAACGCTCTTCACCGACATGGGGCTGGCCAATGGAACGAAGTACATTTACAGCGTGGCGGCGGTGAATGCGGCCGGCGCCGGGGCATGGTCGCCCGAAGGGTCCGGCACACCGACCGCCGTTGCGTTGCCCGCCCCGACCGGCGTCGCCACCGTACCCGGCAATCGACAGCTTACGGTCCTCTGGGAGCCGGTGGCCGGCGCCTGGAACTACGCCGTTACGCTCGCCTCATCCGCCGGCGGTCCATCCATCTGGTGGGGGCAAACAGGCGGGAAACCGGAGTTTACAGCGATTAACCTGACCAACGACCAGACCTATTACATCCGGATTCAGTCCCAGCCTCCGGACGGTGGGAGCTCGGCATACTCCGCCGAGGTCAGCGTCATACCGACGGTAACCCTTCCGCAGGCGCCGACTTATTTGGACGTAACGCCCGGAAACGGGCAGTTAAGCCTGACCTGGACGGCAGTGACCGGCGCCACGGGTTACCGGGTCTACCGGAGAACGGAGGAAACCCTCTGGCCATCCGACCCACTCGCCTTACCGGCCGGGACCCTCTTTACCGACACCGGCCTCGTCAACGGGACAAAATACTACTACATCGTGGCCGCGGTGAACGCGCAGGGCGCCGGGGCATGGTCCCCCGAGGCCGCCGGCACGCCGACCGCAAACACGACACCCGCCCCGGTTCATGTCGCAGTGACCCCGAGCAATATGCAGGCCACCGTCACCTGGGACCCTGTGGCCGGCGCTACGGCTTACTATGTTACCGTGGCCACCTCCCCCGGGGGACCGGCAACCGGCAAAAGCGGCAATATAACGGGAACGATCTTTGCCGTCACCGGCCTGGACAACGGCCAGCCCTATTATTTCAGGGTCCAGGCCACAGGCAATCAGTGGTCCGCCTTCTCTGCCGAGGTCAGCGCGATCCCGAATCCGGACGCCAACGTCGGCAACATTTCCGGACAGGTGTCGGTCAACTTCGCAGGAAACAGCAGTCTGGGCGTTGGGAACGCTGCGGTCTCTTTGCAGGGGACCGGGGGAACCAGCTATTCGACGACCCCGGACGCCGGCGGCAACTTCACGCTGCTCAATGTTCCCTTCGGCAACTATCAGCTCGTCATCACCGCCCCGGATATGGACCCGGTCACGCAGAACGTCTCCCTCTCCGCGGGAAGCCTGAACGTCACGCTTCCGCAGATGGTCGTCTCTTCCTCAACCTGCCCGACCGTCATCCCGGGTGACGCGAACGGCGATGGCCTGGCGAATTTGGAGGATGTGATCTACCTGCTGCAGATGTTCTCCGGCGTGAGATAGAAAAGATGGGCTGGCGCCGTTCCCGTCCGGATCATGCGATCGCGATCTCAAGGTCCGGACGGGAGGCGGTTTTTTAAAACCGGCAACCGATGCCGCACAAAAAGATGTCAGAGTCCCGGTCATCATCGGTGATGATCAGGTCTCCCGTGTCTCGGATGTCCCAAGGCGGGATAAGCCGGGCCTCAGACCATCGCCGGCCCCTCGTAACGCTCCGCCCGTGGCGCGTCGACCCCTTCCCGGTCCTGTTTCAGCGCATAGGGGAGGTAGTTGAGGATATCCTGGGCGGTGATCCCGTCTTCCCCCTTGTCCGCGGCGGCCAGATCCCCGGCAAGGCCGTGGAGGAACACCCCCTTGCGCACCGCATTCTCCGGCGGGAGGCCGAGGCCGTACATCGCGGCGATCGTCCCGGTGAGGACATCCCCCGCCCCCGCCGTCGCCATCCCCGGATTGCCGCTCAGGTTGATGAAGACCCGCCCCTCCGGCGTCCCGATCAGGGAATGGGGGCCTTTGAGAACAATCCACGCCTTCAGATCCGCGCACCCCTTCCGGAGAATCGGGATCCGTCCTTTTCCGATTTCGATAACCGGCTTGCCGGTGAGGCGCGACATCTCCCCTGGATGGGGGGTCAGAATCGTGGGCGCCCGGCGGTCCCGGATGATCGACCGATGACCGGCCAGCGCGGTGATTCCGTCGCCGTCGATCAGAAGCGGTTTTTCAATGCCCGCCGCCAGTTCCCGAACCAACTCCTGCGTCTCCTCCGCAAGGGAGAGGCCCGGACCGATCACGACCATGTCCACCCGTCCGGCCAGCGCCAAGAGGGGGTCTCTGTTCTCCAGGGAGAGGCTTCCCTCCGTGGTTTCCGCCTGGGGAACGAAGACAATCTCACTCCCCCGCGTGGCCAGGAAGGGGATCATCGACGAAGGGGCGGCCAGGCGGGAATAGCCTCCGCCTGCCTTCAGCAGCGACATCGCGGAGAAGTAAGGTGCGCCGAAATAGCCGGCGGCGCCGGCGATGAACAGAACGTCCCCGACGGAACCCTTGTGGGCCGTCGGTTGACGCGGCGGAAGCGGAATGAAGCCGTTCGTCTCGACCGGGATTGCGTCATCGTCGTACAGGGAGGGGGGGAAGGAGATATGCGAGACATGGAGCCGGCCGCAGAGGCCGCAGCCGGGATAGAGCATGTTTCCGATCTTCGGAAGGCCGAAGGCGACGGTATGGTCCGCCCGGACCGCCGCCCCCAGAATTTCTCCGGTATCGCCATGGACGCCGGAAGGGATGTCCAGGCTGAGAACCGGCAGACCGGATGCATTGATCCCTTCGATCACTTCCCGGCAAACGCCGTCGACGTCGCGGTCGAGACCCGTCCCGAACAGGGCGTCGACGATCCCGTCAGCATCGGAGAGCGCCGACCGGACGGCCTCCAGATCGGATACCGGCGACATCTCCACCGGAAGCTTTGCGATGATCTCAAAATTGGTCTTTGCCGCGCCCCGGAACCGCGCGCTGTCCCCAACGACAAAGACGCGGGGGGTCCCGCTGCCCGAGAGGATATGCCGCGCCACGACCAGCCCGTCTCCGCCGTTGTTTCCAACCCCGCAGAAGATCAGGTACCGCCTGCCGGCTACCCCCCACTCCCGGGAGAGGATCTCGAATGCCGCCCGTCCGGCGTTCTCCATCAGTATCGCCTCGGGGATGCCAAACTCCCCGATGGCCCGGCGGTCCATCGCCCGCATCTGATCGACGCTGCTGACCTTCATTTCCACCTCCCGTTTTCGCGCGCATGCTCGCATGGCCGACGCCCCACCCCGGAACGGACCTGTTCCGTTCCGGATTCGCCGGGCGCCTTGAAAGGGATTATATGCAAAACGGAAAACTTTGCAACCCGCTTCCATCCATGAGACCGGGGCGGTTATGCCCCGGAAAACGCCGTGCTCGTTGCCGCACACGAGATTGCAGCCATAGCCTCAATGAGGCCGGGGCGGTTATGCCCCGGAAAACTTTTGCCTCCGAGATCGACGCATAGGCCGCAATTGCGCTTCAATGAGGCCGGGGCGGTTATGCCCCGGAAAACAGATATTGCCAAGCCGGGAATCCAACCTTTCGTGTAGCTTCAATGAGGCCGGGGCGGTTATGCCCCGGAAAACCACGGTGGCAAGCGGTCCGCCCCAAAGGGTTAAGTTGGCTTCAATGAGGCCGGGGCGGTTATGCCCCGGAAAACGGCGGGGAGCTGGGGCGCGGATCGCCTGACGCACCCCGCTTCAATGAGGCCGGGGCGGTTATGCCCCGGAAAACAAAACCCGTCCATTGACTTGCTGAATTCCTTCCCCATGCTTCAATGAGGCCGGGGCGGTTATGCCCCGGAAAACCGGCCCCGTCACGCAGCAGGACGTGGCTTTCTTCTTCGCTTCAATGAGGCCGGGGCGGTTATGCCCCGGAAAACCCGTAAACTTCCTCGTCCGTGGTTCAGGTTTCAAAAGCTTCAATGAGGCCGGGGCGGTTATGCCCCGGAAAACGCCGAGAGGCCCAGCAGGTCCCAAAGGCGATCCCGGAGCTTCA
>CAYSSF010000012.1:14617-36361 GCA_964433455.1 uncultured Syntrophaceae bacterium
TTCGCTTCAATGAGGCCGGGGCGGTTATGCCCCGGAAAACGCGCGTAACGTTTATTCAGTCCGCCATCGATACCATCGCTTCAATGAGGCCGGGGCGGTTATGCCCCGGAAAACTTTGACAGACGAAGTTCGAGAGTGGTGTTTACTACAAGCTTCAATGAGGCCGGGGCGGTTATGCCCCGGAAAACGTCGAATCGGCCGGCGCGCTGAACATCCCGCAACTGGCTTCAATTGAGGCCGGGGCGGTTATGCCCCGGAAAACGCCGTGCTCGTTGCCGCACACGAGATTGCAGCCATAGCCTCAATGAGGCCGGGGCGGTTATGCCCCGGAAAACTTTTGCCTCCGAGATCGACGCATAGGCCGCAATTGCGCTTCAATGAGGCCGGGGCGGTTATGCCCCGGAAAACAAAACCCGTCCATTGACTTGCTGAATTCCTTGCCCATGCTTCAATGAGGCCGGGGCGGTTATGCCCCGGAAAACTGGCCGGGCATGACCAGTTGGGTCATGATAACTACGGGCTTCAATGAGGCCGGGGCGGTTATGCCCCGGAAAACGCCGTAGAGATGAAATCGGGGATCGACCTGCAAATCGGCTTCAATGAGGCCGGGGCGGTTATGCCCCGGAAAACCGCAACGGCCTGTTGGCGATGATCCACATCGCAAAGCTTCAATGAGGCCGGGGCGGTTATGCCCCGGAAAACCACGGAATTGACTTCCGGGACAAACTGACCATCCCGGCTTCAATGAGGCCGGGGCGGTTATGCCCCGGAAAACGTTTGAACTCAAAGAGGAAATCGACGATCTCAAAAACGCTTCAATGAGGCCGGGGCGGTTATGCCCCGGAAAACGCCTCCCTCCCCAGGCCCCGCCAGTTGCGGCTTTCTGCGGGGAGCTTCGAGAGGTATGACGAAACGCTTCTTTTCTTTGCGGATAAATTTTCCATATTCAGCCAGTTACTTTCCATCTATTCGGTTTTCAAAGACCTTTTTGGTTGCGAGCACCTGCCGCTTTTCCCGCGTCACGCCACCCCTCGCGCTGGTCAGGCAGTTACACAATGACCGCTTCCCTCTTGAGGGGCTCATACGATTTTCCCAGGGAGCGAACCGAAGGCTTTACCTGGTCCGCCGGCCCCAGATCCAGGATGAGAACGTGATCCTTGCCATGCTGGATCAATCCGTTGACGGCGGCTTCCATCTCCACGAAGCGGCGGCGGTCCAACCGGCACTGGAAAACCGACAACTGCACCCATTCACCGAAACCATGCATCGTCTTAAATAGCTTCCTCCAGCGCCGCTGGTCGGCCACATCATAACAGACAATGTACAGCCTTTCCATCGCAGTCTCCTACCGCGTCAGAAACATCGGATAGGAAGGGATCTCGCCGCAAAGCCAGCGGATCAGCAACCTGGCCTGCACCTCCAGCAACCGGCGGTAGCTGATTCGATAGCCGAAGATGGGGTGGGTCACCTCCTGGGCCACACGCCTCTCGAAGGCGGCGATGAACCTTTTCCGACCGGAATCGGTCAGCGCGCACCCGCCTGCGCCGCGCAGGAAATCGTTACCCTGGATCTCTCCGTTGTTCAGGGCGGTAATCGCCGCAGAATCCGCAACGAGAGGACGGAATGGCTCCATCATGTCGAGCGCCAGGGCCGGCCGGCCGAAATGTGGCTGGTGGTAGAAGCCCCGGTAGGGATCCAACCCCACGGCGCTCAGGGTCACGACCCACTCGCGCACGAGCATCGCATAGCCCATGGAGAGGAGCGCGTTTACAGGATCGCGCGGCGGGCGGCGGTTGCGCCCGGCAAAGTCGAACTCCTGCGGCCGGCTCAACATACCCGCAAAAGCGCCGAAATAGCGGGCGGCAGCCGCTCCCTCGATGCCGAGAAGCTGTTCGAGGGATTTTGCGATCATGGCCGCGCGGGCATCCTGACGCATTCCCACCATCACCGGCTGAATCGCCTCCGGCTCGCCTTTCCAGTTGCGCTGGATCAGGACGCGCCCGTTGCGGATCTTGGCCGCTATGATGCGCCGAGCCAGTTTCAGACAGAGATCCCTGTCGGCCGCCGCCCGAAACTGGTGAATCCGCGTTTCCACGTTCCGATTTCCGACCCCGACGGTGTGGCCGAGGAACCAGCCGCCGTAGCTGTGGTAGCTGACGGGAATCTCCCGGCGGAAGCACTCGTGGAGAGCCGGCGTTGTCATGGCGGCGGGGCCGTGCAGGACGACGTGCGAAACCTCGCCCAGGCGCGCCCGGGCCACTTCAGTCCGTTCTTCCTCGATGATCAGGACTTCTCCGTCCTTGCGGATGCGCGCCCGGTTCGACTGGACATAGAGGGGCAGGCAGCGGTCGAGGGAAGGGTAAATGGGCCGCGGCTCGACGTGGCCGTGGGTAAGGAAGCGCACCTCGTCGGGGAGGCAGATGCCGATCAGCGAGCAGCGAGCGCACTTGTAGTCCTCCTCCAGGGGCGGCGGGATGCTCCCCCCTGCGGCCATCGCGCGCGCCCCCGAGATGGCATTATGGGTAAGCCCGATGAGTTCATCGGTGAAGGGTACCGGGACCCGCTCGCGGCTGCCGATGAAATAGAGAAACCCGCCCTCGGTCACAAAGCCGTGTTCCCGGAGAAGCAACCCCTGGGCGCAGATCTGCACCCGTTCGGGATCCCAGGCGCCGCCCGCCGTATGGGGGCGCTTGCCGCGCTTGTAGTCCACGGGCGTGGCGGCGTCCCCCTGCGCCTCCACGAGATCGGGACCTTGCCGGTGATCGCCAGCCGCTCCGAGCCGAGCCAGACGGAACGGGCATGGACCGTCTCCGGGGTTTCCGCTTTTTCTGCCGCCTCCGTTCCGGCTGTGGTCGCGGCCGGCTGAGGCGCGACACCCTCCCCCTCCCGCGTCGCCGCGCCTGATTTCGCCTCCGGCAGGGGCGCGCCGGGCCTGTCCACGCGCAGGTGGCCGATCTTCCCTTCCACCGTGTCGGCGCTTGCGGCAAACTCTCCCTGGACCCACATCAGGTAGGCGAGTCGGGGGCAATAGACATACTCGTTGAGCATCCGGACGGGCAAGAGCGGCATTCCGTCAGCGAACTTCGAAAGCTCCGGCTGTTTCATCGTCGTTTCCTTTACGCTGTTCATAAAAAAGTACGACCTTGACTTTTACGTTCACCGCAAATAAAATGGATGCACATTATGGAGGTGCAAAAAATGCGTGCAACATTGAACATACCGGAAGATCTCATTTCCGAGGTTCAGAAATTGACGGGCAAGAAGTCCAAGACCAAAGCGATCGTCACCGCCATGAACGAGTTCGTGCGGGAAAAGAAACTCGGTAAGATACTCGAGTTGCGAGGGAAAATAAAAATTGCGGATGTCACGAAGGAGATTGACGAACTCGAGATAAAGGAGCAGGAGGAAAATGACCGGCGATGGCGTAATAGCTGACACATCCGTTCTGATCGATTTTCTGAAAGACAAGGCACCCAATGCCGCTGCCGTTGCGGCGCTTATCGGTTCAAAACGGATTCTCACCACCGGCATCATCATGGCCGAACTGCTCCAAGGCGCAAGAAACGCACGGGAGGAGGCGTATGTAACCGAACTGATTGACGCCATTCCCACTATCGAAATAACTGCAGCCATCTGGATCAAAGCAGGCAAGCTGTCATGTTCGCTCAGGCGCAAAGGCATCACCCTCCCTCTTTCCGATATCGCCATCGGCGCCGCTGCCATAGATTACAATATCTCCGTTTTTACCATCGACGATCATTTCAATCAGATACCCGGCGTAAGGATTCATGAAATTTGAGTCACCGTGTCCCGTTCCCGCTTGATGATATGGATGCAATAGATGAAATTCGAAAGATCCTCGATCAGCTTCCGGATGACGCCACACTGGAAGACATGCAGTACCATATCTACGTCCGTCAGAAGATCGACCACGGGATGGCTGACGTTACCGAGGGCCGGCTGCTGACGGAAGAGGAGTTCGACCGGAGAATGAGCCGGTGGCTCGAACCGTAAAGTAGACCGAAGCCGCAACAACGGACTTGGCTACTGCCCCCGAGTTTATAGCCAGGGATTCAGCCTTTTACGCATCCGCCCTCGTAAGGGACGCCCGGATGGCGGCGCTTTCTCTCCGTCATTTCTCGGACCGTGGACGGCGTGTTCCGGAGGGAAGCGATCCGACCATCCGTGAACTTTTCATAAAAAATTATCGCCTCATATTCCAAGTCACTCCCAACATCGTCTTCATCCTCGCGGCGCCCGCAATTTTGCCGGACTCTTGAATAAGGGCGGCAATCGTGAATAGTGTCCCTTCCTGCGGTGATACCAGTAAGATGGCAGCCGCGGTTGTTTTTGATTATCCGCACATGGCTTGAAGAGAGGTGTCCCCACGTCAAAGTCCCGTCCACCATATCCTCCGGATTTCTTTTTTCTTGTGCATATTCTGTCAGGATAGACCAGCATGGGCGTCACTCTTAAACCGGCAGGAAGAGGCCAAAGCCGAAGTAACGGCGGTCGCCAAGGAGCAACGGACCGCGCACACAACAAGGAAAATCAAGTCGCACATGCGTCAAGAAAGATTTCTCGCCCGGAGGACGGTAGCGCTCCGCACGCTCTGTATGAGGCATAAGCGGCGTCCAGGTAATCTCAATGCGGGTGGCTTTCGCGATTTCCGCCGGAAGCGCGATGTGTTCAATACTTTTCCGTACGAGGGCGCAAAGTTCGGCGTCCCTTCTGCGGCGGCGTTCATTTTCGGTCAGGACGTTTTTTCTGTCTGTGGCGAATTTTGGCACGCTGAATTTACGGCTGATTGCCACAGGAATCGCCGACAGCCAGACGCGGCTTTTTCCCGCCAGATACCGCCAGATTTTGTCTTGGGAAACATCGTATCGCACGATGCGAACGGGCGGGAGCGTAAAAGAAGGGTCATCCGTTGGGATGAAGTTGTTGAATGCGCTGAATAGTGTCTCGTAAATTTCCAACCCATCTTTTTCTGGCGGGGCATAACCAAGAAGAGCTACACGGCGAATGCGCCCATCGGCTTTGTGTGCCGCATTGAGACTGGGCAAAGGAACCACGGCCAAATGAGGATAGATGGTGGAAGAATTATCTGGCCTGTGCCCCGTGAGAAGCTCGGCGGCAAGCGCGGGATCGTCCCAATAGTCGGTTTTCTTGGCGAAATCGCAGATGATGTGGCGGAAGAACTCGCGCCAGAGGCCGCCGCTTGTCGCATCGCAGGAAAGGGCGTCGGCGTCTGGGTTCTCGTTGTCGCGGTAAAGCTGGAAAATCGCGCTGGCGATGGGCTGGATCGCATGCGGCGCGTCATCTGAGTAGCGGACAAGACGCATCCACCGTTGCGCGGGCGGTTTTGTTTCTCGCGCAGGAACTGGTGTTTCATAGCGTTCTTTCAAACCATTCGTTGTTCCGGAGGTCGTCGTCCAAAGTTCAGTGTCGCCGGCCGGTTCGGGCAACCAGCGCACAAGCGGAAGCGACGGCGTTTCATCCGCGAGCGCCAAAGAAACCTCGGCGCGGTCTTCTCCTCGCCCGAAATAGGAAACCCGGGCGGCAGCATCCTTGAGGATTTCGATGTGTCCTTCCGGGGCTTCGCCCTCGATGTCCCATAGATAAAACACTTCAAGCGGCGCGTCCGTAAGGGGAACCGCTTTCAGCGTTGGGGCAAGTAAGGTGGAATGTCCGTGGAGCTTTGACTTATGTGGGTTGTTTTGAGGAATGGCGAGGCGCGGCGTCGTGCGCAAGTTTTCATCTTGCGCGGAAGCGAGGATAACCGGTGGCGGCAATTCCTCAAACCAACGGAAGGCGGACCAAACCTTTTCCTGCTCTTCAGCGGGACGCGGGAGGCTTACCATCGCGGTGGAAAGCAACGCTTCGTGCAGACGCGCTGGCGATGGAGGCCAGTCAAGCGCCTCCCGGCGATCAGCCTCGATGCGCACACCGCTGTAACTGTGCGCGATAAAGGTGACTTGGATTATGAGATGGCTCATTGGGCAAGTGCCTCGGAAGTGGATTGCGATTGGACGGTATCAGCATCACTGGCGGTAGTTTCTGTAAGTTTGGCGGACAGCTCTTTGGCCTTTGCTGCCAGTTCATTCGCCTTTCTTCTTTTTTGCTCCGCATCTTTTTTGTCTTTGTCTTTTGCACCGGGCTTGGCAGCTTTTTCTTCGGCTTTTTTTGCCGCATTTTGGGCATCGTCTGCTTCTTTTTTTAGACGCTTTGCTTCCTCGCCATCAGAAACCACCTGTCCCCGCAGTATTTCCTTGGTCACTTCGTATGTTTCTCCTTCCGTCTTGATGCCAAGGATTCCTATGCTCTCCTTTGCGATTTCAATCAGGCGGGTGCGGTCGTTGTAAAGTTTCGCCAACTCGGCGGCATTTTGGGGATCGGTACCGCGGAACTCGATTTTTGGCTTGCTATTGGCATTCGGCGCGACCAATTCACAACCGGAGCGCAAGCGGTGGCTTCCTTTGGAGCGTTCATGTCCTTCGGCAAGCGCGGCGAGCGCGAAAAGGTAGCGGCGGGCGGCGTTGGTGTTTTCAAATTTCTCGGTTTCTTTAGGTTCGTCGAGGCAGTTGATGCGGGCGATGTCAGAAAGCGAAAGCACGGAAATGCGTTCTATTTTGCCATTAACAAGGACACCGCCGAGGCCGTCGCTCGGCGCGCCGGTGAAGCCATGTTTGGAGAGTTTTTCGTGTTTGTCCGAATTATCCAACACGACCTCTCTGAACTCATCTTCGGAATAAGGGCCGGTGTATTGGCTGTGGCGGCGGCATGGGACGACATCATGCGCGTCAATGCGGCTCAACAAAATCCGGGCGTGTTTGACGCCGACATCCTCGTCACCGCGGCTATCCCAAAAGCCGAAAAGGAGACTTGTCGGGAAGGCTTGAATGAGCGGCAGGGCGTCGCCTTTCGCGAAGGCCGCAATGGCGTTTTTGACCGCAGCCGCATGATTTGAAAGGCGGACGCGGAAATCGGCGACGCGGTGCGGCAAAGATAAAACGGATTCCATACCGTTTTCGCGCTTGGGAATGGTGGCGGTTGCCCGCGGTACGAGTTCGCGGAGGTCGTCGGCTTCCAGAAAAGCCGGTTCCATGCGGTTGGCCTGGGATTGCGGGGAATCAATGGCGCAGAGTTTCGCACTTTTGATGCGCGGGATTTTGCCGGTTTTTCCGTTTTTGACACGCACGGTGTCCTCGCCCTCGTCGTATTCGATGCCTGCCAAATCATAGACAGGCGGCGATTGATCGTTCACGCCGGCGTAGGAGGCGGGAAAGACGGGAATGTCCTTGCCGCCGGCTGGTTCAAGCAGCTCGATGACGCGGATGGCGGCTGGCAGCGAAGCTGCCTTGCCGGGTTTGCGGGCTTCGACGCCGAGCAGGTTGTTCAAAAGGGTGATATCGGCTTCCAGTTGTTGCTTGTTTTGTTCTTCGTTCATGAGATTAACCTCCTTTGTGGTGTTTGAAGGGGAGTTGCTTCGGGGAAATGGCGATAAGCTTCACCTTTGCCGTAAGTGTTCCTGGATCTTGAGAGGCGGTAACGTGTGCCAGCCACACCGTCCAGAAGCCCCGCGGCGGCGAGCGGCGCGAGCGGAAGCAGCAGTTCGGTTCGCCAAGCGAAATAACGCAACGAATTCTCGTCTTCAAGCCATGCTTGCGGGGCAAGGAAGAAAGCCGCTCCGGCAATGGAAAGAAGTTCGATAGCGGGATAGAACGGAGACTGATCGCCGGAACCGTCGTCGTTGGCGCTGAAGCCTTGGCTGTAAGCGTGACCGCCTGTGCGGGCATCGAACTTCCAACTGGCGACACCCCGCGCTCGCTGTGAAATCCAGTTCGGCTCGGCGTTTGCGGGTTCGACGAGGGCATTTTTTTGCTTTTCAAGAATGTCAGCCGGGCCTTTTTGCCCTGAAAACGTCTTGAAGACGGAAGAAGTCATCCCTTGGTCGTGATAGCTGACAAGTGGATTGCCGCAGTGTCCGCCGTCAGCGGAAAAAAAGCCGTGATGCGGCGAGGCCTTTATTTTCCGTTTCTCATCACAGCCGATGCCCTCTGTCCATTTGAGGGTTTTCAGGAACTGATGGGCGTCGTTGAACAAATCTTCTTGTGGCTTCGGGAGGCGCAGACAGAAAGCATCTTCCGTCCACCAACAAAGGGACGCCTCGCACGGCGTTTTTTCATCGGCGATGCCCGCCAAGGCCAATGCGGAAAAGACGTGGGCGAAGTTGCGTTCGTCAAGCGGCAGGGAAATCTCATGCATGGTTGTTTTGGTGGTGTTCATTGCTCCGCCTCCGGTGTCTTCATGTCGCGGCTGGCGGCGACGTCAGCGGCCTTGAGTAGCCCCTCTAAATAGGCGAGCCGCCAGTAACCGACTTTGGATTGGAGAGCGGCAAAACGCGCGATCGCTTGGAGGCGCGCGATGTTCTGCTTGGTCGCTGTCGGCGGGCAAGCAAAACCCTTGTCCGGCATGGACGGGCGGAACCTGCCGTGGTGCGCGGCGATGAGATGAAGCAGCAAATCGCGGGAGAACGGATCCGTTTCGGTTTTCTCGGGATCGTCTTTGATTTTCCACAGCGAACCCCATTCGTGACGATAGCCGCCCGCGTTGCCGGGATTTTCGACAACCGGTTTGGCGATACGGACGTTGTCATCCCGTCCGGTTCCCATCCGCCATGACGGCGTGTTCCCCATGACATGCTGCCATTTGGCGTGGTCTTTGCCGGGGTCGTGTTGTTGCCCCGACGAAGAAAGCAGTTTTTCGAACTCCTTATTGCCCGGAGCGATGGCGGCTGCGAGTTGTTTGGCGTTATCGGCGGTGGATTTTAGGTGGTCGTCCAACAGCTCGACACCGTTGCCGCTGTTTCTGAACGGACGGAAATAATAACGGAGCTCGAAAGCGATGCCGTCCTTGGAGAAGGAAAGAACGCGGCCACTCCGCCTCCACTTGGAACGGTCAATGTCTGGAAAAACCGTGGTCATGTCCTCTGATTCCGCCTCATTGTTGGTGTGGGTGTCAGGGACGCGCCAGACCCCATCCCCTTCTTTTTTCAGGGATGCGGTTCCTCTGGTAACCTTTATTTCGCGGAGATACTTCGCACCGTTTTTGGCGAGGGCATCAAAAACATCCCAACAACGCTGTGTTTCGTCTTGCTCACCGCTTTTGGGGATGAGTTCGCCCTTTTCGATCTTGAGTTCGTCCAGAGCGGTTGAAGTCGGAAAAACGAGGACGGACGCGGCAGAAAGTTCGCCGGGAGAAACCGAGGTCGCCCATTCCTCTCCGTCGAAATGGGCAAGCGTAAACTGACGATGCGTTGTCAGCCACTCTCGGACAGTGTAAATCGGTACAAAGTGCAATTCCGAACGTAACGGTGGAAAGTTCTTGAGGCACGACCGGACCGCATTCCACGTTTTGACATCATTTCCGTCGTTGCTGTCCTTTTCGTTTTCGTGCGAAGCGGAGCAGTGTTTCAGAACGTCCATTTCCAGACGAAAAGCGATGCCGACAAGCGGCGTGCCTTCGTCATTCGGCAACAGACCGTAGAGCCAGGGATGGACGGGAAGAAAGCGGGGGTGCGGTGGCGTGGTCGCCGCCCACCGGCGCAACACCGCATCCGTCAGCGGGGGCACTACGACGGGGCCGGGAGTGATACGGGCGAGATTGTGGTAAAGCCATTCGGCGGACTTGCTGGTTTCTTTGCCCTCTTCCGGCGAAAGCACCTGCCATGTCGCAGACAACACAGCGTCTTCAACCCCGGATTTGGTTTTCCCCTTCTTCTTGGCGGCTGGCTGGTCACTGCCTTCATTATTCTCGTCCGCTTCCGCCTCGGTCACCGGCACCCAATGAGAACCGGAAAAAAAGTCGGCTTGAAATTCAAGTTTTTGGTCGGTGTTGTCGTTTGACAAATTCTTTGCCAATTCTTCCAAGTCCTCCCTGCTCGTTTTGCCTTTTTTGTCGTCAATGATGGTCATGGTCGGGCGTTTGTCCGGGGCGTCGTCGCCGTTGAGTTGCTTGCTGATGCGCCCGATGCGGTCAAGGCGGCCAAGCCGTTGGACAAGCGTTGGGAGCGGTGTGAAATTACAGACGATGGCTTCCGCGTCAGCATCCAGCCCGACTTCTGCCGCCGCCGTGCCGACAAGGAAGGCGGGCAGGTCGCGGGAGGTATAGGCCTTGCCTCGGAAGCGTTTGAAAAGTTCGCTTTCGGAGAGACGGTCGCGTTCGTAACCTCGGATGCGCCCTGTCACCAGCAGGACACGTCCGAGGTTCTCCTTGTGCTTCTTTTCGATTTTCTTTGCCACGGCTTCCGCGTCATTGGCGACGGAGCAAAATACTGCGATGGCGCCGCCGCCCTGGGTGGCTGGAATCCCCAACGCCTTTTCCGCCAAAGCGTCGGCAAGTTTCTTTCCCTCCGGCAATGGCTCCCAGAGCACACGCCGAGCCGCTTTTGCGCGGAGACGGTCTTTAATTACATTGTCGTCCTCATCACCCTTTTCTTTTTCCAGAAAGAACAGTTTCCCGAATTTCGGTTTCGGCAGACCGGGTGTGGCGGAAAGTTCGGAGACCCAGAACGGAAGTTTGCCGAAGACGGATTTTACGCATTCCGGTACGTCCGGCGCGACTGGACGCGAGGCGATTTCACGGACTTGCCGGAGCGTGACCACAAAGTACGGGACAAGATGCGCCTCGTCCACGCAAATCCATGCATCCACGCCCAAAATGCCCGCATGGAGCGGACGCGACCATTTGCCGAGCCCGTAGCCTTGGAAAAGGAGACGGGAACCGATTTGGTCAACCGTGCCGATGATGAGTTGCGGGATGGTCGGGTCAAGCGTCCATTCTCGGTCGTCAAGCCGCTGTCCGCGCAACTGAACCACATTGAAAACGGGGCCGAACTTGTCCTTGCAAAGCCCGCACAAGAGATTCGCGAGTTCGGCGCAGTCGCCGGATTCCGATTGAAGTTTGCCGGCCAGTTCTTTCGCCATGTCGTCAACCTGCTGGACAAGCACGCGGCGGTTCACCACCCACACGAGACGGCGCGGGACAGGGTTGGTGGCATCCTTGTATTTCGCATACCACGACAAGGCGATAAGCCAGATAACCACGACATCTGTTTTGCCCGTCGCTGTGGGCAAATCCACCAATGAGGGCGGGGAACCATTGATAACATCGTAAAACATCCGGCGCATCCAGTTCATGGGCCCATGCGGGTAGCGGAGCTGCTTATACTTGGTGTTAAAAAAATCGAGTTCGTCCATGTTACTCACCGGCTCTATGATGAAAAGACAGGATCACAAAAAGGTTGATTGAATCGCAGGATGGCCGATGGTAGCATGAAACCGTCGCGAGGCGCCTTATGAAGACGAGCCGTAAAATTACGCTGGAGCTCCCCGAAGACATGTTCGCCGAGGTGGAGAAGTTCAAAAAAAGCAGCAACATTGCCGATACCAAGGCCGCTGTCTTTGAATTGCTCCGATATGCCTTGACCCTGCCCCCATATTTCCGGAATTTCGATTGGGCGAAGGCCGAAGCGGAGGCGGATGCCGACATTGCCGCCGGCCGCGTCAGGTGCTTCTCCTCGGTGGAGGAAGCGCTCGCGGACCTGAAATCATGAACTTCCATCTTGCCGAATCTTTCAAAAAAGACTGCCGGTATTTGCCTGTTGGCGTTCACCTTACCATCCTCGGTGGGACATATCGCGTCCCATCGGATCGAAGATCAAAAAAAAGTTTGTATGCCCGATCATGTTGTCATAACTCGCTTTTTGTACGATCGCCGCGCGTCATGAATCTCTTTTACACCAAACCCCGTCGCAACTCTTTTCATAAAAAAGGCAAGAAGGGAAATATTCAGCCATCCGATCCGGAATTTTGGGGGCGGTACAACCGGCCCATCTTCCCGATCTCCTCGCAGATCGATTCCCGGAGCTCCTCCGGCTCCAGAACCTCGACGTCAGCGCCGAACTGGAGGACCTTGAGGCGGATCTCCCGGAGGTCCGCGACGAGCAGGAACAGTTCCAGACGGCCATCGGGGAGGGGAACGAGCCGCTGCTTTTCGTGCCAGTCTTGCAGGCGGATCCAGCGCGCCCGTTCCGCGCAGAAACGCAGTCGCACCGGGATGGTTTTCCCGCCTTGAAAGATGCCGTAAGCGCCCTCCAGATGGGGCTTCCAAACGTTCTGCGGCCGGGGCGCGAAGCCGTCGGCAAGAACGTGGGCATGCTCCATTCGGGAGAGGAAAAATTTCCGCCAGTCGGCGGCGCGGCGGCACCAGGCCAGAAGGACCCAACTACCCTGGTAGTGCTGGAGGTGGTGAGGCTCCACGACCCGCTCGGTTGTTTCGCCGGTGCGGGGCGATGTGTAGAGGATGTCGAGTAGACGGTCCTGGGTCAGTGCGGTCAGGACGGCGCGGAAAACGGTCTCCTCCGCGGGGGAGTTGCCGCTCCACGAAGCCGAAAAGAGGCGGTCGAGGCGCGCCGTGGAAAGTCTCCGGTCGGCCACGGCGGACAGGAGACTCTCGGCAAATTTGCCCAGGTCGCGGTCAAGGCGACCGCCGCCGGTTTTCAGGAGATGGCGCGCCATCAGCAGCGCAAGAAGCTGGCGTTCTGTGGCATAAAGAGGAGGAAGGCGAAATGTACCGTCCCCGTACCGGTAGCCGCGTCGCGTGCGGTCGTACTCGAGGGGCGCGTCCAGGCGATCGCGGAGAAAGGCGATGTCGCGCTGGGCCGTTTTGCGGCAGAGTTCAAATCGCTCGGCCAGATGCGCCGCATTGGGGCGGCGATCACGGCGGATCTGATCGTCGAACCAGAGATACCGCTCGAGAATCGGATGATGGGCCATCCTGCCTCCTTACCGGGTTGCATTGAACCGGGGCCAAGAAAATCAGATGGTGTCTCTGTTGCTCTCAATGATCGATAGATTCATATGCGTTATCCGGTCCGACTGTCAACCGAAAATAACATAGCCGCTTGAGGTTGCTGCTGTTCCTCGCCTCGCCCTTGACAGATTGCGGCAATTGTGGCAACCGTCCATCCCATTATGGCGGATAAATCGAGTGGAAAAAAGAAGGGGCGGGAAAAGCGCATCCGTGAGGAACGCTCCCGGCGGTTGCGGCGGGACGAAGCGGAGAATCATCATGATTTGGCCTTGGCGCTCTATCGAAGCCGGAATTTCGCCGAGGCGCGGCGCTCTCTTCAAAAGGCGATCACGGTCCATCCGAACCATCTGTCGTCCCATCAGCTCCTGGCCCAGATCGCCCTCGACGAAAAGAATCTTCCGGAAGCGGTCAGGATCATGCGAGCCATTCTGAAAAAATGGCCGGAGGAGATCTTAGCCCAATACTTTCTCGGCTGCGTCCTGATGGATCTCCGGAGATACGGCGAGGCGAGGGAGGCTCTCTTTACGTTTCTTGCCGTGTCCGGCGGCCGGCGATCCGATGCCGAGGTCAAGAACTATCGGAAGGAGGCGCGCGCCGCGGTTCAGGCAATTGACCGGTTCGAAAAGCAACTGGCCTTGGCGCCCTCTCCTCCCTCTTCCCCGGCAAACGAAACCACTGATCCTGTTCAGCCTCAAACGCTGCCGGTCCGGGAAAAGGGGGACCGCCTCCGAGGGAGTGGAAACGTGTCCGGCGCTGCGCGGGCGACCGGCGCGGGGTCCTTGCCGCTGGAAAGGCGCGCGGCGTCCCCCCGGAAACCGGAACCCGATTCCGGGAAACCGTCACCATTCCCCGGAAGGCATGACCTCTCCCAAGAGAAGCCTGCGTCGCTGCACGGGAATCATGACTTGCCCTTTGCGAAGCGTGCAGCGCACCTCGGGAAGCCGGAACCTCCTTCCGGAAAACGGGCCGCCCCCGTGGAAACGGCGACAACGCCCCCGGAGCAAACAGCCGCCGCCATCCCGGAGACGCCGCTTTTCGACCTCTCCGCCTTTGCCGATCCCGCCCGCCGGGCCGGAAAACCCAATGTCCGCTTCAAGTTCATCAACGAACCTCTCTTCGCGGAGATAAACCGTTCCGACGGCGGGGATCCCCGCACCTGGCAGTTGTGGGTGGAATACCACCGCATCCGGCTGATCCGGGAGTTCGATGAGCTGCTCTGCCTGGGCCATCTGCGGAACATCGACCAGTACTGGTATCAGATCGAAACCGTCTCCCAGGTCCTGCGGCGTTTCGGCGGGAGGGTTCTTCTGGCCGACGAGGTCGGTCTCGGGAAGACCATCGAAGCGGGCATGGTCCTGAAGGAGTACCTGCTTCGCGGGATGGTCCGCAAGCTCCTGGTCCTGACGCCGCCTTCCCTGGTCTCCCAGTGGCAGGAGGAACTGGAGACGAAATTCGGCGTGGATTTCGTGACTACGGAAGATCCGTCCTACCGGGAGGGGGCGGAGGATTTCTGGCGGCGCCACGACCGGATCATCGCCTCCCTGCACACGGCCAAATCCTCCAGGAATATCGATGTGATCACCGCAATTGACTATGACCTGGTCATCGTGGACGAGGCCCACGGCCTGCGGAACCGGAGGACGGCCAGCTACCGTTTCGTCAACGAAATCCGCAAGAAATTCATCCTGCTCTTGAGCGCCACACCCGTTCAGAACAACCTGCTGGAACTGTACAACCTGATCACGCTGCTCAAGCCCGGCCTCCTGAGCACGGAGGCGGCCTTCAAGAAGGAATACGTCAAACGGGGCAGTCTCCGGACGCCGAATCACCCCGACAAGCTCCGCCGTCTCCTTCGGGAGGTGATGATTCGCAACACCCGCTCCCTCGTGGACGTGAAACTTCCGAAAAGGTTCGCGACCACCCTCTATGTCCCCCCGTTGCCCCACGAAAAGGAGCAGTACGAGCAGGCCAGCCGCTTCTGCCGCGACTTCTGCGCCACCAGGGGAGAGTCGTCCCTCTGGACCGTCCAGAACCTCCAGATGGCCGCCGGAAGCTCCCCCCTCGCCCTGCGGGAATCGGTCCTACATCTTCTGGAGAGAAGCGGGGGGGTCACGACCGTCGAGGAGGGCCGGCTCCGGGATCTCGCGGAGCGTCTGCAGGGCAGTTTGGAAAGCGCAAAGGGGGGGCAACTGCTCCAGCTTCTGAAGGCCCGGGAAGACAAGAAGATGGTCTTCGTCAAGTACCTGAAGACCCTCGAATACCTGGAGGGGCTGCTGCGCTCGGAGGGCATTCCCTTCGCCGTTTTCAGCGGCGGAATGACCGGTCCGCAGAAGGATCAGGCCGTCGCCCGTTTCCGGGATGAGGTTCCGGTTCTGCTGAGTACGGAAACCGGCGGCGAGGGGCGGAATCTTCAGTTCTGCAACACCCTGATCAACTATGACATTCCCTGGAATCCCATGCGGCTCGAACAGCGGATCGGCCGCCTCCACCGAATCGGCCAGCAACGGGACGTCTTTGTCTTCAACCTCTGTCTCGCCGGCAGCATCGAGGATCAGATGATGCGCATCCTGGACGAGAAGATCCACATGTTCGAGCTGGTCGTCGGGGAGATCGACACGATCCTCGGCAACCTCGATTCGGAGCGGGAGTTCGGCAGCCTTATCTTGGAGATGTGGGTCCGGGAGGACGACGAGGCGAAGCGCCGGGCCTCTTTCGAGCGATTTGGCGAGGAGATCATCGCGGCCCGCCAGAATTACGAAAAGAGCCGCGCGCTGGACAGCGCGCTCTTCGGCGAGGATTACGAGGTATAGCCATGGATCTCATCGGTTGGTTCGGAGCGGTCGCGGAACTGGAAGGCGCCCTCGTGGAAGACGGAGGCGGCGGCCGGTTGTCGGTCCTCTTTACCGACCATCTCCAGCGGCGTCTGCAGATCGGGGAGATGGAATCTTTCGGGATGGAAGAGAGGGATTCCGATGTCGGGCGTCTCCTCCACGACCGAAACCCCGTCATCGCAGGCATGGGCGCGATCCTTGCCGAAAAGGGACGTTTCGCAACAGTCGAACTTCCGGGGAAGCCGCCGCTTCTCCAGGCGCCGGAAGCCTTCCTGGAACGCCATTTCACGGCGCAGAACTTCATTTACCGTTATCAGGATCAGCAAATCGAAGCGGTGCGCTATCTCGTTGTTCCGTTCCTGCTCGGCGCCGTTTCCGACATGAAAACCGAGCGGATCATCACGATCATTCTGAACGAAACGACGCGCACCGTACCGCTGGGCATGGAAAACGATCTGACGGCCGCTCTGCTGCAGGCGCTTTCTTCATCCGCGCATTCCACTGCCACCGACCCGGCTCCTTCCGCCGGCGCCGGCGCGACCGAGGCACTCTCCCTGATGAAAGAGATGGTTCACCGGCAGGCGATGCAGCTCTTCCCCGAATTCCTCCGCAGCTCGGAACGCCGGATGCTCCGCGACCTTGAACGGCTGCAAGAGTACTACGGCGCTATCGCCCGTGAAATTCAAACCGGGCTGAAAAAACGGGGGGACCGCGATGGCGAACGGGAAAAAGCTGCGGGCCGCATGGAGGCCACCCGCCTGGAATACGAGAAGAAAATCGATGATGTCCGTGACAAATACGCCGTCGAGATTCAGGCGGAGCCCCTGGGCGCCCTCCGTCTTTGGGCTGCTGCCGTCATGCTTCACATCCGGATGCAGCGGCGGAAAGGGGTCATGCAGATCAAACTGCCCGTCAACCCGCTGAATGGCCGGCTGGAAGCCATCCCGTGCGCCTCCTGCCACGCCCCCATTCTGAACGGCTTCCTCTGTGACGGTCTGCACTTCCTCTGCGCCGCCTGCCACCCGAATTGCCCGGTCTGCCGGGGCCAACGCCGTGCTTAAAAGGTGCCGGGGTATTTGCCGCCGTCGATCAGCAGGTTCTGGCCGGTGATGAAGCTCGCCTGGGCGCTGCACAGAAAGGCGCAGTATTCGCCCAGTTCGGACGGATCGCCGAACCGGCCCGCGGCGACCTGGGCGATCCGGATCGCCCGCATCTCTTCGTAGGTACGGTTCTGGACCTTGGCCAGCGCCTGGGTATTGGATTTGTGACGCTCGGTATCGAAATCGCCCGGCAGCAGGTTGTTGACGGTGACGTTGTGCTTGGCGACCTCGCGGGCAACCCCGGCGACGAAGCCGGTCAGGCCGGACCGGGCGCCGTTCGAGAGCCCGAGGATGCTGATCGGGGCCTTCACCGCGCTCGATGTGATGTTGACGATGCGCCCGAATTTGCGGGCGATCATGCCGTCCACCGTGTCCTTGATCATGAAGACGGCTCCCAGCATGTTGTTGTTTAGCGCCGCGATCCAGGCGGCGCGGTCCCAATCGCGGAAGTTGCCGCTGGGCGGTCCGCCCGAGTTGTTTACGACGATATCGGGCGCCGGACAGGCCTTCAGCGCCGCGGCGCGCCCCTCGTCGGTGTTGATGTCGACGGCCACGGGCGTCACCCGGGAACCGGTGGCGGAACGGATCTCCTCCGCCGCCGCCTCGATGTTGGCAAGCGTCCGGGCGACGATGGTCACCTCCACCCCCTCTCGGGCCAGCGACATCGCGCAGGCCTTGCCCAATCCGGCGCTCGCCCCACCGACGATGGCCTTTCTTCCGGCGATTCCAAAATCCATAATTCTTCCTCTCTTTCTTTAATCGAACATCCGTTCATTTCTCGACATCATGGCCGAAACGGTCACCGGTTGCCGGCGTAGTACTCCACCCGGCGCTCAAAGAAGGCAATCGATTCGGACAGGACGAATGCAAAGGTAAAGACCACGATCACCAGAGACCAGAATTCCTCCATCAGAAAGTGCATCGAATAGAACTCGAACAACTCGCCTATTCCGATGATGGAAATCAGCAATTGGCCGATCACAACCCCCTTTACGCCGCGGATCACCCCCAGGCGAATCCCGGCCAGGATCTCAGGCAAGGCGCTCAGAACAAGGATCTTGGTGAACATCTGGTATCGGCTCGCGCCGAGAGACTTCCCCATCTCGACCAGCGACCGGTCCGCCATGCTGATCCCCACCTGGGTATCGAGGATGATGATGAAAACCGCAAAAAGAAACACCGTCGCCACAACCGTCGCCTCGCCGATGCCGAGGATCCCCATCAGAATGGGCACCAGCGCAGAGATGGGCGCGCTGACGAAGATATTGACCCACATGCCGAGAATTTCCCGGACAATCTTCACCCGGGCCATCAGCGTGCCCACAGCGATGCCCACAACCAGCGACAGCGACATCCCCAACGCAAAGGTGCGCAGCGATATCTCCATCGCCTTGATGAATTTCTCAGTGGTGAACACCGTCATTGCCGCTACAACGATCTTGGAGATCGGGGGAAAGATGCTGGAGAACCCCATCCATCCCACCAGTTCCCAGAGAACACACCAGAAGAACAGCGAAACGCTAAAAGGAATTTTCTTGCCGAATATTTCCATCTCAAGCTCCGGTCAGCACAAGTATACTTTCAGTTCACGCCAGATCGTATCGACAACGTCGAGGTACTTCTTGTCCCGGCGAATGTCGTCGGCGCATTTTCCGCTGCGATCGATCCCGGGTTTGATCACCTGGGATACCGCTCCCGGCCGTGCGGACAGAAGCACGATCAGGTCGGACATATACGCGGCCTCCTCGATGCTGTGGGTCACGAAGATGACGGTTTTATGCCGGTTCTGGAGCAGATCCAGCATGTCTTCCTGAAACTTCCGTCTCGTCTGTTCATCCACCGAGGAGAATGGCTCGTCCATCAGGATGATGTCGGCGTCGACCGTCAACGCGCGGGCCAACCCGACGCGCTGGCGCATCCCCCCGGAGAGCTGATGGGGGTAGTTGGATTCAAAGCCTTCGAGGCCAACTTCCCTGATGTACTTTCTGGCGATTTCAAACCGCTCTTCCTTCGGAACCCCGCGCAGTTCGAGTCCGAAAGCCACGTTTCTCAGAATCGTCGCCCAGGGCATCAGCGCAAAATCCTGAAAGACGAATGCGCGGTCGGCGCCGGGGCCGGTAATGGGTTTTCCATTCACCCATACCTCGCCGGAGGTCGCATCGATCAGTCCGCCGATGATCTTCAGCAGGGTCGTCTTGCCGCACCCGCTGGGCCCCAAAAGCGTGCTGAGCTTCCCCACGGGGAAGTCGAAATTCACGCCCTTCAGCGCCTCGACGCCCGTATCGTAAATCTTTCCGATATTCTTCAGTGTAACAATCGCATCCACAGACATGGTTTATTATCCTTGTAACTCCGGAGGGAAAAGCCTGCGCTGAATCCTCTCCAGTCCATTGATCGTAACGGCGGCAAGAAAAATGATCGAAGAGACGGCCGCAAACTCTTCCGGAAAATCCGCCACCGAGGCGTGGTAGGTGATCAGGTCGCCGATCCCCGTGGGTGTAATGAGCAGTTCGGCGATCACCACGCCGACGAACCCCATCGCCAGACCCATCCTGAGTCCCGTGAAGATCATTCCGGCCGCTTGCGGCAGAATGATCTTCAGAACCACCTGCGTCTTTGTCGCCTGAAAAGAGCGGCACATCTGGATCAGGGAAGGATTGGTGTTGCGGATGCCTTTGTATGAATTCATCACGACCAGCGGCGTCGAGAGGACCGCCACCGCCAGGACCTTCGCGGTCAGCCCGACCCCATAGGTATACGTGATCAGCGGGATCACCGCGGCCATCGGCGCCGCCTGGAGGATCACGAAGACCGGCAGGCTGAACCACTCCATCGCGCGGGAAAGCCCCATCCAGATTCCGAAGCCGACGCCGATGATTCCGCAGATCGTAAATCCGATCAGCAGGGGCTGCAACGTGGAGGCGTACGCATTGAGAAAGCTGCCGTCCCCGATCATTCGGAGAAAGGCCATAAAGGTCAGGCTGAACGACGGAAACGCGGCGCTGAGAGGCCAGCGGCCCACCAGCTCCCAGACGCCGAAGAAAAAGGCAAAAGAGGCCGCCAGCCGAAGAAGCTCGTAACCCTTCCGCCGGCCGTGATTGCTTTGTGCATCCATACTCAGGCACCCGCTTTAGTGTAAGAGGAACTTAACTTCCTATTTCTTGAATCCCATCTTGGAGTAGGCGGCCTTCAGCGGCGCCATGTCCCAGAAATCCTCGATCTTCAGGTTTTCCCCTTTGAGCTGCCCGGAGAGTGAGTAAAACTCAAGGTCGCTCTTCGCCGCCGCCTCGCCGCCGCCGTTGTCGGAGAAGATCCCGTTCTTGGCCGCGTCCTCGAAATAGGGGGTGATCTCCCCTTCCAATTTGGCGGGAAGATCCTTCATGATCCCGAGCTTCTTGCGTTCGGCCGCCACGCTCTTGGGATTCGCGTTGATCTCACGGTTGACCTTGAGCAGTTCCTCGACGAAGATGTTCACGGCATCCCTGTTCTTGTCCAGGAATGCCTTGGTGGCAAAGATCGACTCGTCGCTGGCGCTCACACTGCCCATCGGCAGGACGATGAACTTGCCGGGGGCCTCCTTCTGGACGTAGTTCCAGTTGGTGCTGTCCAAGATCGACGCCTTGATATTCCCGCGGATAAGCCCCAGCGCGCGCACTTGCGAACCGGGCACAAAGCTGATGTTCTTGTACTTGATCCCGTGCTCCTTGGCCATCAGGTTCATGATCGCCTCGGTTCCCGATCCACGGGCATGCACGGTGATCTCCTGGCCGTCCAGGTCTTTCCAGCTCTTGTAGAACTCCTTGTTCACGACCGGGAAAAACTGCAACGCGTAGAGCTGATAGATAAACCGGACGGGAACGTTGACCTTCTGAATCGCCGCATAGGGAGTGCCCTGCCCCATATCGACCTGACCGTTGATCACCGCCTGCGTCGCCAATTCCTCGCTCTTGAGCGGGATGACTTCCACATCCACGCCACGCGCCTTCGCCCTCTCCACCGCGATCAGGAGCTGCAGGTCATCCGTGGTAAGAACATCCCCCAGACCATACTTGATCTTTGTCCTGGTCTGGGCTTCAACCGTTGGAAGACCAATGAACAGACTGGCCAGAAGGGCGACCGCTACCACGACTCTTGTTTTGATTCCCATTTTCTCCTCCTGTTTTTGAAATGATATTCTCATTCTTCCCCGTCCACCCGCCATCGCTATAAGGCCGCCGTCATACGGCAGGGGCAACGGGCCGATGCCCACATCTCGGCATAAAATGCAACGTCAAGCACCAACCCCGGAACCAATCCCATGAGAGGTCAATAGCTTTGCGCCATATACTTTTGCAGCGCCTCCATCGTGCGCTCCTTCTGCTCCTTGATCAGGCGATCGGCCTGATCCATATCCCTCGCCAGGAGCGCCTGAATGATTTTCTTATGCTCCTGCACGGACGCGGCGGCCCGTTCCGGAACATACGAGAAGACGCTCGGCCAGCGTTCGAACGTGTCCCAAAGGTCGCAAATCATCTTATAGAGGCGGGGAAACGGCGCCTTCTTGTAGATTCTCAGATGAAAGGCCTTGTTCATGGCGGCGAGATTTTCATATTGACCCTGCTGGATCGCCGCTTCCATTTCCCGGTTCTTCCGGTTCAGAAAATCGAAATCCTTCTCCCCGACATGCGGAACGGCAAGCCTTGTGGCAAGTTCCTCCAGCGCAATCCGGATAAGGTATATTTCGACCAGTTCCCCCTCGTCTATTTTCGTAACAATGGCGCCCATATGGGGCGTAAAATCGATATAGCCTTCACTTTCCAGCCTTCGGATCGCTTCCCGGACCGGGGTCTCGCTCAGCCCGAAAGCCTTCGCAAGCTCGGCCATGACCACTTTCTGTCCGGGTTTCAATTTCCCCTTGATGATGGCCTGTCGCAGCTTGTTATAGACAGCCACATTTT
>CAYSSF010000013.1:0-35631 GCA_964433455.1 uncultured Syntrophaceae bacterium
ATGAAGAAGATCATCGCCGTCGTGGCCGACAACCATGAGATGTTCGAGCCCCACGAATACTGGGCAAAGAACATGGTGGTGGCCTTCATCCGGATCATGGGCAGGTCCGTCGGCGTGATCGCCAACAATCCGCGTTTCGGCGCCGGCGTCCTCGATGTAAACGCCTCGGACAAGGCCGCGCGGTTCATCCGGTTCTGCGACGCCTTCAACATCCCCCTCTTGACATTCACGGATCTCCCCGGTTACATGCCCGGCACGCAGCAGGAATGGTCCGGGATCATCCGGCATGGCGCCAAAATGCTCCACGCCTACTCCGAAGCCACGGTCACGAAGATCTCCGTCGTCGTCCGCAAGGCTTACGGCGGCGGGTACATCGCCATGTGCGCCAAGGGATTGGGCGCCGATTATGTGATGGCCTGGCCTTCCGCGGAGATCGCCGTCATGGGGGCCGAAGGGGCGTGCAATGTCATTTATCGGCGCGAGATCGCGTGCGCCGAAGATCCGGTGGCAAAGCGTCTGGAGCTGGCGGCCTCCTATGAAGAGCAGTTCAACAACCCCTATTTTGCCGCCGGGCTCGGCATCATCGATGAAATCATCCTGCCCCGCGAAACGAGGAAAAGGGTGGCCGTCCTCCTCGATGCGTTTCAGGACAAGTCGGAGACGCGGCTTCCGAAGAAACATAACAATATGCCGCTGTAATCAGTCAATGAAATTGAAATGGTCTCTGGATGGTTTCCGGCGGACAGGGAGTTCGGAATGACTGAAAACTTCATCTCCCGTATCTCCGTCGTCGAAGGCGATATCACCCGACTGCAGGTCGACGCCATCGTAAACGCGGCGAATTCCTCCCTGCTTGGCGGCGGCGGCGTGGATGGGGCGATTCATCGCGCGGCCGGACCGGGATTGCTCGCCGAATGCCGCCGGCTTGGCGGATGTCCAACCGGCGAAGCCCGCCTGACCGGGGGATACTCCCTGCCGGCCCGACACGTCATCCATACCGTCGGACCTGTCTATAAGGACGGGCGGTCCGGTGAGCCGGGGTTTTTGCGATCCTGCTATCGGGAGTCTCTCCGGCTGGCGTCCGAGGCCGGGATGGCGTCGGTCGCCTTCCCATGCATCTCTACCGGTGTGTACGGCTACCCCAAGCCGGCCGCCTGCCGGGAGGCGATCACCGCCGTAACCGAGTGGCTGTCGGCGCATGAGTTGCCGCGGTCGGTGATCTTCTGCTGCTATGGAGCGGACGACGCCGAGCTCTACCGCCTGCAATTGAGGCGTTATGAAGGGGGGTGAGAGATGGCAAAGGGAAAGGCCGGCAGGTTGTCAGAATCACGCTGATCGTCCTGTTTGCAACTGATCGTTCTGGTCTGCGGCGGCGGTTATGCTTACTATTTCTCGATCACCCGCGGCCCGCTGCCGCAGCTGGACGGCACTGGAGCCGGGGAGCATCGCCCTGGCCGTGATCGGACTGAACAAGGCGAAGAACTGGGACGAATTCCGGGCCGCGCTGGGCAGGGACCGCAGCCAATGGAAGTGGGGGATGCTGCACAAGGCGACCTTCGTCAGCAACCCGCTCGGTTTGAGCGGCATCCGACCGATCTATTCCCTGGTCAACCGGGGTCCGGTCTCCACCGGAGGCGGTACCGAGTGCGTCAACAACAACATGTGGTATGTCGGCAACAACAATTTCAGTGTGCGCCTGATCCCCTCCATCCGCATGATTGTCGACCTGGGTGATTTCGACAAGAGCGTTGCCGTCAATTCCACGGGCAACAGCGGCCACCCGATCAGCCCCGGCTATGGCGACCAGATCCTGCCCTAGGCCAGGGGCCAGTACCTCCCCATGTGCTGGAGCAGGCCGCAGGTGGAGGCGGGCGCGAGCCATCGGCTCTTTTTGAACCCGTAAGAAATTGCGTGGTAGACGATGTAGAAACCGGGATCCCCCGATTCCATTTGACCTATGAAAGACAGGAGTATCAATGAAGTTCGGAATCCAGAAGGATTTGTTTCGCGGATTTCAATTTATAATCGCCTTTGGGAAGGTGTTGCAGTTCCCCAAGGGTGGTAACGCCAGTGAGGAAAAGTCGAAGACCTTCTTCAAATATCAGATTGATGCTATATTTGTCCCGCGCAGTGAGGGCTATGGTATCCGCCGATCCCTGTTTCCGATAGATTAATTCCCTGATCTCCGGGGTGACGATTATCAGTTCAAAGACCGGCTGTCGGCCGCGGTATCCGGTTTTTCGGCAATGGTCGCACCCCTGGCCCCGCCTCAGGTTAAACCGATGATGATCCGCGAGAATTTCATCGGCCATTTCCTTATCGATGCCAATATCCATAATCTCGATTTTGGTAGGTATATACTCTTCCGAACATCTGCTGCATATTTTCCGGATGAGGCGTTGATTTACGGCAGAAGCGATAGTGGCAGAAACAAGGAAGTTCTCTACCCCGATGTCGATTAATCGCATAATCGAACCCGCCGCATTTTCAGTATGGAGGGTCGTGAAGACACGATGTCCGGTAAGTGCAGCCTGGACGGCTATTTCGGCAGTTTCGAGATCCCTGACTTCGCCAATCAGGATAATATCCGGATCCTGCCTCATCATCGCCCTTAGGGCGCGGGTATAGGTATAGCCTGCCTGCGGCATAAGGGAGCTTTGGTTGACATAATCCGGCGCCTGATGCTCCACTGGATCCTCGATGGTTATGATATTTAACTCGGCGCTGTTTATCTCATTGATGACCGCGTTTAAGGTGGTTGTCTTACCGCTTCCGGTTGGGCCGGTGACAATGTTTATCCCGCTCGGCTGTCTTACACATCGCCGGAACTGCACCTCCATGCGGGGCGACATCTTTAGGTCTTTTATACGCCCTATATAGACGTCCTTGTCCTTATCAAAAAGCCTCATGACAACCTTTTCGCCAAAAATCATCGGCATCGTAGAAACCCGGCAATCGACCGTATGGCCGACGACTTTGGTTGAAAACGCGCCGTCCTGAGGCAGCCTCTTCTCATCAATCTTCATCAGCGATGAGTGTTCGCTGGCCATAACCTTTATTCTGGATACTGCAGCGTTATGATATGTGGAGGGATATGTGGAAGCCACTTCCATAACCCCGTCGATCCTCATCCTCACATGTACTTCGTTTCGGTGAGGTTCGATATGAATATCGCTTGCCCCATATGAAACACCCTTTTCCAGAATCTTATTGACCAGTGAGACCGTATCTTCTTTTTCGAGGACATAGCGTTCTATCTTAAAGTCCGTCTTAATGGTATATAATTTACCCAGACCTTCCAAAATCGCTGCGCTTGCAGCCAGTATCGGGGTCACATGGCACTCCGTGATCGCCTCCACATCTTTAATCGCCTCTTCCAAGAAAGGGTCTGCCATTGCGAGCGAGAGATCTTTTGTGGCGTCATCAACGATCAGGAAAAGAGGAAGGATCTTGTACTTCTGGCACAAATCAAGAGGGAGCAATCTCGATAATGATTTATCCACCATCTGAAAGTCGTTTTCGGCTATGTTTAAAAATTCAATCCCCAAATGCTCGCTTAAGGTTTCAAGCATAAGGTTTTCGTTAACAAACTTTAGGTGTAAAAGGGTATCGCCCAGCCGGAGAGAAAGTTCTTTCTGTCTCTTAATCGCCTCCTCCAATTGCGAGGTTGTGATGATCTGTTTCTCGATTAATATCTCGCCCAATTTTTTCTGTTCGCTCATTTTTGCTTCCCGGTTACAATCTTTTCATTGAGGGTTTTTACGCCATCTTGTTTTGTAGGCACAATGATCAATTTCTGTTCCGCTTTCGTTATTCGGAAGATCTTTTTGACCTGCTCGCTCGGCTTGGCGAAGATAACCATACCGTTTTTCTCCGCAAGCTGTTTATGGGATGCCATACACGCGCCAAGGCCCGAACTGTCCATAAAATCGACATTGCTCATCTCCAGCAGGAGATAGCAGTATTTTTTTTCTACCAACCTTGAAATTTGGCTTCGGAATTCATCTACACCACTTGCAACCAAACTTCCTACCATATCGATGATCACAATATCTCCACCCATTTCTGTGCTGATATTAAACTTCATCGCTTCTCCCTCCGTAATGGATCCCCAATCTCAGCTAATCTTTTCACGTATGGATTGAATCCCTTCGCTCTTGCTATGGACAACATGAAACTTCTTGTCTGCATGCGTGATGTGGAAGACCTTCTCGACTGCCTTGCTTGGTTTGACGAAGAGAAGCAGGCCGCCTCTGTTTTCCACCATCTTATAAAATGCTATGCAAACGGTAATGCCATAGCTGTCGATGAATTGGACATTGCTCATATCGATGAGAAGGTAACGAAAACCCTGATCGGTCAGATCGGAAACCTTTGCCCTTAAGTCTTCACCCGTACTCCGCACAAAGTTGCCCGACAGGGTAACTGTAACAATATCATCTTTTATTTCAATATTATATTCCACCTTCTGCCCCTTTCTCCGAATAGGAAAATGTCTTTTCCAATGTTAGAATATTTTTCCCGTTTTGATACTCATATGTCGCGTGATCAACCAGTTCTCTCATAATCGCCCGGCCAAACCCTCCTTCCGGCATATCTTCAGCAGAACTGAGGTCTGGAAATGGTACAGGGGGAGTGGGATCAAATTCTACACCGGTGGTTGTCATTTTGAAGATCATGGCGGTGGCGGTAACGGTCAGCTCTATGACAACTCTTTCCGTCCCTGAATGTTCGACGGCATTATTCATCGCCTCCGTTATGGCCAGCGTGAAATCAATTGAGAGAGGTTTTAATTCCGGAGCAGAAAAAGTTTGTAGACAGATACCTGAGATGGCTGACCTGATTATATCCACATTTTCAAAAGTAGGTTCAAACTCGATGGTTGTTTTGCGGTTCTTCATGTAAGATATCCCTATTCTGTCAACATGATCACCGATAAAGTCTGTTCAGAAATTCAATTTCAGCAGGGGGGGCTTTTCTTTCCGGCAGTATGGTAGTTTAAAGCCCGCCTTGGAATTACTAACATAATATTATTGACAGTACTAGTAAATTATGGCAGCATCCCTCCGCGAAACGTTTATAGCCCGAATGATCTGAAGCAATCAGCAGTTCATTATACATTTAATAAAAATAGGGTGTCAAGATGGCAAACGGCAATGATAAGAAAAAAAGCGACCTTATCTTGGAAGAGATCATGCGTCGTAAAGAGAAGGAGAAGATCGTCGATGTGGAGGAAAAACAGGTCAAAGTCGTCATTTTTGCTCTTCATGGAGATTTCTATGCCTTTTACGGTGAATACATAAAGGAAATACTGCCGCTCATGACCATCTCTTCTGTGCCCGGGTCGCCGGAGTTTATCACCGGAGTAATCAACGTCCGCGGAGAGATCGAGTCGGTCATCAATATCAACAGGTTTTTAGGCATCCCTGATTCAGCGAACCCGCAGAGCAGTCGCATCGCCCTTGCTGTTACGGGCGGAATTCGTTCGGGCATCCTGATCGATTCTGTTGAGGAAGTGTTCGACATCCCCGCCAGTTCAGTCAAACCCCCACTCGATACGCTGTCGAAATCCATCAAGGAATTTGTGGCCGGAGAATTTACCCTTAAGGACAAGCTCATCACGATCCTCGACATTGGAAAGATATTCGGGAAAATCACCCTATGAACGGACTGGATTTACAGATCATCCGCTGCCCGGAGGAGATCCAGGTACTCACCTTTTCTGTGATGGGAGTCAAGATGGGGGTGGATACGGAACAGATAACCGAAATGATGGAGGTGGATGAGGCAGAAAGTCGCGGACTTGCAGTGAGGCGTTTTCATGAGAATGTCTCGTTCGGTGAAATGCCGATAAAATATCACTCCCCGATAGCAGTCATGATTAAAAACGGGAGTGAGCCGTTTAGCGTAGTGATAGACAATCCAGAAGACATTACTTCCGTGAACGTGCGGTCGATCCAACCCATGCCGCCGTTGATCGCCATGAACAGTGCAACGTGCCCGTTCTGGGGAGCCATTCCGGGCAAAGAGGGAATTATATTACTTGTTGATTTTTTCAGATTCAGGGAGGGGCAAAACGGACCACGGAAATAGTTGATAACGCAAATACATTAACGAGGAGGTGCGGGAATGAGGAGGGAAAAAGGTGTCGGCTATACAGGTTTTCGAGCGATGTACATATTTGCGGCGTGCATCGTTTTTCTTTTCCCACACAATGCAGGCGCTGATCCCGGAGTCAGCGACAGCGAGGTGGTGCTGGGAATGTCCAATGCCCTGTCGGGTTCTGCGGCTGCCTTGGGGACGGGTGTAAAGAAAGGCGCCATGGCGTATTTCGACAAGATCAATGCCACCGGCGGGGTTCACGGCCGCAAGATCAAAGTGATCAGTTATGACGATCAGTATGAACCCAAAGTTACCGTTGCCAATACGGAAAAATTGATCAAAGGGGATAAGGTATTTGCCCTTTTCGGATATGTGGGAACCCCTACGTCAACGGCCGTCATGCCTTTGATCAATAAAGAAAAAATTCTATTTTTCGGCCCTTTTACTGGGGCGGAATTTCTCAGAAATCCAGTCAACAAATATATCTTCAATGTACGCGGCAGTTATTTTGATGAAGCGGAGGCTCAAGTAGAATACCTGACCCAAAAGCAGGGCATAAAAAAAATTGGCATGTTCATTCAGAATGACGCCTACGGCCTGGCAGTCAAGGGGGGCATCATTAAGGCGCTAAAAAAACGGAACATGACCATTGCTGGCGAAGGTCTTTATGAGAGAAACACCGAAAATATAGACGCAGGTTTCGCCGAACTCAGAAAGGAGAATCCCGGAGCGGTAAGCATGGTTGGCACTTACAAGGCCATGGCGGCGTTCATCATGAAGGCAAAGGCCGAACAGTTCAATCCGGTCTTCCTGAACGTATCCTTTGTTGGCACTGCGGCGCTCATTAAGGAGTTGGGAGCGGCAGGCGACGGCGTCCTCGTGACCCAGTCCGTGCCTTCGCCTCAGGACACCTCGCTGCAGATCATTGGGAAGTATCAATCGGATATGAAAGCTGCCGGTCATAATGAATTCGATTTTACGGACCTTGAAGGATATATTGACGCCCTGGTATTCACGGAAGTTTTGAAAAAAGTGGGCCAAAACCTTACACGAGAATCATTTGCGAAGGCGGCCGAGAGCCTGAACATCAGTATAGGCGGTCTGAAGTTTGCGTATGCGCCGAACAATCATCAGGCTCTCAATAAAGTGTATATGACGAAGATTTCCGGCGGCAAGGCGGTACTGATGAAATAATCGATAAGAAGGGTGGAAAATATGAATATTCACGGGTTATTGAAATTCGACAAAATCGGCAAGAAATTTTTCATTTCCAGTCTCATCTTTATCGTTACCTTGTTCGCCGTTCTGACGGCGATCAACGTCAGCATCAACAATTCGCTGATAAGCGCCCAGATGGAGAAAAGAGGGAAGGCCATGGTTAATTACATGGCAAAGACGAGTGTCTTTTACTACACCAACTACGACCTCGGCGCTTTGGATGTTTTCGTTAAGGAGGCCATAAAGGACAAGGATTTAGTATATGCCGTCTTTTATGACGAAAACAAAAAACCTCTGACCGTCACCTCAAAAAAACCTGCCGATACGGCATCTTTGATGAACTATGAGCAGGCAATCGTGGATGATGCCGGCAAAACAATCGGCCTTCTTGCCATCGGTTACAGCGCAAAGGCTATATCGGCGGTTGTGAACAGAGGGGTTTGGATCATGCTCACCACCATGACGATAGCCCTGATTTTACTCAGTGTCGGCATAACCTTCTTTGTCCGCAACGTCATCACCCGTCCGCTCGGCAAAACGGTGGCTCTGGCGAATAAATTGACGGAAGGAGACCTCACGGTGCAGATTGAGGCGGCCGGTCAGGATGAAATAGGGCAACTAATCGCATCTTTTAAAAATATGGTGGAAAAGCTCAAGACGCTCATGTCCCAGGTTTCCACCGTCACCATGAGCGTTAATTCATTGGCGAATGACATCGCAGTGTCCGTCGAACAGCAGGCCACGGTCTCCACGGAGCAGTCGGCCGGGGTGGCGGAGATCACGGCCACGATGGAGGAGCTTTCCAGCTCTTCCACACAGATAGCCGAACATGCGAAATCCGTGGTGGATATCGCTACGCGGACCTGGGAAAACACGAAAAAGGGCTCGACAGCCGTAGAGACGATCATCGTGAAGATGAATGAAATTCATACCGACAACGAGAACAGCATCAATGAAATCGTATCGTTGGGAAGGAAGTCGCGAGAAATTTCCAAAGTGATGGAGATCATCAACACCATCGCCGACCAGACCAAGCTCATCGCGTTCAACGCCGCACTCGAGGCGTCGAGCGCGGGCGAGGCGGGAAAGCGGTTCGGTGTTGTTGCCGTGGAAATCCGGAGACTCGCGGACAGCGTTATGGAATCCACCGGGGAGATCGAGTCGAAGATCAATGAGATACAGGAGGCCGTCAACCGCCTGGTGATCACCTCGGAGAAGGGGTCGAAGGGGATTCAGGAAGGGATGGACCATTCGACCGAGACCGCATCAGCGCTGCTGGATGTCGTGGAGGCAGCACAGTCGACCCGGGAGGCGGCAAAGCAGATATCCCTGTCAACCCAGCAGCAGAAAACGGCGAGCAACCAGGTCGTTACGGCGCTGCGGGAGATCGCCACGGGTTCCGGCCAGACCTCGGACTCCATCCGTCAGATCAGTGCCGTCAGCAAAAACCTTGCGCAGTTATCGGCCGATCTGAAGGAAATGGTGGCAACCTTCCGTGTCAATTAAGAAAGAGGGCGATTAACATTAAGGGATGGACCATTCGACCCAGACCGCATCAACGCTGCTGGACGTCGTGGAGGCAGCACAGTCGACCCGGGAGGCGGCAAAGCAGATATCCCTGTCAACCCAGCAGCAGAAAACGGCGAGCAACCAGGTTGTTACGGTGCTGCGGGAGATTGCGGCTGGTTCCGGCCAGACCTCGGAATCCATCCGTCAGATCAGCGCCATCAGTAGGAAATTAACGGACCTTTCGGCAAGTCTGAAGGGGCAATCGGAAAAATTTAGGATTGAGGGATAGGTTTCGTACAGTGTCATGGGGGGAATTTGCGGACGAGCTGCGGACTTGAATCGATAGCGATAAAAAAGGAAGGCATGGAATAGAGAGATGGGGCAAATTCGGGTAGTGGTGGTTGATGACAGCGATCTCGCCAGGGAACTGATTGGCGCTATTTTGTCCACCGATAGGGAAATCACGATAGTCGGGGAGGCCAGAAACGGCAAAGAAGCGGTGGAAATGGTGCGGGAGTTGAAGCCGGATATTGTGACAATGGATGTCGAGATGCCCGTCATGAATGGGCTTGAGGCGATAGAGAATATTATGGCTGCCACCGCCATCCCCATCCTCGTGGTTACGACGCGGGGCGATGCGAATACCGCCTACGCTGCCATATCCAAAGGGGCTCTGGATCTTGTGGTGAAGCCGGACGTGAACCTGGAAGGGGCGCGCGACTTCATACAGAAAATCAAACTCCTGTCAAAGATCAAGGTCATCACGCATATCAGCGGGAAGCGCGCCATAAGAGAGACAAAGGTCATCAAGCCGCCGGCGTTCGCCGGGATAACGTCCGACAGGGTGGTCGCCATCGCCTCATCAACGGGCGGGCCCGAGGCCCTGTCTATTATTTTGTCCGGGCTGCCGGAAACGTTTCCCTGCCCAATCGTCATCGCCCAGCATAATTCGGACGGATTCATCCCCGGGCTGGTGGAATGGTTGAAACGGATCTCGAAGATGAAGATCAAAGTGGCGGAGGAGTCCGAAACAATCCTACCTGGAACCGCGTACATGTCGCCTTCCGAAAAGCATATGGAAATTACCTTTATGAAGAAAGTAGCCTTTGTGGAACGTCAACCGACCGATATCTACCGCCCTTCCTGTGATATGTTGTTGTCATCCGTCGCCCTGGCGTATAAGGCCAAGGGGATAGGAATCATTCTGACCGGCATGGGAAGCGACGGAGTCCGAGGGATTACGCAGATCAGGGAATGGGGCGGAGCAACCCTCGCCCAGGATGAAAAGAGCTGCATCGTCTTCGGCATGCCCAAGGTCGCGATCGATAGCGGCTGCATCGGCAAGATACTCCCAATCGACGAAATGAGCGGCGAGATTATTTCCCTCGTGGCGGGGAGTACGCTTTAAAAACATATATAACGGCATTGTCTTGGGATTTATCATGGACATCCAGCCTTTCAAGAGTATTGTCAGGGAAAGAAGCGGGCTCTGTTTCGAGACGGAGAAGGAAGCGACGCTCGCCGACAGCATCCACGCCAGGATGTCGCAGCGCGGCATGGCAACTGACACTGAATATCTTTCCTGCCTGATCCATGATCAGGACGAGTTCCACTTCCTTGTCAATCTGCTTACCATCAATGAGACCTATTTCCTCCGGGAGCCGGTCCACCTTGACCTTCTGGCGAACAGGCTGGTTTCGGCAATGCTCGCGGAAAGAAAGCCGGAAGATACCATACGCATTTTCTGCGCCGGCTGCTCGACGGGGGAAGAACCCTATTCGGTAATGATAAAGCTTTTGGAAAAATACGGCGCCGGCATCAGGGGACTCATCTCCATCATTGGCGCGGATATTGACAGTGACGCGATCGGCAAGGCGAAACAGGGGGTATACTCCGGTTTTTCCTTCCGGGACTTCCCGGCGGCCCTGCGGGAGAAGTATTTTGAGCCAACGGAGGATGGTCGCCATAGAATCAGGGATTTCGTGAGGGAAAAAGTTGAATTCATGAAATTGAATCTCATGAGCGACCGATACCCCGATCTGCTGTGCGATATTGACGTCATTTTTTACCGGAACGTGTCCATCTATTTCGAACCCGAAACTCAGCGGAGCATTTTTGACAAGCTTGCTGCGCTCCTGCGGGAAAAAGGGTGGCTGTTTGTGAGCGCTACAGAGACCATGTCGCACAATCACGGTGTCTTGCCGCTCGTTGAGCTGGACGGAGTATTTTGCTATCAGAAGAATGTCGACATCAGCATCGGCCGCAGGGATAAACAGACGTCACTTGCCGGGAAATTGTCCCCGGCGGCAGCGGCAATCAAGACGGTCAGACCTGCCGCGGTCACCCGCACTCAAGGGCTCATGAATGTTAGCCGTCCTCCGCGAGCGATCCCAGCAACAAGGCAGGCGAACAGGATATACGATGAAGCGCGGACGGTGCACTCTTCTTTTAAAGATGCGTTGGTTCTGGCCGGAAACAAGAACTATAAGGAATCACTCCGATGCATTGACGGGCTTTTAGAGCAGGACCCGTCCTTCATCAATGGATATATGTTGAAGGCGGAAATACTCATCACCATGGAGCGACTCGATGAGGCCGAACGGGCCTGCCTGCGGAGCATTGAAATAGACCGGTGGGGCAGGGAAGGGCACCTTCTCCTGGGGATGATTGCCAAACTGCGAAACGAAAGCGAAGCGGCTGTCAAGAGATTCCAGGAGGCCCTCTATATACAATCGTCATGCTGGCTCGGGCATTTCAATCTCGCGGAAATTTACGCTGTCCGGGGCGAGGTGAAAAATGCCCTCCGCGAGTATGGGATAACCATTAATTTGCTGAACAAAACCGAGGGAACAAATCATGGACTGACCTTCTTTATCCTCGCTTTTTCCGTAGATCAGATCAAGCGCCTCTGTCAGCATAAGCTTATGAAGTTGAAACAGAAAAGCGCATAGGAGCAAACAGCGTTATGGCATTGGACATGGCGAAATTTTTGGCAAGGTTCGTGGACGAAGCCCGCGATCATATCAATAAGCTGAACGAGGGTCTTGTGCGGCTGGAGAAACATCCGGATGATTCCGAAACCATCAATGACGTCTTTCGCTCCGCCCACACGATCAAGGGATCATCACGAATGATGAAGCTGAACTCGATAACCGAGGTGGCCCATAAGATGGAAGACGCGCTTGGCGCGCTGAGGGAAAAAAAGATTGGCCATTCCAAGAACCTTGCCGATGTGATTTTCAAGGGAATAGACTGCATTGCCGGTCTGATCGAAAAGGTCGCGGCAGGCCAGGAATTGAACACGGATACCAGCGCTCTCTGTGAAGAACTGACGAGGGCCGCGGAGGGACAGTTCGTCTCAGTCGGAGGTGCCGCCCATGCCAATTCCGCAGCAGCCCCGGAGACGCCCCCTATTCCGGCCGACGGGGAACTCAAAGGACAAAAAATCGCCGAACATGGTGCCGAAAAACCGGAGGTAGCGCCCCCGAAGCCGGCGAAAGTTCCGGTTCCCGACGTGCCATTGCCGGATGCCACCCAGTCGCCGGCATTGAAGGAAATGGTCCACAGGCCATCCGAAAGCATCCGTGTCAATGCGGAGAAGCTCGACGAGCTGATACGGCTTATGGGGGAGATCGTATCGAATCAGAACCGGCTGAAACAGCGTTTGTCGGATACCCGGGAGGCAGAAAAGGCGGCGCGGAGAAATTCGGATCTCTTGGCAAACCTCGAACAGGTTGATTCTTCTCGCGATGGTAAAGTAAGCGAAATCATCCAGTCCGGACGTTCTCTTTATCTAAGACTCAAGCAACTTTCGTTGAGCATGCGTGATGACGCCAATATGCAGGAACTTCTGACCTCTGCACTGCAGGAAAAGGCATTGATGCTCCGCATGGTCCCTCTTTCGACCGTGTTTGATTCACTACCCAGACTCGTGCGGGACCTTTCGCAATCGCAGGGGAAGGACGTAGAGCTTTCGATAGAAGGAGGGGATATCGGACTGGACAAGAAAATGATCGAAAAGATCGGGGATCCCCTCGTGCACATGCTCAGAAATGCCGTCGACCACGGAACGGAAAGCCCGGAGGAAAGGCTTAAGGCGGGCAAACGGGAGCAGGGGACCATACGGCTGTCTGCAAGCTATGATGCGGGAAGCGTATTGATCGAGCTTAGCGACGATGGGGGCGGCATTCCGCTGGACCAGATCAGGGAAAAGGCGCTTCGGAAAAAAATTTCCAGCGAAGCGGAACTGAACGCCATGACGGACGACGAAATCATAGACCTGATATACCAGCCTGGTTTCAGCACAAGCGCCATCATAACCGACGTCTCAGGCAGAGGCGTTGGGATGGATGTGGTGAGGAAAAATATTGTCGAGGAGTTGAAGGGAGCCATCAAGATTGAAACAACGGCGGGACGGGGGACCCGTTTCTTGATCCGGCTCCCGATGACCCTGGCGGTGATGCGCGTGCTGCTGGTCGAGGCATGCGGTGCGAAATTTGCGATAACCACGCACTATGTGACCGAGATTATACGCGTCTCCGAAGCGGAGATCATTAACGTACTGAACAGAAAGGCAATCAGGCTTCGGGAGGAGCTTATCCCGGTGGCGCACCTGGAAACCGTCATCAATCTGGCCGGCAACGGCGGTGAGAAAAGCGGCAACCATCTGGTGCTCATCACGCGAGTGGGGAACGAAAAGCTCGGTCTCATCGTTGATACCCTGCTCGACGAGGAAGACATGGTAATCAAGTCACTGCCTGGCCACATGAAAAACATCCGCCTCGTGTCCGGGGTAACCATTTCGGGCAGGAACGAGGTCATCAACATTTTACATGTTCCCGGACTCATCAAGGAAGCGGGAGAGACGAAGCAGGCGCATGGGCCGGAGAAAAAGGAGATAGGAGCCGCGCGCATTCTCGTTGTGGACGATTCGATCAATACGCGCGAAATCGAAAAGAGCATCCTCGAGGCATACGGATACGCAGTCGATCTGGCGGAAGACGGCATGGAGGCGGTGGAGAAAACGCGGGCGAAGAGATACGATCTCGTCATCACCGACGTGGAGATGCCGCGGCTTGACGGGTTCTCGCTTACGGAACGGTTGAGGAAGGACGATTCCTACAAAGATACGCCGATCATCATCGTGACATCAAGGGAGAAGGATGAGGACAAAAAGAGGGGCATCCTGGTCGGCGCAAACGCGTATATCGTGAAAGGCGCCTTTGATCAGACGAATCTGCTGGAGACGGTTCAGAATCTGATTGGATGACAAGGAGGAATTGGGCTAAGATGACTTTGGAAAAGACAAAAGTGCTTGTCGTCGACGACGATTCATTTATCCGGGATGTGCTGGCCGATATCCTCCAAGCCGAAGATTATACGGTCGATACCGCAGAGGATGGAACAGATGCCTTCGCCAAATATGTCGCAGACCCTGGCATCGGGCTCGTGATCTCCGATATGAACATGCCTGAGATGGGCGGTATGGAACTCCTCAGTAAGATTCGAGATAGGGGTGACGACGTGCCGGTCATCATCCTTACCGGCAATAATGAGATCTCCGTGGCCATAAACGCGCTCAACCGCGGGGCAAATGACTACCTGCTGAAGGATGAAAACATCCAGGAGACGGTCAGCATATCCGTAACCAGGGTGCTGGAAAAGCACGAGCTGAAGAAACAGAATCTCCAACTCATGGCGGACCTCGCATTAAAAAACGAACGGCTGGAAAAAGAGAGGATGCTTGCCCAGAATGTGCAGAAAAACATCCTGCCCCACGGGTTGGGTTTCATGGGCGTCGATGTAGGGACATTTTACCAGCCTTCGGACAAGATCGGCGGTGATTTTTTCGACGCCTGGGATATAGACACCGGTATTCATTTCATCATGGGCGATGTCTCGGGTCACAGCATGTCTTCGGCACTCATTATGGCGGTGAGCAAGGGGATCTTCCGCTCGCTCGGCTACACGATGCGAGATCCCATCCAAATCCTCAGAACCGCCAACCGCATGTTCTGTGACATCTTAAAGGACAGTGGCATGTTCCTCTCCCTCGTGTACGCGGTGTTCGACCGAAGTACAGGCGAGCTGAAAATCGTATCGGCCGGCCATAATCCGGTTTTTATCGTGAATAACGGGTCTATTCGTGTAAGCGAATCCACGGGACCTGTTATGGGATGGGACGCCAATGACACGTGGACAGAGACAAAATATCCATTCAACCCCGGCGATATTTTTTTCCTTTATACGGACGGCGTGACGGAAGCGACAAACGCGTCAGGGGAGGAATTTGGAGAGGCGCGGCTTCAGTTGTTGCTTAAGGAACCGGCGGACCCGGTTCAAATCGTGGAAAAGATATTTAACAACGTGGCTGACTTTAATAGCGGTAAGTTTTCCGACGACCTCACGATGTTTGTTGTAAAAAGGAAATAAAATGACGATCCGTGCGCCATTTGCATTGAGCGTATGGCGTGCGGATCATTTCTTCAGGGTTATGGTGGTCTGATCGGATAGCTCCGGGAAGACCATGCGTCTCAGGCTCTCCAGATACTCCCGGTACCGGTCCAGATAGAAGGCGAGTCCCCGTGAAAAATTCCTCCCGATGATCCCGTCCAGGAAGAGCTGGCTGATCTCCCGTTCCCGCTGCAGGATGCACTGCGACCGGGTGAAGATCTGCCGTTCCTCATCCGACATGGTCCGGATGCGGTCCATCAGGACGCTCCGGGCGTGGGGTTGGTACATCCAGAAATAGAGGAGATCGAGGGCGTTGATGATGATGATCCGCTCAAGATCTTGAGCTTCGGCGCCGATGGTCCGGATGAACTGCTTTGGGGATTCGAGCATCTCCAGAACGTCCTTCTCGGGAAACAGAAGTTCGAGGCGGGCGTAGGTGTCGAAGAGTTGACCGAGTTTTGCGGTGTAGTCCCGCCCCCGCATCCTCAGGTTTTCGTAACGGTCGGCCAGGCCTTCGATGACGCCGGCTACGCAGTCGGAAGCCGTCTTCGAGATGATGGCCGCCCATTTTTGGAGGACTTCGTTGATTCCCGCGATGCCCGCTTCAAAGAGGATGCCGCCGACGGCGGCGTTGAAGAGGATGGCGAGCGGAATCGAGAGGATGCTCCGGAAAAGGTTGCCGAAGATCGCTCCCTTCGGCAGTCCCCGGAAGGCGTTGTGGCTGGAGAGGTAGAGTCCGTTGGCCAGTGCCATGAAGCTGTAGAGGAGCGCCGGGTTGGTGGCCGTGGTGATCCCGAACATCCGGTCGAGGATCACCGATTTCACGATGTAATCGAGCAGCGGCACCGAGAATCCGGTGAAGAGGAGCGAATCGGTCAGCCTTCCCCAGCTCACGTAGTCGTTCCAGCGCAGCAGCGGGGAACGGCGGAAGCCGCCCCCGCCGAGGACCGACTGGAGAATGTTCCGCAGCCCCGTAATGCCGAACCAGATGAAGGCCCCGAAGTAGGCCAGGAACCACCACTCCTTCGTCAGCGCAAAGGTGAGAAACGCCGGGATGAAGCCGACCAGGACCTTGATGGCGTTCTTAACGCCGCTGTTCAGATATTTCCAGGTTTTTCCCTGCTCCGCATGCGGTTTTCTCTCCACCAGATAGAGATCGTTGCCGCCCTCCTCGTGCAGACCTCCCAGCGGGAGGATGTTTCCCGGCAACTCCAGCCGGGTTGCATTCTCCTGGATCTCCCAATCCTGCACGCGCTGTTCCCCGAGGCGCCGCAGCCCCGGCAGGCAGTGGAGATGCTCGAACCATCTCTTCATAGTCCCCGGTGCGGGACAGGGCAGATAGGTTATCCTTGGATAGGCCCGCATACGAACCGGGAGGATGAAGTCCACGGGAAACAGGGCTTGCCGGATCGCCTTTTGTGCGCGCGGGGTCAGCGTCTCCCGGATGATCAGCCCCATGCCGTACTGGCGCCGGGAACGGCCGGTGGAGTCGCTGCCGATGTTCGCCTTGAGGGGGACGACGCGGTAGTGAGACTGTAGAACGGGAATGTTGCGGAGAATCTCGGTCAGTTTTGCGATCCGGTCGGGGACGTCTTGCCGCAAGGCGTCCCCGACCGGATCTTCAATGCGCTGGATCATGCCGCGGATCAGTTTTTTCAGCGTAATGACGTTTCCTTCGTTGAGGGCCATCTGCAGCTCGCTGATTTCCCAGTAATGGATCGTCTTTCCGGCGACATGGTCCTTCAGATTGAAGATCTCCAGGTGGGTGATCATCCCTTTGCAGTCATAGAGCATCTCCAGCACATCTTCCACGCCCAGATCGCTGAGGTTGAGGCAGATCCGATATCCCGAATGGAGCTGATCGAGTTTCTGCAGGAGTTCATGGGGGGCAAGCCGGAGAAGCGGCGGTACATCTTTCGGATGGGGAGATGATGCGGCATCGTGTCCCCATCCGGAAGAGGCATCGTGTTCCCTGTTCGGATCGGGCAGGGATGGATTGTGGACCGGTCGGAGGTACTGTTCAACGATGGCCTCCGAATCGAGCTCCCGCATCCGGGCGACCAGGGCCTCCATCCCTTCGCGTTCTTCAGTGGACGCCTCGGTATAGCGCGCCTGGAGTTCGGAAACGCGGATTTCCATCAACGGCAGCAGGCGGGTATGGATAAATTCCGCCAGATGGAGGATCGACGCCTGGCCGCTGCCGACAAAGGCGAGAAAATCGGCGGGATCGAGCCGCGGGAGTTCAACGCCGAGGGCTTCGCGGATGGCCATGCGGTGTTTTTGGTTGAATTCATTCAGCACCGCGATGACATGGCTCTTCTGGTATTCGGATACCTGACGCTCTTCTTCCATGAAGCAGCGAACGGACGGTTCCGCCAAAAAAGAGAGAAAATCCCGGGCGTCTGAGAATCCGCGCGGCACCCAGATCAATCGGATATTCCGGCCCCGGAACTGAGCGCCCATGGAGACCCCGATGCGGATGGCGATTCCCATGATCGCCCCGGCGTCGAGGAGCTCGGATGCGGCCTCCGGCGGCACGAAATTATAGTAGATTACCGTCAGGCGGCGGATCCCCTTGATCCAGGCGTCCATAATCAGATGGGTGGGGGTTTTGCGTCCTTTCGTGTTGGCGTCGTGGACATGGTCATCGAAGGCGATCTGGTTCCACGCTTCCGGCATCTCCAGCAGATGGTACCGGCTCAATTCCTCGCGGATGAGGCGCGGTTTCCCGGAGGTGGCCGCACGAAAATCATGGGCCAGTTCAAGCTGCCTTTCATAATCCCCCCGCACCCGGACCAACTCCTTCACGATCTGGAGGAGCACCCTTGCCGTATTCCGGCGGAGTGAACTGTGGGTGATGTTCATTACCTCATCGTGAAGGGCGCGCAATGCGTTCAAACGGTCATCGGCCTTGCCGATTTCCAGGGAATGGAGCAGGTTAGCCATCGCATAGGCGATGCGGAATCCCTGGGAGGCCGCCATCTCCTTGATGCCGTGGGGGTTCAGATAGGGATTGAGCAGATCCTTGAAGTTTTTCCGGGATGCCTCCCGGCTCAAAACCTCCTGGACCAGTTTAATCAGCTCGTGGTCTTTCCGGTCGAAGAGGAATTTTGCAAAAGGGGATTTCATAGGAGCCGTCCCGATAACCCATCAATGAAGACCTTGCCGGTATTCGGAGACCCACCCGTCAACCACGTCGATCAAACTCTGAAGGGGCCGGGAGATGTACTTGTCCTTGTGGTGAATCAGATAGAACTTTCGCGTCATCGCAGGGTCGGAAAGGGGGATGGCCTTCAGTTTTCCCATCCCGATCTCTTTGCTGGCCACCCGCCTCGTGATGATGGCTACGCCCATCCCTTCCTCCACGGCGGTCTTGATCGCCTCGTTGCTGGAAAGTTCGAGGGGAATGGTGACATGGAGGTTATGCCTCCGGATGTACTCTTCGACGCTCTTGCGGGGAGCCGATCCCTGCTCGTGGACGATGATCGCATGGCCGGCCAGGTCCTCCGGCGCGATCACCGCTTTCAGCGCAAGGGGATGCTCCGGCGGGACAATAAGCTGGTAACTGTCCTCCAGGACCTCACGGGAGAGCAGTTTCTTGTGCGGCACCGGGTAGGAGATGAAGCCGAGATCGTTTGCAAGCATCGCCGTCTTCTCCACGATCAGATCCGTTGGCAGGGTTTCCATCGAGATCCGGAATTTGGAATGAACCGTGCAGAACCGGTCCAGCATGAAGGGAAGGTAATAGGATCCGAAACTTTCGCTGGCGAGGATCCGGATGAAGCCCCGCTTGCGCTGCTGAAAATCCCGGAGGCTCTCCTCCGCCTGATTTTCCATCTCGAAGATCGATTCGGCGATGCCGTAGAGCACCTCTCCGGCATCCGTCAGGGCCATCTTTCTGCCGAAACGGTTGAAGAGCTTGATCTCATAGTGCTCCTGAAGGCGCTGGATCCCTTTCGTGACGGCCGGCTGGGTAATGAACATCGCTTCCGCTGCTGCGCTCAGGCTCCCCTGCTTTGCGGCCAGATAGAAGATCTTCAGTTGGTTGAGATTCATAACCTTAAATTATCCGTTATATAAGATATATTAATTTGACTTATTTTATGTCCATCTCTAAACGTTTGTCAAGCATTGTTGAGCAAAAGCCTGTTGCCCTCTTGGAAAGGAAAGACCATGGGAGAAAGCATACTCAAGAAAAGGATCGGAATCGAGAAACAGGTGGACGAATTCATGGACCGCGTCAGCGAGGCGGGGCTGCTGTGCAAGAACGGGATGGAATCCTATCTGAAAGGAAACATCGATGCATTTTGCCAGGCCATGACGAGCATCCGGGAGACGGAGCACAAGGGGGATGCGCTACGCCGTTCCATCGAGCAGGATCTCTTTACCAAGACGTTGATCCCGGAATCGCGGGGGGACGTGATGGAACTCCTCGAGGACATGGACGCCCTGCTCGATCGTTTTACGGGACTGATCTGGCAGTTCGAAATCGAGCGTCCCGACATCTGCCCCGAGTTTCACGATGACTTCAAGGAGCTCCTCCAGTATTCGGTGGAAGCGGTTGAGGCGAATGTCCGTTCCTGCCGGGCCTTCTTCAAAGACATCCATGCGGTAAACGATCATATCCACAAGGTCTCCTTCTGGGAAAAGGAGTCGGACAAGGTCTCCACCCGGCTCCAGCGGGCGATCTTCAAGCGGGAGGATCTTCGTTTGAGCCACAAGATGCATCTGCGCTTCTTCGCAAAGCAGGTGGACCGGATCGCCGACGAGGCCGAAGATGTCGCCGACCGCCTCAACATCTACGTCATCAAACGCATGTTATAGGGGAGCTCCATGTTTGCCATTTTTCTGACCAGTGGCCTGTTCCTCGGGTGGTCGCTGGGGGCCAACGACGCGGCAAATGTCTTCGGGACCGCCGTCGGCACCCGGATGATCAGCTTCCGGAAGGCCGCAATCGCATGCGGGATTTTCGTCATCTTCGGGGCTGTCATCAGCGGGGCGGGCGCGGCGCAAACGCTGGGCGAGCTGGGCGCCGTGAACGCCATCGCCGGCGCTTTCGTCGTGGCGCTGGCCGCGGCCGTTACCGTCTACTGGCTCACCGGTTACGGATATCCCGTTTCCACGACACAGGCGATTGTCGGGGCAATTATCGGCTGGGATCTCTTTTCCGGGGCCCTTATCGATTACGGCGCCCTTGAGAAGATCGTCCTGAGCTGGTTCATCAGTCCGGTTCTGGCTGCAATCTTCGCCGCTGTGCTCTACAAACTGATCGCTTACGGGATCAAATATGCCCGGATCCATATGTTCAGCCTGGACGCACTGACCCGGTCGGGTCTGCTTCTGGCGGGCATCGCCGGCGCCTACGCCCTGGGCGCCAACAACATCTCCAATGTGGTCGGAATCTTCGTCCCTATTTCGCCGCTCGCGGACATCTCTTTTGTGGGATGGTTCAAGCTGACCGCCGCGCAGCAGCTCTTTCTGCTGGGCGGCATCTCCATCGCCGTGGGGACCTTCACCTATGGAAAGAAGGTCATGCTGACGGTGGGGGCGGGGCTCACGGAGATGTCCCCGGTGGCGGCTTTTGTGGCCGTCCTGGCGAACGCCATCGTCCTGTTCCTCTTTGCATCACAGGGTCTGCAGGTATTTCTTCTCGGCCATGGGCTGCCGGCCTTTCCTCTCGTCCCCGTCTCCAGTTCCCAGGCGATCGTCGGTTCGGTCATCGGGATCGGCCTGATCAAGGGGGGAAGGGGCATCCGTTGGCGGGTGCTCGGCGAGATCAGCGTCGCGTGGGTCGTGACGCCGATCGCCGCTGTTCTGATCAGCTTCGTCTCCCTGTTTGTCATCCAGAACGTCTTTCAGCAGAAGACCTACTTCCCGGTCGAATACCAGCTTACCGGGGAGGCGGAGCTGCGGATCCGGGAGGCGGGGATCGAGACGGACAAGCTGGCGGACATCCGGGAGAAGACCTATCCGACGGCCTCCCGGTTTCAGAAGGCGTTATCCCAGCGGATGGCTTTGAGCGACCATGAGAACAATATCGTCATGGCGGCGACGGAAATCGACCGGATCGTCGTGACGAACGATGCGGTGAATCGCGCCAACAACTCTTCCCTTACCGGCGAACAAAAAAGGGCGTTTCGCGCACAATGGCGGAGAAGTTTTGAACACCGGTGGCAACTGGAAAAGGCCCTCGCCGAGGCGTCGCCGGAGTGGCGGGCAAAGCCGGGAGACAAGGAACGGAATAAAGAAGTGGCAAGAGACCTGGACTATATTTACCGTCTGGTTCATGCATCCGAGTAATCGTATTCCTTCCGGTCCGGAGCGGAGGACATTTTAACCTTGACTTGCGTGGTCAGGAAGTATAGAAAAGCGCAGTCGGTCCCGTTTCGGCATAGGGATCGCCTCCTGGCGGGTTGGTCTTTGTACTTCGCGATGCGGTAGTTGGATCAGCAGTGGGTTGCAGCGGGACGGTGGTTGCAATATTTTCGAAAATCCATGATGACGGAGGTAAGGAGAATGAGTACAGAAGTGAAATCCCCGATGCCGGGTAAAATCCTGCAAGTTCTGGTCAATGTGGGAGATCAGGTAAACGAAGACGATGAGGTCATCCTGCTTGAGGCCATGAAGATGGAGAATCCGCTTTATGCCCCGGCGGGCGGGACCGTGAAGGAGATCAAGGTCAAGGCCAATGACAGTGTCGATACGGAACAGCTCCTGATGGTCATTGAATAGAACGCCGCCTTGACGCGTTTCAAGCGGTACAGCAAAACGAAACAGGCACTTGCCAAAAGGCGTGTGCCTGTTTCATTTTTCGGGATCGTGAACGACGGCGAGCAGCAGGTTTTTCAACAGCCTGTCAGGGCGCCCTGTTCGACCTCGCTCAAACACGCCTCGATGATTGCAAGCGCCCGGTCCATCTCCTCGCGGGTGATCGTCAATGCCGGCGTCAGCGTGAGGATGTTCCCCATCGTGAGTTTGAAGCTGAGCCCCCGGCAGAGGGCGGCATACATCACCGCCTCCGCTTCCTCAACGGCCCGCTCGCCGGTCTGCCGGTCCTTCACCAGTTCGATCCCTAAAAAAAGCCCCAGGCCGCGGACGTCGCCGATCAGCGGATGACGCTCCATCATTTCTCCCATCCGTGCGAGGGCGTACTGTCCGAGTTCGCGGGCGTGTTCCGCCAGACGGTTCTCCTCGACGAAGCGGATCGTCGCGAGGGCCGCGGCGCAGGCGACGGGGCTCTTTTCGTGCGTGTAGTGGCCGAGCGCGCGGTTGCCTGCGACGTCGAGCCCCTCGCGGGCGATCAGTGCCGCGATCGGAAAGACGCCTCCGCCTAGCCCCTTGCCGATGACGAGCATGTCCGGGATCACGTCAAAATTCTCGCAGGTGAACATCCGGCCGGTCCGGCCGAGGGCATGGGGAATCTCGTCGAAGATCAGAAGCGCGCCGTGGCGGTCGCAGGCCTTCCGGATGATCTGCCAGTATTCGGGCTTCGGGATGTAGGGGGTGCTCCGGATCGGTTCGGCGATCACCGCGGCGATATCCCCCTCCTTCTCCAGGACATACTCCACGTAACGGGCGCACATCATGTCGCAGCCGCCGCGGCCGCGGCATTCATAGATGCAGCGGTATTCGTCGGGCGGGGGCACATGTTCCGTTCCGGGCAGGAGCGGCCCCATATCCTGGCGGAAGATCGCCTCGCCGCCGATCGAGATCGCGTCCAGAGAGGCCCCGTGAAAGGAGTCCCACATCGAGATCGTCTTGTGGCGGCCGGTCGCGATCCGGGCGAGCTTCAGCGCCATGCCGATCGCCTCGGCCCCGCCGGGGCAGAAGAGCACGCGGTTCAGATCGCCCGGAGCGATCTCGGCAAGCTTTTTTGCGAGATCGACGGCAACCCGGTTCGTATAGCGACGTGTGCAGAAGGGGAGCCGGTCCAACTGCTCTTTGATGGCGGCGATGACCGCCGGGTTTGAGAAGCCGACCTGATGGACGTTGTTCCCGTGGAAATCCATGTAGCGCCGTCCCTGGAGGTCTTCGATCCAGATCCCGCCGCAGCTTTGCATCGCGTTCAGGCAGGGGGTCGAGAGGGACTGCTTCAGAAAGTATTTTTCATCCTCCGCCAGCAGCGCCCTCGTTTCGGCATTCAGATTCTCCTCCTGCCATTTTTGCCTGCGCGGCGAGATGTTGATATCGCCTTCCGATCGGTGAAGTTTTTCCATGCTCATCCTCTCTCCGAAATGAATTTCTGCCTGTTTTCCGTAACATCCCCGTCACGATGAAGTCAAATCTTCTTTTGTTATGGGTTGAATCACTTTTTTTCCCTTGATATCGATCTCTTCCACAGGGATAATCTCGGGTCGGAATTCAAAAAAGGTGTTGAGGACTATTCTGAAAATCGGGAGAGGAATCGCTATGGTAAAAAGGGGGGCCGGGAAAGAGGCCAAGCGGCGGGAGGCGGAGCAGGGGGATGTCAACACCACCCCGGCGCGGCAGCGATATTGGGAACGGAACCTCTCCGGCGAGACGCGGGAATGGTTCGAGGAGGATGGCCGCTATTTCCTCCACCAGAGCCTCTCCACCCCCGTCCTGAACGTGATCCGCCAGGCGGAGGGGGTCTATATCGAGGACCTGGCGGGCCGGAAATACATCGACATGCATGGCAACGGCGTGCACAACGCCGGCTTCAACCACCCGGACGTGGTTCGGGCGGTCCGGAGGCAGTTGGATGACTCGCTTACCTTCTGCCCGCGGCGATACACGAATATCCCCGCCGTCCGGTTGGCGAAGAAGCTGGCGGAGATCGCACCCGGCGACCTCTGCCGGACCCTCTTCTGCCCGGGGGGGACGGACGCGATCGAGATGGCGCTGAAACTGGCAAAACTGGTGACGGGCCGTTTCAAGACCATCTCCTTCTGGGACTCCTTCCACGGGGCCGGTTTCGGCGCTTCGGCCGTCGGGGGCGAGGAGCACTTCCACGGCGGCATCGGGCCGCTCGTTCCCGGGGCCTTTCATGTGGAATTCCCCAATTATTATCGCAATCCCTGGGGGTTCACGAATCCGGACGACGTCGACGCCGAATGCCTCCGGCAGATCGAACTGGTCATGCGGCGTGAACCGGAGATGGCCGCGGTGATCGGGGAGCCGGTTTCTGCGAATCCCGTCGTGCCGAGCCGGCGCTACTGGGAAGGGGTCCGCGATCTCTGCCGGCGCTATGGCGCGCTGCTGATCTTCGACGAGATCATCGAGGGGTTCGGCCGGACCGGAAAGCTGTTCGCGAGCGGCCATTACCTGACGCCGGACATCCTGGTCCTCGGCAAAACGCTCGGCGGCGGGATCGTGCCGCTGGCGGGGATCGTGACCCGGGAGGAGTATAACTGCTGCGGGGAGCGCTCCATCGGCCACTACACCCACGAGAAGAACGCGCTGGCGGCGGCCGCCGGCCTGGCCGCGATCGAGGTGATCGAAAGGGAGAAGCTCTGCGACCATGCAGCGCGCCTGGGCGCCCATGCGCTGGAACGGCTGAACGGGATGGCGGAACGCCACCCGCTGATCGGCTGTGTGATGGGGATCGGCCTCCACATCGGCATCGACCTGGTCCGCGACCGGAAAACGAAGGAGAGGGCGACCCGGGAGGCCGAGGCGGTGATGTTCAAGTGCATGGAGAAGGGGGTCGCCTTCAAGACGATCGACGGCAACATGATCACGCTGCGGCCGGCCCTCGTGATCACGCAGCAGCAGATGGACGGCGCCCTCGATGTGATCGAAGAGGCGATCGGCGAGGTGGAGCGGGGGATGAACGACTAACGGTAAATCTGATCCTTTCCCTGCCGCCGGCTGTTTTCAAGATGAACTTCCGCCGATTGCCGGGGACAGGTGTCCGAGGATCAGCCCGGGTCGGATGAACCTGGCGAAGGCCGTTTCCTTATCCGGGCAGGGGGTTTTCCCTCCGGAACGGTACGATTCCCGGTTACGGAAAAGCGTAGCGCTTCGTCCATAAAGGCCCGGATGAGATCGGACAGGTACTTGTCACTATGGTGGATGATGAAGAACTGTCTCATGATCCGGGCGCCGGAGAGGCGCGCCGCCTTGAGCACGCCGGCCTCCAACTCCCGTCTGGCAACCATCGCCGAGATGATGGTGATGCCGAGCCCTGAAGCGACCGCGTGTTTGATTGCCTCGTTTTCGCCCAATTCCATGATGATCCGCGGGGATGGTCCTTTTCCGGACAGGATCTCATCGGTGATGCTGCGTACACCGGACCCCTTTTCGCTCATAATGAACGGCTGATCCCGCAGTTGGGAGATACTGACGGACGGGCAGCGGGTAAAGGGATGGTTGGGCGGAACAATCAGGACCAGTTCCTCATCCCAGAGGGGGATTGCCACGATGTTCGGGTGCGTGACGCTTTGGCCGATCAGCCCCAGATCACTCTTGAACGTGAGGATGCTTTCCACGACCATCTGGGTATAGCCCACGTTCATCTGAATTTCGACCATGGGATACTTCTTCTTGAAGAGGTCGATGATATCCGGGAGGTAATAGGCTCCGAGGGTGTGGCTTGCGCTGATTTTAATCCCTCCGGACTTCATCCCTCTGATCTCCTTGATGACGCTGTCCGCCTCCTTGGTGAGTTTAAAAATCTGCTCCGCATAGGTATAGAGGACCTCACCGGTGCTGGTCAGTCCGATATTCCTGCCGAAGCGTTCGAAGAGTTTAAGACCGTAGGAGTCCTCCATGAACTTTATCTGGTTGCTTACGGAAGGCTGACTCAGACAAAGCGCCCCCGCTGCCAGGGAGAAGCTCTTGTGCTTTGCCACGTGATAGAATACCCAGAGTTGATTCAGATGCATCTGCCCTGATCCTTATCCGGATTGGGAGCCGTTGCCATTCGCTAACGGTTGCCTTTGGCCCGGTCTGCTATAGTCTTACCCTATCAGTAGCATTTTTATAATCAATTTGACAATAGTACATTGGTGATCTATCAAGTTCGCAATAGCCCGGACTGTTTGTTTATCGGGATTTTTCATAATCAACTCAGCGTTTTAGTCAGGGCTGATCGCGCCTGTTTGGCAGTACGCCGGAACGAATGGAGGAGGTGTTTCGTATGCCAAGTTTATTTGATTATCTGGAAAGGGCATTTGCTGGACCGATCATGATGCAGAGGGATTTTCACATGAAAACCCTGATACCGAACATTCGTAAAATTGTCAAAGAATATGAAATTATCTATGATCCCGCCGAACCGGTCCCCTCTGATGATCGATTGGCTGATCGGCTTTTTGCGGCATCCATCGACTTTCTGGAACGCACCGGTCTGTATTGCAGCAGCACCAACCGGATTGTCCCCTTTTTAAAGAATGAAATTCTCAGGGAACTGAGTCAGTACAGGGAAGGGGGTACCTTCGGGGAGGGCAGGGACCGGGCTACGATCAAACCTCGAAAGCCGGGAGACCTGAATCCGCCCTGGTGTCATGTCGGCACCGGGATTATGGCCACTTCGGAAGAAATTGCCCAAGCGCAGGTAGAGGGGTACGCCAAGGTTGTTCAGGCGAATTCGATCAGCATCCCCGCTCTCGAAACCGTGAGAGGCCGCTCTATTGTCGGAGGTTCGCCCTTGGAGCTGTATGGCGTCTTTAACTCCCTTGCCGCGGGGAGAAAGGCGTTATGGCGTGCAGGGAGACCGGGATTGCCCATATTGAATCTCTGTTCGGCTGCGACCACCGATACCGGCACCATCGCCGGCTGTTATCCGTCGGCAGGTCTGCGCCCCTCTGATGGCTGGCTTATCGATTTCCTTGCAGAAATGACAATCGATTTCAACAACATGAACAAGCTCGCCTTTGTCAACTATATCGGTGGCAACGTTGGTTCCACCGATCTGCCCATCCTCGGCGGTTATGCCGGCGGGGCGCCCGGAACCGCTCTGGTCATGACGGCATATCACATCGCAGGATGTGTCTTCATGAAAGGTGCATATCATCTAACCGGCCCCGTGGACATGAATCTCGGTTGTTCATCCACCCGGGCTGGTCTCTGGGTCCATGCCATCGTTGGCCGGGCGACGAGCCGAAACACAGACTACTGCGCGATTGCGTTGCCCTATGCTGCCGGAGGGCCCTGCACCAAGACCTATTTCTATGAGGCGGCTGCCTCTCTTTTGGCGACCGTCACCTCCGGATATGCCGGCATTCAGACGTCCCATCCCGCTCGAGCCGTCATGAGCAACGGAGTAACCCCGACCGAGGCGCAGTTCAATGCCGATCTGGCCCATTCCATTGCCAGGTCCGGCATGGCTGCAGGGCAGGCCAGTGAATTGTGCAACCGCCTCCTGGAGAAATATGAAGAGATCATAAAACAGAGGTCGGCGGAGATTATGGGGAAAACCTATCCCGAACTGTATGATGTTGAAACAAGGAAGCGGTCAGATGTCTACGATCAGTTCTACCGGGGGATTGTGGAAGAACTGGTCACGATGGGGATCCCGATGGAAATATGAAGAAAAGGGGGTGAGTGGTGAAGAGAAGTGGAAAAGCGGCACAAATAAACAAACGGATCACTTAGCCAAGAAAGGAAGGGACAACAATGAGAAAGAGATGGATTACTTTCTGCTTAATCCCGGTAGCCTTCACGATGTTTGTTTGTATGGCACAGGCCCAGCCGACGATCAGCACCTACATGGGATGGGGGTCGACGGTAAACAGTGACGCAAATGCAAAGTTCTTCCTTGAACAGACCGGTATAAAGATCCAGTACTTGAACCAATCTATGGGTGAGGTGGAAGTGCGGGTGAAGGCCGAAGCGCCCAATTTCAACGCGGACATGGTCATGTGCGTCGGTGCGCCTCTGGCGTTTCTCGCCAAGAAGAACGGATGGGTGGAGCCCTACGTATCGCCGGCCTGGAAGGGGGCGAACACCCTCTTCTACGACCCCCAGGGTTATTGGTATAATCAGGGCAATTTCTCTTTTGTGCTGGTTGGGAACAAGGATCGTCTTGCCAAGGCGGGTTTAAAGATGCCCGAAAGCTGGAAGGATCTGCTGGATCCCAAATGGAAGGGAGAAATCCTCATGGCATCTCCCCTTACTTCTGGAACGGCCAATCTCATCCGGTACACCTTCCTTTCCCTTTATGGCGAAAAAGGAGGCTGGGAATTCCTCGAAGCCCTGGACAAGAACATCCACCACTATACACGGAGCGGCAGTGCGCCTGCCGATCTCGTTGCCCGAGGTGAATTCATGCTGGGGATCGCACCTACGGATAATATCATGTCCCTGCAAAAACAGGGGTATCCATTGATCTGGTCTGTCCCCAGAGAGGGCACGGGATACGATGGAATTTTTGCCTTCATTTTCAAGGGAACGAAGAAACTCGATCTCGCCAAGAAGATCATCGATTCCTTAGGGACTCAGTCTTACAGCGATTTGGTAGCCGGCATAGGGTATGTTACCCCGAGACCGGCCGTTAATCCGCTGTTTGGAAATACTCCCCCGAAGTTTATTCCCATCAATTTCGAATATGTCATCGAAAAGAAGGCGGAGTGGAACGATATATGGAAAACAAAAATGCGTGAGGCGGCAAAATAATAACCGCGTTGGACAGAGTCGTGATTCATCTGCAGCGGTTCTACGGGTCGCAGAACCGCTGCATCCCGGAACATAGGAAGGAAAAGCCCCCTTCGGGAGGCAGGAGCACTCCGAACATGCCGAATTTCATGGAATTTATGCGCCGGGCCACGACGGGGCCGATTATCCCGGAAAAAGACTTCATGATGAAGCGTTTGATTCCGGCCATCAGGGAAACCGTCAAGAACTATAACATCAGCCCGGACTTGGCGAACCCTGTTTCCACGGATGACGCACTGGCGGATCGGTTGTTTCAGGCCGCCTATGCACTCCTAACCAGGACTGGTGTCTATAACGAGGCTACGAACCGGGTCATAGAACTGGATGAGCGGGAGATGAGACTGGACGTGGCCAGTTTTGATGTTGGGAAGCGTTTCTTCGGGGAGGGTCGTGACCGTCGTTGTTTCAAAGCGCGTAAACCGGATGACGGCAATCTCCCCTGGATGCATGTCGGCTCGGGAATCGTCGCCTCTTCGGAGGCGGTCGCCGAAGCACAGGTCGAGGGATATGCCTCTCTGCCGGAGACATGTTCAGTGAGCATCCCGGCTTTCGGAAAGGTCGGGGGGCTGTATGTATCGGGTGGCTCTCCGCTCGAGATCATGGCCAGCGCCGGCAGCGTGACCGCGGCCAGAAAAGCCCTGAAGCAGGCGGGCCGTCCGGGCCTTCCGATCATGAATCTTCTTTCATCTGCCACAACGGCGACGGGTACGATCGCCGCGTCTCATCCTCAATTCGGGCTGCGTCCCTCCGATGGCTGGCTGATCGATGTCATTCCCGAGATGAAAGTAAATGATGAAACCCTCAATCGTCTGATTTTTATCGAAATGACGAATGGGAACATCGGGTCCACGGCCGTGCCTGTCATGGGAGGCTATGCCGGTGGCGCAGCGGGGACGGCCCTTCTGAAAACCGCATATTACATTCTGGGTATGCATTTGTTCAAGGGCAGCTATCATCTGACCCTGCCGATTCACTTCAAGCATGGCTGCAATTCCTTGCGGGATACTTTGTGGATTTTTTCGATTACGGGCAGAGCTGCCAGTAGAAATACCAACTATCCAGCCATCGCCTGCGGATTTACGGCGGCGGGACCCTGCACGGAAATGTATTTTTACGAGTCTGCCGCGATCATTGCCACACAGGTTGTCGCAGGCTATGCGGGGGTGCAGACGCCCCATCCCGCCAAGGCCGTTCTTGAAGACGGGATCACCCCGACAGAAGCCGGGTTCGGTGTGGCATGTGCCAAAGCGGCCACCGGCATCGGCAGTCGGCGAGCAGGTGAACTGGTTGCTCGATTGCTGGAAAAATATGAGACAACCATCGAGCATGCGCCTCTGGGGAGCAGGTACGCCGAGTGCTACGATCTGAAGACCCGGCGCCCTCACGAAACCTATGTGGCCCTCTACAATCGCGTCTGTGAGGAGATTGCCGGTATGGGGCTTGAAATATAAGGAACGTTCCCCTGGGTGGGGGTATCGCGAAGATTCGTCTGGTGAGAAAGGCATTGCACGGGAGCGGACGGATGTTCCTCTCCCTGAGGAGCTGGGCAGTACATCGGGTGAATGCAGAGGCAGGTCGCTTTATGAGGGTGCCAGAGATGGCCAAAAACGCAGCACATCAAGGAGGTCGTATGTCAAATTTTTTGGATATCTGTGAAAGGGCAATCACCGGACCGATAATGAGCGAAAAGGACTTTGACATGAAGTTCTTCATGCCGAAGCTCAATGAGCTGGTCCGGAAGTACGGCATCAAGTATGATAGAGAAAACCCCGTCCCCTCCGATGACGGGGCGGCAGACAACCTGTTCCAGGCAGCGGTGGAGTTTCTGTCTGTCGTCGGGGTTTACTGTCAGGACACGAATCGGGTGATTCGGTTCACGAAGGAGGAGATCCTCGATGGCATTGCCGGAGCGCCCGGCAAATGCTATCTGGGCGAAGGGAAAGAGGCCAAGGTGTTCGGGATGAGAAAGCCCGATGACGGGAAGATTCCCTGGCAGCATGTGGGTTCCGGGATCGTTTCGACGACCGAGGAGATGATCACCAACAAGATCGAGGCCTATGCGTCGATTCCCGAGGTGGATTCCATCAGTATCCCGGCTCTGGACAGCATTCGAGGGATTCAGGCGGCGGCGGGGTCTCCTGTTGAACTGTATGCGGCCATCAGGAGCGTGAAGATCGGCCGTAATGCGCTGATCCAGGCCGGCCGGCCCGGGTTGCCGATCTGCAATCTTGTTTCGACGGCCGCTTCGGCGGTTACGACGATTGCCGCCAGCGCCCCGCAGTTTGGCCTCCGTCCGACCGACGGCTGGCTCTGCGGGACCGTGGCCGAGAACAAGCTGGAATATGGCACCATGAACAAAATCGCCTATCTGCTCAACTGGGGCGGCAACGTGGGCGCCGAGACGGCCCCCATTCTGGGCGGCTACTGCGGTGGTCCTGCCGGCACGGCTATCGCCAGCACCGCCTATATTATGATCGGCATCCTGGCTCTCAAGGGGAGTTATCAACTCCATTTTCCCGTTCATTTCAAATATGGCTGCTCCACCACCCGCGATGTCCTCTGGGTTGTCTCCGTGAGCTGTCAGGCGGCGAGCCGCAACATTCCGATGCCGGTGATATGGCTGGGTTACATGGCCGGCGGCCCCAATACCAAGATGTACTGTTATGAGTCGGCGGCCTGGCTGCTGGCGGCCACGGCCTCCGGCGCTCCGTCGGTTCAGACGCCCCACTCGGCCAAGGCGGTCAAAATTGACGGTTTTACCCCGATGGAGTGCCAGTTCGGTGTCGATATGACCAAGGCGGCGGCAAGATATGACCGGAAGCAGGCCAATACGCTGGTCAAGAAGATGTTGGAAAAATATGAGTCCCGGATCGACAAGGCCCCGTCGGGAGATCGCTATCAGGATTGCTACAATGTGGCTACCGGCAAGCCTTCCGAGGCGTATGTGCGTCTGATCAACGAGGTGAAGGTCGAACTGTCCGGCATGGGCATATCATTTTCGTAGAGAGGGGGGTACAAGAATGGAAAAGAGTCAGATTCTTGAGAAATTGGCAGCGGTGGTCATCGACGGGACGGAGGACGAGGCGAAGGTTCTGGCCCAAGAGGTGGTGACGAGCAACATGGATCCATTGGAGGCCATTGAGCAGGGTCTGTCGAAAGGGATGACCATCATCGGCAATAAATTCGAGAGCGGGGATGCCTATCTCCCGGAGTTGCTGATGGCGGCGGCCAACTTCAATGCGGCCATGGTTGTTCTGAAACCGGTCATCGATGAACAGAAGAAAACGGTGCAGAAGTTCGGCAAAGTCCTGATTGGGACGGTTAAGGGGGATGTGCATTCGATCGGCAAGGATATCGTGGCTTCCGTGCTTGATACCAGCGGCTTTGAAGTGGTGGACATGGGTGTCGATAATCCATCCCTCAGCATCATCGAGGAAGCGGAGAAGGTCAAGGCGGACGTGATCGCCCTATCCTCGGTTATGACGACAACCATGCCGGCTCAGAAAGAGGTCATCGATACCCTCAAGGAAATGGGGATCCGTCAGAAATATATCGTCATCATCGGCGGCGGGCCTGTCAATCAGGAGTGGGCCGACCGAATCGGCGCCGATGGCTATGGCAAGTCGGCCATCGATGCCGTGACCTTGGTGAAGGGTCTGTTGGCTGAGCGGAAGTAATTGATTTTACGCCTTTCGTTCATGGCAGTTCGGGTGAGGCCCGTTTGCTGTGGACGAAGGGCAGGCCGGTATTGCGAACAACGATTTTATCGACAACAGATGGATCCGTTTCACGAAACGAGGCGGGTACGGGACGGCAGGAGGTCGACGATGGTCATCGTGGGGGAACTGATTAATGCCAGCCGAAAGGCGATCACGGAGGCGATTAGGAGCCGGGATGCGGAAACGATTCAAGCGTTGGCGCGGCAGGAGCACGAGGCGGGCGCACACTTCATAGATGTGAATGCAGGGATCTTCCTCGGAGAGGAGGAGGATTACATCCGCTGGCTGATCCAGACCGTGCAGGCCGTTGTGGATGGTCCCTGCTCGATCGACACGCCGAGTCCCAAGGCGATCGAGGCCGGGTTGTCCGTGCACAGGGGAACACCCATGATCAATTCCATTTCTCTGGAGTCTGATCGGTACAACGCGATGATTCCGCTCCTGGCCGGAACGGATTGCCGGATCGTTGCCCTTTGCATGAGCGATGCAGGGATGCCCAAAACGGCGGAAGACAGGTTGCGGATAGCCGATCAGTTGATCAACGGGCTGGTGCAGAACCGGATTCCACCGCAGAATATTTACGTGGATCCTCTGGTGCAGCCGATTTCTGTCGACGGGACGTTCGGCATTGAATTTCTCAAGGCGATTGCGCTGATCAAGGAAACATTCGCCGGTGTGCACACCATGTGCGGCCTTTCGAATGTTTCCTACGGTTTACCGGGAAGGGCATTTCTGAATCAGACCTTCATGTCGATGGCGGTTGCCTATGGGCTTGACGGCGCCATCATCAACCCTCTGGACAAGAGGATGCTGGCCAATATCCTGGCTGCCGAGGCGTTGGCCGGACGGGACAACTACTGCGTGAATTTCATGAAGGCCCACCGGGCCAAGAAATTCGAGTTATAGAAATGGATACTGCCGAATGAACCCCTCGTCCTCATGAACAACGGGAGTCGATGAATGCCAGTGAGGGGAGCTGTTGCTCGCCGGGATTCTCCCGCCGATGTTCCGTTGCCGGGATGGTTGGGTATGGAGAAGACGGTGCCGCTACCGCCGTCGGAAAGGCGGGTGATCATTGCCTGTCGGGTCATGGAACCCGAGTTGGAGGCGGTGCGCGCCGGTGCGCCGGCGGTTGAGGTCATCTATCTCGAACAGGGACTCCATCGGACACCGAAGAAGCTCCCTGCGATGATCCAGGAGCGAATCGATCAGGTGGCGTCCTATGCGACCGCCATCGTTCTCGGTTACGGTCTTTGTTCAAACGGTCTGGTCGGCGTCAAGGCGCGTCGCCAGCAATTGATTGTCCCTCGCTGTCATGACTGCATCGCTCTCTTTCTGGGATCGCCGGCACGTTATGATGGGATTTTCCGTGGTCATCCGGGCACCTACTATCTGACACCGGGATGGGTCAAGCAGGACCAAGATCCCCTCGGCGCCTACCGGACGGAGTATCTGCCCAGGTACGGGGAGAAAACGGCCCTCTGGGCGATTCGGGAAAGTATGAAAAACTATACCCATATCGCGCTGATCAACTCGGGAATGCAGGAAATCGAAACACTGCGCCGCCGGGCACGAGAAAATGCGGCGTTTTTCAACCTGGCTTACCGTGAGTTCGAAGGGGATCTCTCTTACTTTGAGAAAATGGTCCACGGACCTTACAATGGCGAAGAGTTTCTCCATCTGCAACCAGACGAACCGATTACGCAGTCTCACTATTTCTAACCCCTCTTGTGAAAACGGGAATCCGTCATTTTAGGCGGCGTCGCGATGGTCGGTCGAATCGAGTTCATAACAACCGATTATTAATTATATGATTATTATTAATTTGACTCATACATTGAGTGCTATATAGATGGCGTAACCTTTTTGGAACGAATGCATGTAAATTCCCCTCTCCGGGGGCAAAGGTTTCCGATCCCGCTTTGACATGCCTTCGCGGTTTTGTTATGTATCAGTCGATTCCGGTTTCTGGAAACAGGTGGGAGGTTCTTTAAGTCGACAGGATGTGAAAGGGGGTGACACCGCAAGGATTGCCGATACGGTTTCTGAAAATCCATTGAATGCATTAAATTTAATTGGAGGAAATCATGAAAAGAAAGTTCATTGCAGTCGTCGTCGTCGCCATGTTCTCGGTCGTTCTCGCAGGCAGCGCTATTGCGGAAGAGATCAACGCCTACATGGGCATGTCTCCGGAAAACAATGTCAAGATTGTCAATTTCATCAAAGAAAAAACAGGGATCACCGTAAACCAGACCTTCCAGTCCTTCGGCGAGATCGAGGCACGGGTGAAGGCTGAGGCGCCGAATTTCAACGCGGACATCATCGTCGGCTGCGGATCGCCGCTGGCCTTCATGGCCAAGAAAAACGGCTGGTCCGTTCCCTATGTTTCCAGCGCCTGGAAGGGCGCCTCCGATCTCTTCGTGGATCCGCAGGGCGCCTGGTACAACTTCTCCAACTTCTCTTTCGTTCTGGTCGGCAACAAGGACCGTCTGGCCAAGGCGGGCTACGCGATGCCCAAAAGCTGGAAAGATCTGCTCGATCCGAAATGGAAGGGCGAGATCGTGATGCCCTCTCCGCTGAGCTCGGGCACCGCAAACATGATGAGGTACAGCTTCCTCGCCCTCTACGGAGAGGATGCGGGATGGAAGTACATCGCCGATCTCGACAAAAACATCCACCATTACACCCGGAGCGGCAACGCCCCTACCGATCTCGTCGGCAGGGGGGAATTCATGCTGGGTCTCACCTCGGATGAGAACGTCAAGAAACGAATAGACGACGGCTATCCGCTGATCTGGACCATTCCCGTCGAGGGGACCGGCTATGACGGGAGCTACGCGCTGATCCTGAAGGGCACGAAGAAGCAGGCTGCGGCCCAAAAGGTCATTGATGTGCTGGGCACCCCCGAGCTCAGCGAGGTCATGGCCGACATCGGTTATGTAACGCCTCGGCCGGCGCCGAACAAACTCTACGGGAAGACCCTGCCCAAATTCATCAAGATCGATCAGGGCAA
>CAYSSF010000014.1:0-35287 GCA_964433455.1 uncultured Syntrophaceae bacterium
GAACGATTCCTGCGCCTTCATGCGCTCCTCGCGGCCCAAGCAGAAAGCGCAAAGGTTGACGCGGCAGCATAGCCTCGTAAACAGCCGTGATCTGGCAACGCTGCTCCGGTTTTTTCCGGGGAGACGTACGGCCAAGCGCCTAATGACCTGAATCAACCAACCGTCGATGGCTGTCGGTCGGCGTGAACAATCGGGAATTACTCGCGGAATCTACACCTAAGCACGGCATATGTCAAATTACGATTTTGCCGGGATGTGGTTTAATTCTATTGACACAGGGGCGTCTCCTTCCTATACTTCGGCTCCAAAAACCCGTTTTACCAACGATCATGTTGGATGGAGAACTACATGGAATACATTCGTACCGTTGATTTTGCGGCCATCGACAACAGCGGCGCCGACGCGTACCTGACTCAGAGGCTGTTCGATCACACCTCGGGCGCCGGAAACTGCACGATAAATTGCATCAAAACGCCGCCCGGCGGCGGCTCCCCGGCCGGCATGCACGTCCACGACGTGGATCAGATCTTCTATATCCTCAGCGGAACGATGAGCGTCGAAATCGAGGGCAAGCCGTACGACTGTCCCCCCGGCTCGCTCATTGTCTTCCCGGCCGGCATTCGCCACCGCAACTGGAACAGCGGGAACGAACATACCGTTCATCTGGCCTTCAACACGCCGCTGCCTGATCCCGATCTCCCGTTCGCCAAATCGGTATGACCCGGCGGACCGGAAAACCGGATAGCGGCTTTGCGGTGTTTGTAGATCAGGAAGGAAGGAGTGTATCGTGAAAGGTTTTGTTTATTGGATTGTTATGATTCTATTTTTCATTTGCCCGCCTGCGTTGCAGGCTCAGGAATACGGCAAAATCCGCGCTCTGAACCAGAGAGCCGCTGTTGTGATCAAACAAAGGAACGATTTCGTGGCGCAGGCGCTGACCTCTTATGCCGTCCCTCATGAACGCAATGAACAGGGCGCCGTTGTGCGGATCAAAAGCGATGGCCGGTGGCTGGATGTAACCACCATCGAAATCACGCCTGTGCTCAAGGAAGTTGGAGACAAACGCCGGCAGGTTGTGGCTCATGAACTGTTTTTTTACACCGCCGATGGCGGCATCCTGAATCTGCTGTCGGAGCTGACGATCCATTGATCGACCCATACCCCGTTTTCGGCCCTTTTTTTGCCTGGCAGGTCAGAAGCTCCAGGGTTCCTCTTTAAGCGTTTGGAAATCACTGCTGGATCGGCGGCAGAAAGCCCGTTCCGGACTTCGTGTCCAGTTGGATGCCGAAGTCGTCGTAATAGCTGTAGGATCCGGCGCCGGCATAACAGTCGGAGGTAGACGGCGTGCATCCGGAAGTGCTCAGAGCGATCGCATTGCCGGTAAAGTCTGCGGCGACACTGTTGCTGGTCCACGCCGTTGAAGTCAGCGCGGAGGTCTTGATGACGGCCTGGTAGAGGTCCGTTGTATTCAGGGCCGGAACAAAAGAGGCCACATTTCCCTGACTGTCCGCCGTCGTGTCCAGAGTGGGGGTGAGGGTAGTGGATGTATTGGTATATGTAACCGTTATCCGAACGGCATAGGTATTGAGCCTGCCACTGTTAGGTCTTCTTGTAATCCACCTTAAATCAAGGTTTTGAACATCAGACCAACTCCATGTAGCAGGGGCATTAACATCGTTTGTAATATCAAATTCTTGCGACCACGCCGGACTGCCTTCCGCATGAAAGTCGCTATTCGCCTGGTTATAGTTTGCCCCGGCCGCAGTCCCTCCGAAATACGGGACAAACTGTTGATAGATATCTGATGTTGAAGTTCTGTCCGATGTGCCTCTATAGGCAATCGTTACACTGGTAATTGTGCCAAGATTCGTACCCGCACAAGTATTCCCGGTCAGGGTAACATAATGGTTGTTGTTGTTATCACGACCATAAGTCGTGTCATTGCCATCAACAATTTTGGCGACCTCATACCCGCTGTTGTTGTCATAGGACCCGTTATTATTAAACGCATTAAATTGATAGGTTGCGGTTTCGGTGCTCGTTGTCGTTACCGGGGAAGCCCACTGCACCAGAGTGAAGTAGTCATTCCCCGGCGGGGTGGCCGTCGGAAGGCCCGCGGTCCGGTCCGTCCAGTCGTCGGGGGGCCAGGCTTTGCCGGCCACGAAGTCGGCGCCGTCCCTCGCATTGCCGATGCGTATGTTGTCCTTCTGTATGGTGTTTCCTGCCGTCGCGGTCTTGTCGTCGCTGTAATAGACCATGATGTAGTTCGCCTTTGTCGCCGCCTGGGCGCCGGAAGCCCGGGCGTAGGCGCTGCCGGTGGCGCCCTCCAGGTAGAGATCCTCGCCGTTGGAGAACCCGCCTCCGGTCACGTTCGTGAGAATCAGCCTACCGGCTGCCGCGGTCGAATTATTTCCTCCCCAGTTCGCAGCAATCACGGGCGTGCCAATGACGCGCGCCGTCTTGGTCCCGGCAAAATTCTTGATCGTGTCGCCGTATTTGAGATGCCTTCCGCTGCCATCGACCAGGCCCAGTGTAAAGGGCAATTCATACCCCTCGATCAGGCGGACCATCAATGAGGACCAGTCCTTGAGGCGGAAGTCCGGGTCCGTGCCGGTCAATACACCGTCATTTGCCGTCAGACTACGATAGGCGAGAAGCTTGAAGGAGCCTGTACCTGTCGGTGGACCTGTCCGTTGCCAGAGAATGATCGCCGGGTCGGAATACTGATCCTGACACCTCTGCAACCCGAATAAACCGCCACAGGGGTATACGGAGCCCGTCTCCGGGCTGCCGGGATAGAGGCCGGCGGGGATAAGAGCCGAGGCCATATCGCTGTTTTGGGAATAACTGCCCGACGGGTTAGCCCACCATGCTGTTCGCGTCTGCCGCGCCCTCACGAAAGAGACGCCGTATTGATACAGATCCGAGCTATCCGAATTATTCGCCATCCGAAAGCCGAGACCGGCCATGAAATAGGGTCCGGTATTCTTGACCTTGACCTGAAAATCGTAGCTCAGGGAGCCGCCTGCATCCATCCAGGCCTGGGCCAGATTGGCGTCGGTGTTGCCCCAGTTGAAGGCGTTGAACGCCCAGAAACCGCCGCTCCCGCCCCACCCGAGCAGTCCCTGCAGAAAGGCCCCGAGACCGGTTGCCCCTTCCGATGGATTGACGACGGAGGCGACCTGCATGGCGCCGCCGCTGGTGGTATGGGTTCCCATATCCTGTGCGGTGAACCAACCGGCGTCGCTTCCGAACTGGTCGACAAACTTCGCCTTCCCCAATTCCCCGCCGCCCGCCATCCAGCCGACCGGGACATTGTACATCACCTCGCGGGAGGCATTGCCGATGGTCCCGGTGGAGGAAAGGAGGATGAACTTGTCAAGAACGACCTTGGTGGTTGCGGTGACGGTCACGGCACTCGTCCAGCTCGCGTTTTGATTCCCGTTGGACAGGGTGACGTTGGAGAGGGTGGTCCCTGCGCGCTTCGTATAGTTGAAGACCGCCCCGCTCGGGATTCCCGCCGGCGCGGGGTTCAGGATGAAGTTGCCGTTCAGCAGCGGAAAGACGCCGGAGCCGGTTCCGCTCAGGGTCAAACTGCCGCCTTTGGAAAGGCTCTGGTCGCTTCCTCCGGTTTGCGTCACGGGCTGCACGTCCAACTGCGGGGTGGCGGGGATCAGGGGCAAGGCGGGGGAGAGGCCGCTGAAGGTGATTGCCGTCCCCGAGCCGCTGCCGGAGCCATAGGCGTAGTAACCGGCGCCCACCCGGATCTGTCCTGCCGATAAGGTTCCACTGAATTCCGCCGGAATCGTTCCGTAAACCTGCGTCGAAAGCGCGGTCGCCCCGGCAGCCGCTCCCTGGCTCTTAAACCAGTAGGGATAGACCCGGGTTGTGAACGAGCCCCCGTTGTCGAGAAGATTGCAGGTCTTGCCGTTCATGGCCGTCATCGCGGCGAGCCTTCCCGCTTCGCCGCCGGCATTGAGAAACCGGCTGGCCGCATAACGGAATCCGGACTCCGCCAGGAAATAGGTCTTCCGGCCCTGGTCTGCATAGGCCTGGTTCATGTAAGAGGCGGAGAACATCGACAACATGGCCGCGCTCAAGGTCGCCATGATGACCATCGTGACGAGCAGACCGATCAGGACGCTCCCCCGGGCGCGGAAAACGGCCGGCCGAAACGGCAGGGCGCCGCGCCGGAGGGCCGAGAACAGCGCGCCGGTCAGGATCAGCGACACCAGGATGAGCAAGGGGATCGCCAAGGGCGCATGGATCATCAAAAAGGTCAGGGCGGCGATCGGGGCGAGCAGCCATCTGGCGGCCCACCTCGCGACCGGCCGGTTGCGGATCCAGTCCGCCGCCGCCGGACCATATTCATCGTACTTTTTCACGAACCACCGCCCACCACCCCAGGGAAGCAGACATCTGTCGCGAAAATCCCTCAGGATCTGAACCATCGGGTGCCCCGGGTCTCCGTAGGCCGCCGTCGCGACGAAGCAGCCGGATCCGTAGGTCGGGGCCGAAGGCGGCGGCACGCTGGGCGCCGCGCCTCCCTGATTCTTGTTGTTTCTCGGCGCCACGCGGTTGGCGAAGGTTAGCGTGCCGCCCTCCGCCCTGTTGATCTGCAGGTTGATATCGATGGTCGTGAGGGTGGTGATGTCGTTCGCAGCCGGCCAGGTCGAAGCGGTCATGACCGTTCCGGTGGCGGGGTCGAGGGAATAATAGGTCAGCGTGAAGGCGCTGACGTTGTCGATCAGAATGTCACCGCTTGCAAGGGCATCCCCGCCGAAGGCCATCTTCACCGCCCCGCCATCCAACCCGATCACCCGGTTTCCGCTGACGTTGTTGATGGGAAGGGCGGTCGCCGTCGCGTCGGCGGGGAGGTTGATCATCTCGATGATTTCCCTGGTGATCCTGGACATGGCCAGTTGGGATTGCTGGGTCATCGTCGAGTTTTCCCGCGTCATCATGTACCCCTGGACGACCTGAACGACGGCCATCCCTCCCATGCCCGCCAGGATCCCCACGAGGATCAGCGAGACGATGATCTCGACGAGCGTGAAGCCCGCCTGCGACGTGATGACTCGACCATTCAAGAACGGGAAACGGTTCTTCGTCCTCTTCGGGGTCGGTTTCGTCATTCTGAGGGGTTCCGTGGTAAACATGATCCTACTCCGTAAAAAGGGAGGTGACCGACAGCGTCCGGTATTGGATGGTGACCTTGAGGATCTTGCCGGCGTTGTCCGTCTGTTCGGTGACCGGGCTTCCGGAGGGGAATGAGATCCGATGGTTGTGGATGACGGTATAGGGGTGCGAACCGTCGGCATAGCGCGACTGCGACGTCCCTTCCGCCCCGACATTGGCTATGAAGGCGGTCAGAGGGGTGGACGACGTGGCCATCAGGAATTTGTAGTCGGCGCCCATGTTCTCCATGATCTGGTTCAGATAGGCGCCGTTCTGCGAGAGGAGGACGGGATTGGCGCTCTGCATCATGCTCGACCCCATGAAGGTGACCAGCATCACGCCGAGGATGGAGGCCACGATCAAAGAGACGATGACCTCGATCAGCGTAAAGCCCCTGGCGTTTTTCATGCCGCCTCGGAAATGTTTGCGCTGCATGCCCTTCTCCGCTTTGGCGCTAGGGGATGAACCCCGTGTTTTTCGTTACGGTAATGTTCACGCCGCCGTTGGTCGTGACCGTGAGGGTCGTCGCTCCCGGACTGCCGTAGGCGTCGAATGTGATTCGTTGAGGGGCCGAACCGATGGTCAGGCCGGACTTTTTTGTCGTCAGGTTGACCGTCGCATTGTCTTCTCCGGGAAGCTGGACCGGCGTTGTCGACCCGTTTCCCTCAAAGAGGTAGTAGGTCGTGGAGGTGACGAAGTTGATGCCCCAGGGGCTGCCCGAACCCATCGCCCGGGACTGCGCCAGGCGAAGGTGCGCCTTGAGAACCTCCACCTGAGAGGAAAGATCGTACGCGGCGGTATTGGCCATGCGGGACGCCACAACGGCGGCGATGATCCCCAGAATCAACAGGACAGCGATGATCTCCAGCATGGTGAAGCCCCTCTTTCCGTGAACCGTTCCGCGCGTGAGCTTCATACCCGTTCCTTCCCATAATTTCCTTGCGGAAACCTTAAGATAATCCTATAAATCTGTCAATCGATTGCTTTTGGAACGGATATTTGGTGTCCGCTATTGACAAACGACCTCAATTTATTATAGAGGCTGTGCAAAGATTTATCCTTGAAGCAGAACAGAGGCGGGCGGCAGTTTTCATTTCGCTGGAATTTAAGATCATTATTCATGAATCGGAGGTATGCAATGCAGAGAACACTTCTTCGGAACGAGAAAGGTTTTACCCTCATCGAAATCATCGCCGTGTTGGTCATTTTGGGAATCCTGGCTGCCGTGGCAATTCCCAAATACATGGACATGATGACTCAGGCCAAGGTGAACTCCACGCAGGCAGCCCTCGGCGCCGGTGCTAGCGAGGTATCTTTGAAGTTCGCCAACATGGTCCTGACCGGGGGCTCCGTACCGACAATGGCGGCTGTGGCATCGGCCTGCAGTTCGGCATTGGGTGATTTTCAGTACACCTATGCCTCTTCAGGTGCTACCGGGGTGACGGTAACGGTTACGGCGCCTACGACAAATATCAGTGGGACCTCTACGAAAACGGTCGCGTTGCAGTAGCTTATCTGCACAGGGTTGGGTTATCTCGGATAGGGACGGCTTTCATTTCTCTGAAGCCGTCCCTATTTTATTACGAAGTTTTGCTGTCTCCGCAGCCAGAGCGACAGCGGCTTTTTTGACGTCGGCCCTCATCTTTTTATCCCTCGGATTCAGCCGAAGGGCCTCCTCAAATTGGCGACGGGCCTCCTCCGGGCGACCCTCCATCATCAGCAACACCCCCATGTTGTATCGGGCCGCCGGAAAGTCGGGACTCAGGCGAAGGGCCGCTTCCAGTTGAACCAAGGCCTCGGTGGTCTTTCCCTGGAGCAGCAATTGACCGGCCAGGCTGTTGTGGATGTCCGGTCGAGGCTCGGGTTTCAGGGCCTCCCGATAATGGGAAATCGCCTTTTCCGGAAGTTTCCGCTCTGAATAGAGAACGCCCAACTGGTGATGGGCCAGCCCGAATTCCCGATTCAGCCGAAGGGCGGTCTCCAGGTGGGTGATGGCCTCATCGGTGCGTTTTTCCTTCAGCAGCATGACCCCCAGATTATAATGGGCATTGTAGGAGCGGTGATCGATCCTCAGGGCTTCCCTGAAATGCCGGCTCGCCTCCATCCGGCTTGAAAGGGCGTCCTCTTTGGCCAGTTGAGCGCCCAGATTGACGTGCGCCTCGGCAAAATCCGGATCGAGCTTCAGAACCCGGCGGAAATGTTGAGTCGCCTCACCGTCTTGTCCACGTTGCCTCAACAAAACACCCATATTATTGATCGCCGCCGCGGAGGAGGGGTTGATGCGCAGCGTCTCCCGGTAATGGCCCATCGCCTCATCATTCCTTCCCGCCTTTGTCAGGGCCTCGCCGAGATTAATGTGCGCGACCGCATTGTCTCGGGTCACGGAAAGGGCATGTTCAAAGAGAGAAATGCTGTTTTTCCAGTAGGAAACCTGGTTCCAGGAAGTAAAAATCCAGTGGAAGAGCAGGAGGAGAACAAAGCCGGGAACCAGGATGCGCTGATGGGCCATCTTATTTGTCATTTCCGCCACACCCCAGACCAAAATCAGAAAAATCCCGATGAGGGGCAGGTAGGTGTAGCGGTCCGCCGAGGACTGCACGCCCACCTGCACGAGACCGATCACCGGGACGATGGCGCCCAGATACCAGAACCAGCCGACGAAAAGATAGGGAACCCGCCTCAGGGCATAGAGGGCCAGCGACGACAGGAAAAGAACGATCAAGGCGGCCCCGAGGGCCTTCGACAGCAACAGGGTGTCGGAGTAGGGATAGAATACGGCCAGATCCCGCGGCCAGAGGGTCTTATCCAGATATTCGACGTAGGAGATGAAGGCGTTGCCGATCCGGACGGTCATGGGCACGATCTTCAGGGAACCGACGGCCCCTCCCTTGTTCTGGGCATAGTAGGTAATCAGGCAGGAGAGGAGGCTGCACAAAAAGAGGGGACCCTTTTCCCAGAGACGCGGCCACAGGGCCGGCCAGATCCGCGGTCTTCCGGCCTCCTCGGCCAGGGCCAAACGTTTCAGGGGCCAGAAATCCAGTAGGAGGAGGACAAAGGGCAGCGTGACCAGCATGGGTTTGGCCATGAGTCCCAGGATATAGAACAGGAGAAGCGCCCAATACCTTCCCGGGGAGGGCCGCTTTGTATAAACGATATAAACAGCCAGGGTGAGAAACCCAAAAAAGGCGGAGAGGACGTCTTTTCGCTCCGCCACCCAGGCAACCGATTCCACATGCAGGGGGTGGAGGGAAAACATGGCCGCCACCAAGGCGCTCCGCCAGTGCGAGGCGGTCATCTCCTTCAGAATGAGAAAAAGGAGTAGGGTGTTGGCCAGATGGAAAAAGAGGCTCGTCAGGTGGTGGCCCGCCGGCATTTTCCCGAATATTTGCACATCCGCCATATGGGAAAGCCAGGTCAGGGGATGCCAGTTGCTGACCGCGGTGCTCTGGAATGCCCAGAGGAACCCCTCCCAAGACAACCCATTCCGGACCGTGCTGTTATCGGAAACATAAAGGGGATCATCGTAATTGAGAAAATCGTGATGCTGCACCTGCCAGTACACGGCAAGGGTCGCAGCGGCAAGGGCCATGAGGATCAGGATCGTCTTGATTCGGTCCAGTGTCTTCTCATTTGCCATAGGGGTCATCCTGTCCATCCGCTCCTTTCAGCCCGGATTCCGCACGCCGCTCCTTTGAGCTCGGTCGGCGGGAGGGGCACCCTTCGGGGGCAGCTTCTGCCTTTCCCTCATCTCCATGGCCGTGGAGAGGTTGATCCTGGCTTTTCCATAATCGGGAAGAAGGCGCAATGCCGTCTCGAACTCCCCGATGGCCTCGTCGATCTTGTTCTCTGCAATGAGGGCGACGCCGAGGTAATTGTGGATTTCCGGATCATCCGGCCTTACCCTCAAGGCCAGGAGATACGCGGAGACGGCTTCGCCATACCTTTTCTGGATGAGATGCACCTGCCCGAGATTGAAGAGGGCAAAGGGATACCGGGGAAAAAGCCGGATCGCCTCCCGGAGGTGAACCACGGCGCGCTCGAAATCCTGGCGCTGACCATAGACGATGCCGAGATTGGCATGGGCTTCCGCAAACCTGGGCCGGATGCGCAAAGCTTCCAGAAAATGGGACTCCGCTCCCTTGGAGTCCTGGAGATTCTGCAGGGTGACCCCCATGTCGTTGTGGGCGAGGTAGTTTTCCCGGGTCACCGCCAGGGTATTCCGGAAAAGGGCAAGACTGCTTCGCCAATGTTGAACCTGATGCCAGGAGAGGACCATCAACAGAGCGAGGATGCAAAGCGAAACCGGATAAAGAAAGGATCGCCATGCCTCTCTTTGTCCGAACCTATCGGCAGCCCCCCAGACCATGATGATGAAGAGGCCCGTCATCGGGATGTAGGTATAGCGGTCGGCCATCGATTGCGCACCCACCTGCACCAGACCGATCACCGGCACCAAGGTTCCCAGATACCAGAACCAACCCGTCAACAGGTAGGGATGCCGCTTGTACAGGAAGAACACCGTCGCTGTTACGGAAATGATCAGCGCACCTGAAAGCGATACCTGCCATGCGGGCCACGCGGTGGGCAGGGGATAAATGGCGGCCAGGTTCTGAGGCCAGATCATCTTGACGATGTATGCGCCATAGGCAACCAGGGCATTCGCTATGCGAAAGGTGAGAGGCACGTTGGTCAAGGTCTGCACGGCGCCGCTGCTCTGTTGAGCCACAAAGGTAATGACGGAAGAGAGGAACGACAGGACAAAGAAGGGGCCCTTTTCCAGGAACAGATCGCCGGTGGATCTCTTCAGACCGACAGGGAAAGCGGTCCGATCCTGGATGGATGCCTCTGCCGGGTTCCTTTTCCCCTGAAAGCGGCAAAGGGGCCAATAATCCAGGAGAAGGAGGGCGAAGGGGAAGGTCACTGCCATCGGTTTGGCCATCAAGGCGAGTGCGAAAAGCAGGAGGCTGAAAACATACCAGCGGCGAAGGCCGTACTCCACGTAACTCAAATAAGAGCCGGTGGCAAGAAACCAAAAGAAGGCGCACAACAGGTCTTTCCGTTCGGAGACCCAGGCGACGGATTCCACGTGCAGCGGGTGAATCGCGAAGAGCGCCGCCACAAGGGCGCTAGGCCCCATTCTTTTTGTCATGCGGTGCAAGATGGTAAAAAGGAGCAGTGTGTTGGCGATGTGATAGAGCAGGTTGGTCCAGTGATAGCCGCCGGCATCGAAGCCATAGAACTGCCGGTCCAGCATCAGGGAGAGCCAGGTAAGCGGATGCCAGTTGGCGGTCGTGTAATCGAAGGTCGTGAAAGCCCATTTCAATCCCCGCAGGGTCAACCCGTTTTGAACCATCGGGTTCGCCACGACATAAGCGGGATCATCGAAAATGACAAATTCAAAGGACTGCGCCTGCCAATACACGATCATATTCGCCAGCGACAACAGGAGCATGATCAGCAGTGTTGGTCGAATATAGAGGTTGTTCCGCTTCACTGCTTGACCATCTTGGTCAGATCCCACATGGGCAGGAAGATTGCCATGGCGAAAAACCCGACCACGGCTGCCAGCCCGACGATGAGGACCGGGCCGATCATATCGGAAAGGCTTTTCACCGCATAGGCGACCTCGTCGTCGTAATGGAGGGAGATCTGACGCAGCATCTCTTCCATGTTGCCGGACTCCTCGCCGATGGCGACCATGTCCACGACCATCGGGGTAAAGTATCTGGCCGCGCCGAGAGGCCCGGCGATCCCCTGACCCTCGCGGATGCGTTCACGGACCTTGTCGAATTCACCGGAAATAGCCGCATTGCCGATCGTTCCCGAGAGAACCTCCATCGCCTGGATGACCGGCACGCCGCTCGCCTGCAAAATTGCGAAAATACTTGCGAAACGCGACATCGCGGCCTTCTGGAAGAGCGGTCCGAACAGGGGGAGTTTCAGAAGGAGCATGTCTTTCATGTAAAGACCGGCGGGCGTCTTCAGATAGAAATGGAGCGCAACGATCACGCCCACCGTTCCCCCGATCAGGAGATACCAGTAGTTGGCCAGGAGCTGATACATGATCATGGCGATTTTTGTGGGGAGCGGCAGCGCGAGTCCCACCTTGGCAAAGATCGTGACAAACTTCGGGATGACGAAGGTCAATAGCACGAAGAAGGCGACCCCCAGCGCGATCAGCACGATCAAGGGGTACTGGAGCGCGGATTTGATGTCCGCCTTGATCTTCGCTTCGTGTTCGATGATATCGATCAGGCGCGCCAGGATGTCGGGAACCGTGCCGCTGATCTCGCCCGCGTGAATCATGCTGAGATAGAGGGGCGAAAAGACGGCGGGATGCCGTTTCATCGATTCATAGAGGGTCAAACCCGTCCTGATGTCCTGACCCATCCGGGCGATGATTCCCCGGAGAATCTTGCTTTCCGTCTGGTTTTCGAGAACCTGGAACAGCCGGAGGATCGGAACGCCGGCCTGCATCATCGAACGGAACTGCTTCGTGAAGAGGATCAGATCGCCGATCTTCACCGGGCTCAGACTCTCTTTGATCTTCGCAAGGAGGGAACCGCTCTGTGCGGCGCCGGATGCCGCAACGACACGGGTAGGGATATATCCTTTGGACAATAAAAGATTTTCCGCGATCTCCACGGTGTCGGCCTCAATCATCCCTTTGACGTTCTGCCCGCTTTCGTTGATCGCCTCGTAGAGAAAATTTACCATAACGTCAACCTATGACCGCCGAGGCGGCCTCTTCCAGCGTCGTAATCCCCTGGAGGACCTTGCCGGCAGCATCATCCTTGAGGGTCCGGAGCCTGCCAGCCACGACGGCTGCACGCGTGATCTCCTGCGACGACATCCTCTTCAGAATCATCTCCTGAACGGGCTCATCGTTGACGAGAACCTCAAAGATCCCCGTCCGCCCTTTGTAACCGGTGTTCATGCACTGGTAACACCCCCTTCCCCGTTGAAAATTGGGGTTCTCCGCCTTGTCCAGTCCCCAGGCGACGAGGGCGCTCTCCGCCGGCCGGCAGCTCTCTTTGCAGTACGGGCATATGGTCCGGACCAGCCGCTGGCCGAAGGAAACCAGCAGCGCCGAGGCGACCAGAAAGGGTTCGATCCCCATATCCACAAACCGGGTAATGGCCCCCGCCGCGTCGTTCGTATGGATCGTACTGAGAAGCCGATGCCCGGTCTGGGCCGCCTGTACGGCGATCGCCGCCGTCTCGGAATCACGGATCTCACCCACCATGATGATGTCCGGATCCTGCCGCAGAATGGAGCGAAGGCCGCTCGCAAAGGTCATCCCAGCCTTGCGGTTGAGTTGCACCTGGCGGATGTTGTCGATCCGGTATTCAACCGGATCCTCGAGGGTGATGATGTTCGTATCCGTGTGGTTGAGTTCATTCAGGATGGAGTAGAGGCTGGTGCTTTTGCCGCTTCCCGTCGGCCCGGTGCTCAGGATCATCCCGTAGGCCTTCCGGCTCATGGCCTCGATCTTGTCCCTGTCCGACTTGATCATTCCGAGGCGGTCGAGGGAATAGACGCCGGAACTCATGTCCAAAAGACGCAGGACGACGTTCTCCCCATAGATGGTGGGCATCGAAGAGACGCGGACGTTGATCTCTTTTCTTTCCATCCGGAGCGTGAAGCGGCCGTCTTGAGGCACCCTCGAGACGGTAATGTCCATGTTGGCGAGGATCTTCATCCGGGCGACGATCGGCAGAAAGAGCGCCTTCGGCGGAGAGGGCACCTCATGGAGTTTCCCGTCGATCCGGAAGCGGAGTTGGATATTGGTCTGCTGGGGGCTGATGTGGACGTCGCTCGCCCCCTCGCGGATCGCCTGGGCAAAAATGGAGTTGACCAGGCGGACAACCGGAACCTCGTCTGCCTGGTCCTGAAGGGAGGCAATCTGGACCTCTTCTGCGGCCTGATCCGCGGCCTTTTCCACCTCCGGCTGCGCCTCAATCTCCAGGCTTTCGAGAACGCAGCCCATGCCCGACTGCATCCCGTAGATGCCGTTGATCAACTGGTTGACCTCGCGCTCCGTGCAGACAACCGGTTCCACCTCGGCGTTGGCTGCAATCTCGATGGTATCCAAGGCGTTGATGTCCAGAGGATCCGTCATCGCGATAATCAGGAGCCGCCCCTTCTTGATCAACGGCGCCACCTGGAATTTCTGGGCGGTCTCGATCGGAATCAGGCGGGCAAGGCCGACGTCGATGGGATAGCGGTCCGGGTGGTATTTTTCAATCTTGAGCTGCAAGCTCAACATATCCACAATCTGGTTTTCATTCAGGATTCCTTGACGGCTCAGGTACTGGCCCAGTTTCAGACCGGCCTTCCGTTGCTCGGCAAGGGCCTGCCTGAGTTGCTCTTCCGTCAGGAGCTTGCTCTCGACGAGCATTTCCCCCAATCTCTTTTTAACGATCATCGGTCACAACCTTTGGATCAATTTGCGAAAAAAATCGTACCCTGCTCGGGTTTCTCCATGATTCCCGCACCGGTCGGAAGATGCTGGATGGCATTCCTCGCCTCCGCCACGTTGGCAAACCCGCGTTGCAGCACAATCGTAAATGCCAGCCCCTCACGCGGATTCCAGGACGGCATCAGGCGGATCGGAGGCATATCCGATGGATAATTCCTGAGGATCCGGCTGGCATCTTCGAGGGCGTTTTTCTTTGCCATCTGCACCCAGATCTTTTCCGGCACGAGAAAAGCCGATGTAGCAGGGATGGCCGGAAAGGCGATCTTTTCTCCGGCGCGAACCCGATTCAGATCGGGAATATGGGGATTCGCCCGGATCAGCGCCTGCAAATGGTCCGTCCCGCCGCTGCCGTAGATCTCCCGCAGCAGAACGGGGATCGAATCCCCCTCGTTGATTTCGAGCCGCCCCAGATCGGGGGGGATTTTCTTCTTCGGGTCGGCACTGCCGGGCAAAGCCGTCTCCGGCCTCGAAGGCGCATGTGGAGCCTTTGTTGTCGACGCTGGTGGACCGGTCATCTGGCCTGTATCGGGCTTTCCGGCCGGTGGTTGCACCATCGCCGTCGGCGGAGCGGTTGTTTCCGTTTTTCCGGCGGGCGGCACGATCGGCGCCGGCGTAACGGGAGGGACCTTCCTGACGGTCTCGATCTTGGTCAGAACCGCGGGCGCCGGGTTCCGGACAATCCTCTGCGGCGCCGGCAGATAGAGCAGCACGATGAACTCCAGCAAGAGAATGGTTATAAGAGCCGCGGTGACCGCCGTCCACCGTTTCCGCCTGCGCTGCTCCGGGACCAGCCGACCTGATGTGGAAAGGACGAGAAACCACCCGGCCTTCTTTCGGTTCCGGATGATCAGGGTCAACAGGATGTGATGACAGAGGGTAATGATCCTGCGGGGGTAACCGCCGGTCACACGGTAAATGGCCCACAGTGCGGGAAGGGTGAAGAGTCGCGGCCCCGGGGCGGGATGCGCGGCCCGATCAAGCCGGAAGCGGATCATCTCCCGCGTTTCCCGGAAATTCAGGGGGCAAAGAAGATAGCAATGGTTCACCCGATCGGCGAAATTCTTGTGCTTTTTCAGGATCTCCCTGAATTCGTTCTGGGCGAAGATGACGATCTGGAGGAGTTTCTTTTCATTCGTGTCGTAGTTCAGAAATTCGCGCAGAATCTCCCGGCAGAAGTCGGGAAGTTTCTGCCCCTCATCGATGATCAGCACAACCGTCCTGTTTTCGTCGACGCCTCTTTGAAAAAGATAGTTCTTGATGCCTTCCTTGAGTTGCCATTCGGTCGGAGCGCTTTCCTCTCCGCCAACCCCAAAGCAGGCGGCGACGGCGGCGAGAAATTCCCCCGGGGTGCTGAAGGATGGGTCGAGAAGAAGGTGGGTTTCGATCTCGTTGCGATCCTCTTCCCGTTCCGTAAAGCGGAGGATCAGTTGCCGGCAGAGCGTCGTCTTGCCCGTTCCCACGTCGCCCATCACCACATTCAAACCGCGGTGAAGACGGATCGCGATCTCCAATTGCTGCAGGCAGGCCAGGTGCACCGTGGACTCAAAGAAGAACTCCGGCCCCGGCGAGTTGGAGAAGGGTTCCCGATTCAGGTTGCGAATTTTAAAGTAATCCATCTATCTCACGATATTTCCCGGTTTGAATTCCGCCTCCTCGATCCCCCCGGCGCCTTGCCGGAAGTTCAACAGCCCCGCGAGTGCAGCCGTCCCGTTTTGACGCTACGGTTTTACCTGCTCACCGTTGCGGAGCTTCTCCGCTTCCGTTGTTTCCGCGGCTGCGGCCCCGGCAGTCGGCTCAACACCTGCGGGGGTTGCCACGGCAACCGTTGCGGGAAGGATCTTCGGCGTGATGAAGATGAGGACCTCCTCCATCGTTTCGCTCTTCCCCTCTCCTTTGAAAAGCCAGCCCAGCACAGGGACATCCTTTAGGCCGGGAACGCCGCTGACGGAGTTGGATCCCCGCTGCTTCGTCAAACCCGAAATGACGATGGTCTCACCGTCCTGGACGATCAGCGAGGTCGAAGTCTGCTTCTTGATGATGTAGGGGTTCCCATCGACGGTCCGGCCCGGCGTCGTATCGACCTCGTCCTTCTTGACGAGGATCTTCATCGAAAGGTTCCGGCCGTCGATGACGTGCGGCGTAATTTCCAGGCGGAGGACGGCATCCTCAAATTTTACCGTCCGCGTGGGCGGGGTAACACTCGTATCAATCGTCGAATAAGGAACCCTTTCCCCGTTTTCCGTGAAGGCCATCTGGTTGTCCAGTGTCGTGATGGACGGGCTGGAAAGGATATTGACTTTACCGTCTTTCTGAAGGGCGCTCAGTTGGAGATCCAGGATGTTGCCGCCGATGCTTCCGATCATCAGACCGAGAGAGGCCGCACCCCCGGCAGCGGTCATGGCCGCGCTGCCGACAGGAAAGTTCACGCCGAATCCCTGACCGCTGATCCCCGAGGCGCCGAAAGTAGGCGTATAGCTCCCATCCTGAGCGCTCCCCGGCGGTGTGGCCGAACCTCCCGAACCTCCCGGAGTAATGAAGAGGTTCTCATTTCCGATCCTGCGGGAGTACGAACCGCCCCACTGGATTCCCAGGTTCCGGGCCGTATCCTTGGTGGTCTCCACGATGTTGGCCCGGATCTGGATCTGAGGCGTCGGCTTGTCGATTTTCTCGATGATCGGCATGATCTTGAGCAGGTCTTCCTTGATGGCCGAGATGATCAGGGAGTTGCTGTGTTCGTCCACACGGACCGACCCGCGTGGTTTGTCCTCCTTGCTCCGGGTCAGGAAGGATTCAAGATTTTCCTTGAGATCCTTGGGCTTCGCATAATCGATCGGGACGACGACGGTGAGGAGCGGTGCGACCCACTTGATCCCCATCTCCTGGGTCTTGCGTTTCAGATCCTGCTCCATGTCATCCAGCGTGATCACCCGGATGATGTCGCCCTCCCAGACGTAGGTCAGCCCCTGGGTGCGCAGGATGCCGTTGAAGGCCTGGTTCCAGGGAACATCTCGGAAATCGATGGTCATTTCCCCTTTGATCTCGTTCTTGACAAGGACATTCTTGTCGACGATCCGGGCCAGAGAGCGCAAAATGGTCTTGACGTCCGCCTGTCGCAGATTCAGGTTGACCCGTTGTGTCGGGAGTTCCTTGATGGGCGCTGTCTTCTGTTCCTCCCCGGGTTCTCCGGTTCCTTTGAGGAACTCCTTTGCCATGGACATGCTGCGATCCCGCGGTGCGGGAGATCGGCCCGTATGCGTTTCCGCCATCGTGGCCCATTTTTCGAACGGGATCTCCTTCTTGACCGTCTCATTGGCGGCGCAGCCGAAGATCAGCAGAGCGGACAGAAGAACACCGATCGCCTTCCCCCGCGGACATGCAGAGTTGATGTAAACCATCGATGCCTCCCTCTTATTCCAGCAGGGGCACGTCGACCGTTGCCCCGGTTCCACGGTTTTCAATAACGACCCTTGTCGGGGAAACGCTTTTAAGCACATATCCCTTGACATCCAGATTTTCGCCTTCCGCGTATTCGATGCCATTGATGATCGCCATTCGTTTCCGTTCCGTACCGAGATATCCGGAATAGATGAATTCGCTCTTCGGCATGGCTGTCTCCGCCCCCGCCGCAGCCCCTGCCGCAGCCCCTGCCGCAGCCCCCGTTCCCACCCTCGTTCCCGCCCTCGTCCCCGCTCCAGTCCCCGCCTCCGTCCCAACTTTCTTGACCGGCGCCTTGGCCGCACTCCATGCCTTGTAGGATTTGGCGTCCAGAAAGGGATCCTGGGTCCACTCTTTTTCCGCCCTGCTGAAGATGAGGGTGTTGAGATTCTTCATCTTGTCCTTGCCCAAACCGGCGGTCAGATCGGTTACAAAGGTGCCGAGCTCGGCAGTTTTCTGTGCCGTGCCCGGTGCGGAAGCGTTCTTTTTGGGTGCAAGAAAATCGAACGCGGCATATAGAACCGCGATCCCCATCACCCCCAGAATGATCATCTGCCGTTTTTCGAGCTTTGCCATCCCGCTCCTGCCCCCCTCATCCCACCGCCACCCAGATCTTCACACGGAATTCCTCCATCTCTTCCTTCCCCTGGATCGTGATCTCTTCGATATGATGAACATAGGGCAAAGCGCCGATCTGGACGAGAAATTTCCGGAAATGGATAAAATTTCCCCGCAGGACGGCATCCACCAACAGAAACTGGGCGTCGCCGGTGAGCGCGTTCAGATTCGGCAGGGCCGAAACCAGGGTCATCCCGCCCGCCTTCGCCGCGGCGCTGAATGTTGCCGGAAGCGTGTCGATTCGGGCCCGCGGCAGCTTTCCCTTTTCCGGCAGCGGAAGAACCTGTGATTCCTTCTTCTCGCTCTGACCCTGGAGCGACTGGAAGAGGGGCAGCAGCGTTTTTTGTCCCTCCAGTTGAGATCTGGCGTTGTCGATCCGCCTCTCCAGTTCCTTCAGAGAACGTTCGGCCGGAATGATCCCCCCAAAAACAAAAATCAGAATGCCGACGAGGCAGACCCCGATGTAGACGACGCTTTGCTGCGGAATGTTGATGCCCTGTTTCGGTTCAGCCATGGGCTTGTGCCTCGACCTTCAGGATCAGGATGAAATGGAGCGTCTCGCCCTTGATGTAGCTCTCCACGACATTCTTCTGGATGGCGACCTGCTGGAACAGGGGTGAAGCCTCCAGCGCCATCACATAGGAGGCGAGCGACGTTTCGAACAACGGTCTCTCGCCGAGGATCAGCCCCTCCACCGTGACCTCCTCGGCCCTCGCCTTGGGCGCGTTCCCGGCCTGCCTGGAGGCGTCGCCCGTCTGCACCGGCCCGAGGTTGATTTTGAGATCGGTAAAACGGATGTTCGACGGCGTCAGTGCGGCCAGTTCACTGATCAGAACCATGCCGAGGTATCGCTCCGCGTAGCCTCTGGAGAGCTGACGTCGCTGAGTCACCTTGGCGGCCATCTGCAAAAGCCGGTTCCGGTCGACCGGCGGACCAAGCTCGGCGATCTGCGTCTCGAGCCCGGCAATGGTCCTCTTCTTCTGTGCAATGGCATGGTTCTGAAACAGGAAGATCCCTGCACAGATGAGAACGGAGACGATGAAGGCCGCAAAGACCGCCCGGTTGATCCGGATGACGCTGGCCTCCCTCTCCTTGTCCTTGTAGGTAAACAACAGGTTCGGCGTATAATCGTTGTTCGAAAACGCAAGTCCCAGGGCCGGCCCGAAAGCGCTCCGTTCCGAAATGGAGCGGTCGTCTTCGATGTCGGGGCAGGAGACTGCATCCTGCCCTTCCAGCGGGTCCAGGACCGTGCTCGCAACCCCCAACTGTGACCCCATATAATCCACAATGGGCCGATAGTTGTTCGAAGCGCCCGAAACATAGACCCGGGCGATCGGTTCGCCGGGCATCGTCGTGGCATAGTATTCGAAAGTCCTTGCCACCTGACGCGCCAGCCGCTCCAGGGCGGGCCGGATCATCTCAAAGACCTCCTCTTGCCCGAGTGCAAATCCGGCATCGGTTTCCCGGAGGGGTTGACAATCCGGGCTCAAGCTCAGGACGATCTTCCTGCCCTGCTCGATGGTCAGCGGAGGCGCCTTTGGATGTCGATGACCTTCGTTGAAGCCGTAGACAAGGGCCTCCACCATGCTGTTCAAGCCCGCCTTGATGCTCCGGGTCATGGCCAGGCCGGCCGCGGAAAAAATATCGATTTGGGAAAAATCGTTTCCGATGAAGAGCGTCGCCATGGTTCCCTCGTCCGTGGGAATCCAGGCGGTCCGGAAGAGATTCTGCATGGAGAACGATATGATCGAGATCCCGGTCAGAGGCCAGCCGATCCGGGAGAAGAGCGCCTTGAACTCCTCGATCTCCCGGCGGGGCGCCATGTAGACCATGACGGCCATTTTGGAAATCCCCTGTTCGACGACCTCTCCCTGCGTTTCAAAATCGAGGAGCATCTCCCTTTCGTCGAAGGGGGTCTCCTTTTTCACCGTCCAGTAGACGGCGTTGGCAATCTGCTTCTTGGGAACCTTGGGGATGCGGATGTGACGCACATCCACATTGGCCGCGGACATGATCACCCACAGGTCGGACTGCTTTGCCGAACCGCAGGCCGAGGCCAGCGACGATTTCAGGAAGGCAGAAAATTCCGGTGAGTCCCTGGACGATTTCGGCGGCAGGTCGAAGCGCCGCCGGTCGATGATCTTCCACTTGCCGCCGTGGGTTTCCATGGCCCGGACCAGACGGAGGTGGTCATGGCCGATGTCGATGCCGACCGTGGAGGTTTTTCGAAGGGAGATCAGGCGTGGAAGAGGAATGTTGATGCGACCGGTTTTCGGGGGAAGAGGTTTGACGGCGGCTGAAGGCGTGGGCAGAACCTCTTTCTTTGGGCCGCCGATGTCCAAGCCGGCCAAGGAGGATTCGGGAAGGGTGATCGGATCGGGTCGGAGGGGCTCGAAGCGGTCGGTGTCCGAAGAGGGCAGGACGACGGCTGAAGGCGTGGGCGGAACCTCTTCCTTCGGGCTGCCGATGTCGAGGTCGGCCAGGGAGGATTCGGGCAGGGAGACCCGGTCGGACCGGAGGAGGTCGAAGCGGTCGATTTCCCGGGGAAGAGGCTCGGCCGGACCCGCGCCTGCGGGCATGGAGGGACCGTCCTTCCTGCTGCGGATGACCTTGAGGAGTTTTTCGGTCGATGTGATGTCGTCAAGTCGAGCCACGCCAGAACCCCTATTTTGATTCTTCGGTCCCTAATTTTGCCGATCTTCCGTATTCACCCGGTTCGATCCCCCGCCTTCTCCTCGACATCCGTTTCCGCACAATTTCCGGGGGCCTCGGCGGCAGACGGCCATCCGATCTCCTGCCGTTTCTGACCGCCCCATAAAAAAGCCCGAATCCATTGGCGCTTATGGTTTGTAAGTATCCGAATCCGTGGACTGTCCATTTTCAAAAAGGGCCGTTTGGTTGCCCTTCCCGGGAAGCCCGCTTTTACCGGTCCGGTATCTTTCAAGACGCCTTCTCGCCACATCCATATATTCCGTCGGAAAATGTTTGACCGTTCGGATGCCAAACTGGATCACGGGCGGATCGGGGATGATCCCTTTGGCGATGTATGCGCGGATCGTTTTTGCCGACACGCCGATCTTGCCCGCTGCATCTACAATCGTGAAATAGGTGTGACCATTGATCATAATCATAACGGCCCCTTTTTGACTTGGCACTGGAGTTATCCCGTCCCGAATATCCTGACGGTTCGAACCTATCACACCATCCGAATCGTGTCAACCTTTTTTGCCCTTTTTGGGTAACCTTTTTGATCCGTGGGGGATTGGGTGTCTAAACCGATTGTCTTTTATGAAGTGGACTTATTCGGACCCTGAAACCATGCATTCAAACAACCTCTCGGCATCCTCCCTCCGGCACAATTCCGTTCCCGGCGTCATGACGGCTGCCGTACCGGCTGCCACGCCGAACAGGAGGGATTCCCTGAGCGGCTTACCCCGGGAAAGACTCAAGACAATACCGGCCACCATGCTGTCCCCGGCGCCGACCTTGCTGACAATCGGCACAGTCGGCGGCAGGATGCGTTCGGTGAACGCATCAGAAACCATCAAGGCGCCTGCCGCGCCAAGGGAGATGACCAGCACCTCGCATCGCCCGCCCTTGACCATTTTCTGGGCCGCCGCTTTGATCTGTGATTCCTCTTTGATCTCCTTTCCAATCAACTCCCTGAATTCACGGACATTCGGCTTGATCAGATACACGCCTTCCTTGAGGGCCTCCTCCAGGGCTTCACCCGAAACGTCGATGATCACTTTTGCTCCCCTCTCCTTTCCGACGCGCGCCACCCGTGCATAAAAGTCAGCGGGCACGCCCGGAGGAAGGCTCCCGCTGGCCACCAGGTAATCGGGCGCCGGTTCTACGGCCGATAATCCATCAAGGAATTGTTCCCGTTCCTGTTTTTGAAACTCCGGTCCCGGCATTCCAAAACGATACTGCTGGCCGGTAGATTCCTCCAAAATGACAAGACTCTCGCGGATACATCCCTCGATCGGAAACGGCCGATGGTCCAAGCCTTCTTCACCCAGGAGTTCTTTGAGTCTCTCTCCGGTCAGGCCCCCGGCGGGATAAAGGAGGATGGATTTCCCGCCCAGCTTTTTTATGGCCCGGGAGACATTCACGCCGCCTCCTCCGGGCTCGAAACGTGGGGGGGTGCAGTAGAGCTTTCGCTCGGCGACGACATGCGCTACGCTTGAACTCTTGTCGATCGCCGGATTCATGGCAATGGTCACGATGGTTTTCATGGACAGCCCTCCAGGCGCTTGCCTTGAGTATTTTTCCCAACACCGGCCCGATGATCCATAGGGTGACCGCATCCGGAAAATCCAGGAGACCTCCGGGATATCCCGGCTGGCTGCTTTAAACGGTTACGCGGCCCCTTGGCGTTTTGCAATCGCCTACTTGTCCAGCTTGGCGATCAGGTCTTGCAGATTTTCGAAACCCCTTCCTTAGAATTTTGCGACCATGCCGGCATCTCATCTTTGGGCCATGATCTGATCCCTTCACCTTCGAGGTTTTCTCTCTTTTGGATCCGCGGAATAAATTCCCGGCAACGGTTCTTCAGCGGGGTCCGCCGACCATTCCGTTGTCGATATATCAATGAGGTTTCTCATGACCCGCCGGGCGCGCTCGAATGTTTCCCGCGTGACGCTGTCCCGCCAGGCGGTCTGTCCCGGCTGCATATAGTTCTCGAAATAGGCGACAAGGCAGTTGAGAATGATATTCAGGCTCTGCAGATTTACCGAGGGCCGGCACTCCTCATCGAAGCGAATGGAACTCCCGTCCGCGGCATAGCCTTCTGCCGCCTGGATCTCTCCTTCCCGACGGTCCTCCGGACGTTTGAAGGGTACGCTGACCCACTCGGTAATCCTGGTCCATTCCACCCGCTTTTCCGTTTCCTTTCTCCTCTCCCTGCCTGTCCTCCGTTCAACGATGTTTCCGTCGATATCCAGGGAATAGCCCCCCCGTCGATCTCTGTCCAATCTGCGGTCAAAGCCGCGTCGCAGAGAATGATTGCTGAAATAGAAGGAAAAAAAATTAAATACATCCGGCTTCCGGGCCATTAAATCATCGGAGAATATTTCTTCAAAAGCAACTTTTGCACAGGGATCGAAGTTATAATAAGCGCCCCATAAATAGTCGATCACAGCCGATATATAGTCATATCCCTGTATCGCGGTTATGATTTCGGCTTTAATGTCTTCTCTATTGCAAGGCGCCGTTCCGATCCTCGATAGAATGTCCTTGATCAGTTGATAATGGTGCTGTTTCTTCTCCATGCCATGAACTCCTTTTCTTAAGGAAACATCGGGATCGATCAGGACCGTGAACCGTTCCGCTCACATGACGGGACAGGGGTTCGCAAGTACCGTGTGACTCTAAGGAAAAGCACCCTGCGTGTCAAGCAAAAACGACCTTCCGGAATCATGGGGATGGACGGTAAAAAAACGATTGACAGGCCATAGGGTTCCTCATATCCTTCGCACTCACAGAAAGCATGTTTCGAATGAAAGTCCTTTGGAAACGGATCGATAAGAAATTGGGAGGAACCGGGATGACTGCAAAAACGGGTTTTATCGGCCTGGGGGCCATGGGAAAATGGATGGCGCTGAATATGCTGAAAGCCGGGTTTCCGGTGCGGGTATATGACATCAATCCGGCCGCGGTCCTGTTTCTGACCAGCCAGGGCGCAACAGCGGCGGACTCGCCGGCGGACATGGCCGACCGGGTCGACTGGCTTTTCCTGAGCCTCCCCGATACGGGGGTGGTGGAAAAGACGATTTTCGGAGAAAACGGCGTGGCCGAAGGGGCCAGGCCCGGCCTTGCGCTGGTCGATCTGAGCACCATCAGCTACATCCCCACACGGGAAATCCACCGCAAGCTTCTGGAAAAGGGAATCTTCTTCGCCGACGCACCGGTCTCCGGGATGGAGGCCCGGGCGAAAGAGGCCAAGCTCACGGTGATGTTCGGCGGAGACGAAGCCCTTTTTCAAACCGTACGGCCCGCGCTGGAGGCGATCGGCAGCGAGATCGTATACATGGGGGAGGTCGGCAGCGGGCAGTTGACCAAATTGATCAATCAACTGCTCTATGACATCAGTTGCGCGGGATTGGCCGAGGTGCTTCCAATGGCCGTCAAGCTGGGACTGGACCCGGAAAAGGTGGCCCGGGTCGTAACGACCGGGACGGGATGCAGTTTTGCGGCGGATTGTTTCATTCCGCTCATACTGGAAAACCGGTTCAGCGAAGGATATCCGATCAAAAGCGCCTACAAGGACCTGATCAGCGCCGCCGAGATTTCGGCCCACAAAGGTATTCCGCTGCCGGTGGTCAACGCGACGGCGGTAACCTTTCAGATGGCCATTGCGGAGGGATTCGGCGATCTCAGCAAGGGGGGCTTGATCCGTCTCTTCGAGAAACTGCTCAAAACGGAATTCCGGAAGAAGGGGACTGAGAAATGAATCCTGATCGCGGAACGGTCCGGGACGTCTGGAAACCGGGAAACGCCTTCTAAACAGTCATGGGTTCGAAACGATGAGCGATATTTGGATTGCCTTTGGATTGACGCTATTCGCCGGTATGGCCACCGGCATCGGCAGCGTCATCGCCTTTACGGCCAAAAGGACAAACTACCGGTTTTTATCCGTTTCAACCGGCTTCTCCGCCGGCGTCATGCTGTACGTCTCTTTTGTTGAAATTTTCTATAAGGGGATCGATTCGCTTGTCGCCGCGTACGGCGAGACCGCGGGGCATTGGATCAATGTGGCGTCATTTTTCGGCGGTATGTTCCTGATCGGCGCAATCGACAACTTGATCCCGTCGGGCAAAAACCCGCATGAGATCCACGAGGAGGAGGAAACCGCGCCCCTCCATGACCCGTCGGCAGCCATCCCGGATTTTGATCGCACCGTTTTGGCCGGGAAGCAAACCCCTTTAGGCCGCCACGACCATGGCAGCCACGACAAAAAGCTTCTGCGCATGGGGCTCTTCACGGCGCTCGCCATCGCCATCCACAATTTTCCGGAAGGGTTGGCCACCTTCCTGGCGGCATTGCAGGACCCGAACCTGGGGATCGCGATCGCCGTGGCGGTTGCGCTTCACAATATTCCCGAGGGAATCAGCGTGTCGGTGCCGATCTTCTATGCCACCGGCAATCGCAAGAAGGCCTTTGTTTATTCCCTGCTGAGCGGCCTGGCCGAGCCGGTCGGCGCGATTGTCGCCTTTCTCGCCCTGAGGTTTTTCGTGGGGGGAGAATCCGGCGCTATTCCGCCTCAGGCAATGGGTTTGCTTTTTGCGGGGGTGGCAGGCATCATGGTTTACATCAGCCTGGATGAATTGTTGCCGACCAGCCGGGCATATGGCAAAGGACACGACAGCCTGCTCGGCCTCATCGGCGGCATGGCCGTCATGGCCCTGAGCCTGCTGATCATGAAATGATGCGGATGACGGTTATCGGGACATGAAGATAAGCTTTCACCAAAAAGGAATACGATGCGACACTGAAAAAAAGCGACAAGGTCTACGAATCGGCGGTCAAGAAGTTGAAGCATCTGGACTCCTCCGCGCGGGAGAAGGTCGGGGAAATGGAGGAAAAGGTGGATGAACTGGCTGAACTCGGGAAAGAGGCGATTCAAGACACCAAAGGCCACCTGACGAAAGCCGTCAATGCGGCCGTTCATGCCTTCCAGTAGAAACCGGCGAGAGCGACGACAACGAACATAAAACAGACTTCGGACTGAAAGGAGGACGCCGATGAAAAAAATGGTCCATCGTGTCATCACTGCACTGATGATCATCATCCTGGCGGTTGGGTTATCCGGTTGCAAAAAAGAGGGCCCGCTCGAGAAGGCCGGCAAGAAAGTCGACAGGGCGATCGAAAAAACCGGAGAGCAGATCGAAAAGGCGGGTGAGAAGGTAAAGGACGCCGTAAAATAGGCGCCTCGGCAAGTCGCGTCGATTGAAGATCAGGAACGGTTCAAACCCCCTTTCTGGAAAGCATGGATCGGAAAAAATGAAAGTCACCATCAGACCCATGGCTGAATGTACGTGATGATCCGGCGACCGCTGTCTCCGGCCGGGGGGATGCCGCCCGGATCAGCGATCCTGTTTCAAAAGGTGCTTCCTGACCTGCGCCAGGCCCGTTTTGGTCATCCGGTTTTCAATGAAGCGCATCGCCTGCGGCCAGCGCTGCTCGATGCACTCCGTGCCGCCGGAATGGGACAGCGCAATATGGACCACGTGGTCCTGCCCTTTTTCGACAGCGGCCCGCCCGGCGATCCCCAATCCGAGATCCGATCCGGCCAGGCGACGAACCCCCTCGGCCAACCCCCTGGCCATGTCGGGATGGAGGAGATCCTGCTGCAACGATGACGGCAGGGACAACAACTGTTGCGCCATCTCGGGGCTGACGACCGTCACGCCCAGCCGAAAAAAATCCGGACTCCCCTCCATCGATTTCAGCGTCTGGATGATGGAACTGCCGAAAGCCGTTTCGGCCACGGAGAGCGTGAGCTAAATTCAGTTGTTTCACTGTAGCTGCTTTCCTCTGTCAAGCGAAATAACTCCCGGCTTCCCTCCAGTAGTATTTACCTATTATTATACGCCCATTGAATCCTCGTTGACGTCCTGGCGGAACGCAACTATCATTCAGTATGAAAGAACGAAGTCTTTGAAAATTCCTGTAAGCAAAGGAGAATGCGATGAAAACATGTTCCACATTTTTCGCCATGGTTTTTTCCTGTTCCCTGTTCGCTGGTTGTGCGAGTCTGCTGCCGTCCAGCAAAGCCACGATCAATTCTCCCTGGGAGGATTTCAATGGCGCCAAGGTGGGGTACGAAAAAATCATCCCCGGGAAAACGACGGTTGAGCAACTGAACAACATGGGATTTAATCCTTATGCCGTGCCCAATATCAGGATCCTGAATGCGACGGACACCATCAATATCTTCATGCAGAATCCGTCGATGAGGATGGAAAATATGGATCCGGGCGTCCAAAATTGCGCAGCGGCAAGGGATCGCTGTACAAGTTACCGGATAGAACCGTCGATCCTGGACAGCAAACGGGTAGGAAATGTTTTGCTGGACCTGCTGACGTTCAAGCGGCATACGATCTCGAAGGGCTGGGAGTTCCGGGGGTTGATCATTCTGGTGGACAATGTGGTCGTTTATAAAGACCCGGCAGGAGGCCGGCCGTCGATCAACATTGAGGAAGTGCAAAATAAACCGCTCGGCCCGCTGCAAGACCCTGTGAGTATTCTCCCCCTTACGGGTATCTTCTGACAGAGGCGAAATTCAAGGAGAAACGACCGTGACCCATGACAAGCGCAGCCGGCGAAAGGAACTTCTGCTCGTGATCGGGGGCGAGGCCGGTCAGGGTCTCGTGACCATCGGCCAGTTGCTCTGCAAGGCTCTGGCGGCCGAGGGGTATGAAATCGTCGTCACCCAGAGCTACCATTCGCGGATCAGAGGGGGGCACAATACCTTCGCGATCCGGGTGGCGACCGAACCGATCCAGGCGCCGGCAACCCGGATCGACCTGCTCATGGCCCTCAACGAGGAGACCGTCGAGCTGCACCGGCAGGAACTCGCCGAAAAACCGCTCGTCCTGGTGGACGCGGCATGGGGGATCGAAGGAGAGAGCCTGCTTGCCGTGCCTTTCAAGGATCTCGGCGAGGAGCAGGTGTTCAACGTCGTCGCCTTCGGGGTGCTGGGACGGGCGCTCGGCTTGAACCGGGAGCCGCTGGAAGCCCTGATCGAAAAAACCTTCGGCAGCAAGAAGCCGGGCATGGTCGAGGAAAATCGCAACGCCTTCGCCAAGGGGTGGGATTGGACCGACGAACACGGAAGCGCGGGATTCGATCCGCTGGCTCCGGCCGATTCCGGCCGCGCCGCCCGGATGATGCTGAACGGCAACGAGGCGATCGCCCTCGGGGCGCTGGCGGCGGGGGTCAAATTTGCGGCATTCTATCCGATGTCGCCGGCCACCTCGATCATGCTGGCCCTCATCGCCCAGGCCGAGCCCATGGGCATCATCGTCGAGCAGGCCGAAGACGAGATCGCCGCCCTCAACATGGCGATCGGCGCCAGTTTCGCCGGCGCCCCTTCGCTGGTGGCAACCTCCGGCGGCGGCTTTGCGCTGATGACCGAGGCGGTGAGTCTGGCGGGGATGACCGAAACTCCGGTGGTGGTGGTCGTCGCCCAGCGGCCGGGGCCGGCCACCGGGCTGCCGACCAGGACCGAGCAGGGGGATCTGGAATTCGTTCTGCACGGCGGTCACGGCGAATTTCCGAGGATCATCCTGGCGCCCGGCTCGGTGGAATCCTGTTTCGAACTGACCCGTCAAGCCTTTCTGCTGGCAGAGAAATATCAGACTCCCTGCTTCGTGCTCACCGACCAGTACCTGGCCGATTCCTACCGGGCTGTGGCGCCGTTTTCGCTGGATGGCTTGAAGCCGGTCCGGCCGGGCAGCGATCCGGGGGCGGTGTCCGGGAGCTACGAACGCTATGCGATGACCGACGACGGCGTGTCGCCGCGTTTGCTGCCGGGCGCCTCGAAGCATCTGGTGGTCGCCGACAGCGACGAACACACGAGCGACGGCCATATCACCGAGGATCTGACCGTCCGGGTCGAGATGGTCAAAAAGAGGCTGCGCAAACTGGGCGGTATCCGCGCCGACCGGCTCGCCCCCGGCCACGAGGGGCCGGAAGGCGCCGAGCGGCTGCTGGTCTGCTGGGGATCGTGCCGGGGATCGGTGCAGGAGGCCGCCCGGCGACTGCGGCGGGAAGGGAAGTCTGTGGCCACCCTCTGTTTCGAGCAGGTCTGGCCCCTGGTCGGCGAGGATTTTCTGCCGGTCCTCGAGCAGGCCGGCGAGGTCATCTGCGTGGAGGGCAACGCCACCGGCCAGTTTGCCCGACTCCTGCGGCGGGAGACCGGCTTTACCGTCGACCGTACGGTACTGCGCTACGACGGGTTGCCCATCACCCCGGACGATATCCTCGAAGGGCTGCAAGCGAGGGAACCCTGATCAGGCAGATATCGCCGCAAATCAAGAAAGGCGGATCCATCATGGTTGACATCCAGGAATACGGCGCTTTCGAAACGGCATGGTGTCCGGGCTGCGGCAATTTCGGACTGCTGAACGCCCTTAAAAAAGCGCTGGTCAACTGCGGGCTTGCACCCCACGAGATCCTGCTCGTTTCCGGGATCGGTCAGGCGGCCAAGACCCCGCACTATCTCAACGCCAATGTCTTCAATGGCCTGCACGGCCGCTCCCTGCCGGTGGCGATCGGCGCCAAACTGGCGAACCCGGGGCTCACCGTCATCGCCGAAAGCGGAGACGGCTGCATGTACGGAGAGGGCGGCAATCATTTTCTCGCGGCCCTCCGCCGCAACCTCGACATCACCATCCTGGTGCACGACAACCGGATCTACGCCCTCACCAAGGGCCAGGCGAGCCCCACCTCGATCAGCGGTTTCGTCACCAAGGCCCAGCCCCACGGCGTCTTCTCCTCTTCGTTCAATCCGCTGGCGATTGCGGTGGCGATGGGTTGCGGCTTCGTCGGCCGCGGCTATGTCGCCAAACAGGAGGAACTCGTCGAACTCATCGCCCGGGCGATCCGGTATCGCGGCACCGCCCTCGTCGACATTCAACAGCCCTGCGTCTCCTTCAACCATGTCAACACCTACCAGTGGTATGGAGAACGCTGCCGGCCCCTGCCCGACGACTACGACGCCGACGATTTCGATCTGGCATTCAGAACCGCCCGGGAATTCGGCGACCACATCCCGCTCGGGGTGATTTACGAAAAAGAGCCGAAAGCCGTTTTCGAGGACCATTTTAAGGTCTTGAAGGAAAAGAAGCCGCTTTCCCGGCAGAAAGTCGATTACGAACAACTCGCCGCGATCATCGATTCCTATACCTGACGGATCCCGCGGATCTATCGGTTGTGAAAGCAGTCGATGCCGGAAGGAGGGATCACTTGGACGTGACGACCCAGACGCCGTTCCATGCATCCGGCGGCTGTTCGATGAGCGAGCGGCATTTTGCGGCATAGGCGCGGGCCGCGGGGTCGCGCTCCGCCAGGCCGGTGAAAATCGTCTCCGCCCGGTCGAACCGGCCTTGATAGAATTCTTCCAACCCGGAGGCGAAGATTCTGAGATCTTCCGCGCGGGAATCGTACTCCGCGGGCGCCATCGGCTCATAGATCGTCACGGACTCCCGGCGGCCCACGACGGCGACGCGGGAGAGTTCGCGGACGGGAACGCCCCCGGCCAGCAGATCCAGCGTGGCCTGCGAGATGATCGTATAGGTCCCGAACTGCTTGTTGATCCCCTCCAGTCGCGCCGCCAGATTCACGGCATCCCCGAGCATCGTGTAATCGAAACGGGTATGGGACCCCAGGTTTCCGACGACCGCCGGGCCGCTGTTGATCCCGATGCGCATGCGCAGCTCCTTGCCGATGCGCTCGCGCAGCGCGGGCCGCATCCCGGCCAGTTTCTCCTGGCAGCGCAGGGCCGCCCGGACGCACCGCCCGGCGTGATCGGGTTGCGGCAGCGGGGCGTTCCAGAAGGCGATGATGGCATCCCCTTCGTACTTATCGACGGTCCCCCCCTCCTCGTGGATGATGTCGGTCATCGCCGTGAGGTAATCGTTGAGAAGCGTCGTCAGCGCCTCCGGCTCCAGCCCTTCGGAAATGCCCGTGAACCCTTCGAGGTCCGAGAAGAAGATGGAAAGCAGGCGCCGCTCGCCGCCCAGCTTCAGGCGTTCCGGGTAGCGGATCAGCTCTTCGATGACCGTCGGGCTCAGATACTGCTTGAAGGCGTTCTTGATGAACAGTTTCTGCCTTCCCTCGGTTGTGTAATAGATCGCGCCTGCGCAAAACAGCGTGACGGCGACGCCGATCTCCTGGACGACAAGCGGCAGCCAGAACCCCGTCTGGTAGGCGGCCGCGGCCAGAAGGGCGGGCAGGAGAAGGAAGATGCCATAGACGAGCAGGCTCGCGACGATCCCGGAGGCGCGCGCGGTAACGACGCCGGCCAGGAGGGTCAAAAGGAGGGTCAGCGCGAGCAGAAACGGCGCCGGCGCCGGCCGCAGGAAGTCGTTGGAGAGGATGTTGTCGAGCGCCGTTGCATGAATCTCGACGCCCGGATAGACCCCGGAAACGGGCGTCGGGCGCAGATCGAAGAGACCCGGCGCCGAGAAGCCGAAGAAGACATACCGCTCCCGGAAGAGCTCCTTGCCCGGGATGAGGGGCTCTTCGCCGTTTCGGATACGGAGCTCGCTCTGGACGACGGCCGCGGCGCTGTAAGCCGTATGGGTTCCGGAGGCCCCCCGAAATCTCAGAAGCGCATCTCCCCGATGGTCGATCGGGATCCGCTCCCCTCCCACGGTGAGGACGCCGAGGTCGATCCGGAGCGGCGTCTCCGGGGCGGCCGCCAGCAGAGCGCCCAACGCGGGCGTCGGCAGGATCCTGCCGTCAAAGACGCTGAAAAGCCGCACCCGGCGATAGACATTGTCGGGATCGGGATTGAGATGGGTATCGGCCAGAACGGCGCTGTTTGCGGCGACCTCCGGGATGGGGAATACCCCTTGAAGCAAACGCCCTCCGCCAGCGCCGGTCTCCTTCAGCCACGGGATGAGACCGTCCATTCTGAATTTCGGTTCCGGAAACGAGGCGGGCCACTGCCGGTCGGCGCCCGCCTTTTCGCTCAGGAACGACGCTCCGACGAGGGGGACGCCGCTTTTGATCGCCTCCCCGAAGGATCGATCATCGTCGGCGCCGTAGGTGGAGGGCTCCGTGAACAGGACGTCGAAGATGACCGCCTTCGCCCCCTGGCGGCGGCAGAAATCGAGGATGACGTTGTAGATCTCCCGGGGCCACGGCCAGCCGAGGGCGTTTTCCCTCTTGCCCCAGTCCAGGCTGTTCTGGTCGAGGAGGATGACACGGATCCGGTCGGTGGCCGGACCCGGCTTTGCCAGCCAATTGACCCGCCAGTCCCAGGTCTTGCCTTCCCACGTATCGAGCCATCCCGGAATCCAGAGCGCGACCGCCAGCGCAAAGCCGATGCCGCCGGCCGCCAGACCCAGCAGAAGTTTCTTCACCGCGGGTGACGTGATGGTCATCTCTATATTGTCCCGAACGTCTGCTGGAACCGGTTCTGCCGCGCCGCCGGCGGCTGGACCGTCGCGTATCCGAGGCCGCCCTTCCGGATTTCCGCGATCCGGTCGTCCGGGGCCGGATGGGTCTTGGCAAAATCGAACCCGCCCGCCTTGAGGTTCTTCTTCATCACCGAGAGCATCTCCACCAGGCCGTTGGGATCATAGCCGACGCGCCCGAGGAGGGCAATCGCCGCCCGGTCCGCCCCATACTCGGATGAACGGGCATAGCCTTTGTTGATCATCGTGTTGGTGATGTCGGTAATCGTGCCGCCGAAGGTCCGGGTAAGTTCGGCGACCTCCCGGGAGCCGAACGTCTTGGCGCCTTCCGCGGCGATCGTGGTCAGGGCCTCCGTCACCCGCGCCTTCTGGATCGCATCCATCCCGTGCCTGAGCTGAATGTGCCCGATCTCGTGGGCCAGCACCGCCGCAAGGGCGTCTTCATTGCGGCAGCAGCGCAAGAGCCCCCGCGTTACGAAGACAAGGCCGCTCGGCGTGGCGAAGGCGTTGATCTCGTCGGAATTCAGGACGAGGAAATGGTAGCCCCCGAAGATCGCCGGCAGATCCGAGGCCTGGGCCAGGGTCTGACCGAGCACGTTCAGGTACTCGTTGACCCGATGGCTGTCGTAGGCCGGGTATTTCTCAAGGACAACCGCCCCGACGGAACGCCCGATGTAGTATTCCTGCTCCGGCGTGAACTGCTCGGCGCTGCGCACGACCGCCGTGGCCGTCTTCCGGAGGGACTCCGCCTGGGATCCGGTGATGACGCCGGCGCCCTGGCCGATCACCGTCGCCAGGGTGGTGGCGGACTCCATCGTCTCGCAGGAGGACAGCGTCAGCAGGGCAAGGAGGGGCAGGCAGAGGAGAAAACGGGGCTTTCTCATTTTACACCTCCTTCCGCGGGAACCACATTCCCCTGTTTCAGGAAGGCCTGCATCTGGTCGGGGGAGACCTGAAACTTCTCCATCCGATCCACCCACGTGTAATTGAGTTGACGGTTGAGATTCTTGTATTGCTTCTCGACCTCCTCGCTGAATCCCTTCCCGGCAAGGGCGATTTCACCGCCCGTCGCGCTTGTCCGGACATTTTGCGCCCCGGCCTTCAGCACGATCGTTTTCGTCGTCAGGGCGGTGGCGTGCATCCAGCCCTGAAGACCGCCGGCGGCCACCTTTTTCCAGTTCCCCTGATCCTGGATGATCTCGACGCGGTCGCCATAGGAAGGATTCGCGATGATCTTTCCGAGAAAAGAGGGTGTGCTCCGCAGTTGCCCCTCCTTGACCTGGACGGTCATCGCCTTTTGCGGTTGAGCAAAACCGGAAAAGGCAAAACAGATGGAACAAAATACCCCGACAAGAATGATTTTACTGCGTCGTGTCATGATTCGCCTCCGGAAGATTGTGGACTGATCTGTGATTCGATTTTCACCGACCCCGGAACAAATGTCAAGCGGAACAGTGACCCTTCAATTCCCTTGACACCGGAGATCCCTCTTCATATAGTCGGACCGGAAACAAGGCGTTGCGATTCAGGATCGTTCAAGGGAAAGGAGAACAGGCATGGCAGGTGTAGACGGCGGTATCATGTTCCCCGCGGACAAGTTGCGGGACTGGACGCAAGAGGTGCTTCAGGCAATCGGGGTGGACCGGGACGACGCGGCGTTGCTCACCGATTCGCTGATCGAGGCCAACCTCCGGGGCGTGGACACCCACGGGATCACCCGGATGCTCTGCGTCTATGTGGAGCGGATCCGGAAGGGGGTCATGAGCGCGAAGACAAACCTGGTCGTCGTGCGCGAGAAGGCATCGACCGCGCTGATCGACTGCAACAACGGCATCGGACAGGTGGGCGCGGCGCGCGCGATGCAAATGGCGATCGACAAGGCCAAACAGACCGGGGTCGCCTTCACGGCCGTCTCCCATTCCAACCACTACGGGATGGCCGCCTACTGGGCGATGGAGGCGCTGCCGCACGGCATGATCGGCTTCAGTTCGACCAACGCCCCCGCCGCCGTCGCCCCCACGGGAGGCTGCACGCCGATGTTCGGCACCAACCCCTTCGCGATCGCGATCCCCGCCGGCCGGGAACTGCCGGTTGTGCTGGATCTGGCCACGACCGTGGTGGCCCGCGGCCGGATCGTCCTCCATGCCAAACAGGAGAAACCGCTGGAGCCGGGCTGGGCCTTCGACGCAAACGGCGTCCCCACCACGGACCCGCATACCGCGATGAAGGGGCTTCTCGCCCCGATCGGCGGCTACAAGGGGTACGGCATCATGCTGGCGGTGGATTTTCTCTGCGGCGTGCTGACCGGCTCGAATTACGGGACCCATTTCCCCGGCTTTCTGGCCGACAACATGATCGACCCGACCGACGTCGGAAGCGTCTTCGCGGCCGTGAATGTCGAGAGTTTCATGGATCTTCCGGAGTTCACGGCGGCGATCGACCGGGCGCTTCAGGAGATCAAAACCTCGACCAAGGCCGAAGGGGTGAAGCGCATCTACGTCCCCGGCGAGATCGAGTTCGAAATGAAGGCCGAGCGCCTTGCGAAGGGCATCCCCATTCCCGAGCAGGTGGTCAAGGACTTCATCGATCTGGGACAGGAGCTGGCGATTCCCTTCCCGAGGGAGTAGCCGGCAGAAGCGCGGAACCACTTCGCCCCAATGGAGAAGCGATAGATCAAATCCCGAGGTCGTCGAGGGGACTTGGCACGCCGTGCCCGCCTTGTTGCAGGATGTGGGTATAGATCATGGTTGTGGCCAGATCATTAAGACAGAAACAATGGATTTATCCATCTGACCATTGTATAAATCATACGAACAAAGGAGCGTGTTACTGTTCAATGACAAAGAACGCACTTTTCTTCCAAATAGCCAGGGGTAAGTATCGTGTATTAGGTTCGGAACAGAAATAAAAAATGTGATGGGTATGAAGATAAAATTCTCGCGGCATGCTAAAAGACGGGCAAGTCTCTACAAAATACCGGAGTCAATGATTACCACTATTTTGAACAGTATCAATTTGAAGCAGGGTGAGAATGAGATCGTCAGGAATGTTATTGGCTTCCGGTATCCGTTGAAAATCGTCGTTTCCGTTACCGGGGACGCTGCAACGGTAATTACAAGCTATCCATTGAAAAAAGGAAGGAAAATATGAAAGTCCATTATGATGCTGAGGTCGATGCCGTATATATTAAACTGGGGAGTCAGAAGCCGGACGGGGTAGTTGAGATCTCCGAGGGCGTCAATTTAGATACGACCTCCGAGAATAGAATAGTCGGAATAGAAATCCTTAATGCTTCTCAAAAGATGAACATCAACACGATCCTTTCTTATGAGCTCGAACTCGACAAAAAATTGATCAAAAAGTCTGCATAACGAATAAGGATAGATCGTGAGAGCGAAGCGATCCACGATCTTATCCTGTAGTT
>CAYSSF010000015.1:0-4206 GCA_964433455.1 uncultured Syntrophaceae bacterium
CGGATTCCCGAAAAGGGCCTCTGGGGAAGATTCGCCGGCTGGTTCTTTTCGCTGGCCATCGTGGGCCTCTTCGTCGCCGGCTTTTTTTATTCCGGCTCGCAGGCCAGTCTGAAAATGGTCACCTGGTGGGCGGCCATCACCGCCTCTTTTGCCGGACTTGGGGCGCTGATCCTGCTGGCCCACCCGCTCACGATCCTGGCTTCCGCAATCGCGGCCCCCATCACGACCCTCCACCCGCTGATCGCCGCTGGTTGGGTCGCCGGCTTGACGGAGGCGACGCTCCGCAAACCCCAGGTGAAGGATTTTCTGGCCCTGCAAAATGACATCGTCTCTGTCCGTGGTTTCTTCAGGAACAAGATCACACGCTTGCTTCTGATGGTCGCCGTCGTCAATCTAACCACCTCCATCGGAACCTTCGTCGCGATTCCGGTCATCATGCGATTCATATGAACGGGATGCCGTCATGATCGAAAAAAAATCGATGCTCTGCCCAAACTGCGGGAAACTGATCAGCAATGACGAACCGGCCTGCCCCTATTGCGGGGTCGCCCGCCCCGGCGCCCCCTGGAAGAGGGCATTCGCGAAGATGATCGGCCTCGGCCGCTTCGATCCGGTCATGATCATCATCGCCGTAAACGCCGCCTTCTTCCTCTTTTCGCTGCTCCTCGACCCGGGGGGACTCGGCCTTTCAGCCAATCCGATGACCTTTCTCTCCCCCTCCGACGGAAGCATCTTCCTCCTCGGCGCGACCGGAACGCTCCCGATTTCCTACGGCCGCTGGTGGACCCTCATCACGGCCGCCTTCCTCCACGGGGGGATCCTGCACATCTTCTTCAACATGATGGCCCTTCGACAACTCGCCCCCTATGTCCTCGATGCGTTCGGCCTGCATCGTTTCGTGATCCTCTATGTCTGGACCGGCGTTGCCGGCTTCTTCATCTCTTATCTCGCCGGCGTCCCGTTCACCATCGGCGCCTCGGCGCCCGTCTGCGGTCTGATCGGCGCTATTCTCTACTACGGCAAGAGCCGGGGCGGCTTCTACGGAGAGGCGATCTACCGCCAGGCCATGGGGTGGGTCGTCGGGCTGGTCCTCTTCGGTCTCTTCATTCCCGGAATCAACAACTGGGCACACGGGGGGGGGATTGTCTCCGGCATCCTCCTTGCGTTCATCACCGGCTACCACGAACGGCGATCGGAAACCTCCATCTACCGGATTGCCGGAATGGGAAGCATCGTGATTGCGGCGGCCGCCCTTCTCTGGGCGGTCATCCAGGCGGTTTATCATCTGGCGGTTTTATAAAGAAAGGAGGGGCCATGAAAAAAAGGCTTCTTTGGACGGCGTTCCTCATCCCGGCGCTCCTGCTGATCGTGGGCTGCGACACGGCCCTCACCGTCGGCGACAAGACGGTCGGCATCCGCTCGGGCGAACTCATCTACACGGAAGGCTATCTGCGGGCGACCTACAACTTCCCCCTCGACAGGGTTTGGCTGGCCTGCGAGAGAACCCTGAGCGGGATGAAAGCGATGGACGTCGAACGGATTCGGAAGATTGCCCAGGGCGACTTCACGGCGATGATCCATGACGAAAAGGTCCGAATCTCGGTCGATTATGTGGAGAGGGAGATTACGGCGGTCTCCGTCATGGTCGGAACGTCGGGGAACAACCTCGCTTCGCAACTGATCCACGACCGGCTCGCAACCATACTAAAAACACCCTAAAGAAGTGCTGAGGACTGAGTGCTGAGGACTAAGGACTGAGTGCTGAGGACTAAGGACTGAGTGCTGAGTGCTGAGTAAAACAAATTGATTTGGGGGTTTTTTAGGGTTGATCCGACTTTGCTTTTCCTCAGTCCTCAGCACTCAGCACTCAGCACTCAGCACTCAGCACTCTTACTTCGCGGTCAGACAGAGGAGCATGCCCTTCAGGTAGCGACCTTCCGGATGGGCGAGATTGACGGGATGGTCCGCTCCCGCCCCGAGAGGGCGTAGAAGCTGCGCCGTTTTTCCCGCATCCTGGACGGCGCCCTGGACGATCTTCTCGAACCATTCCATGCTGACAGGGTTGGAGCAGGAAAAGGTGGCCAGCATCCCCCCTTCGCGCAGACGCCTCGCCGCCTGGAGGTTGATCTCCTTGTAGCCCCGCGCCGACCGGTCCACATCCTTCCGCGACTTGGCAAACGCCGGAGGGTCCAGGATGATCAGATCGAAGAGCTCTTCCGTTTCCCGAAGATAGTCGAAGCAATTCTCCGTGAGGATCGGGTGCCGTTCGGGTGAACAGCCGTTCCGGGCGAGATTCCCGCCGGCGATCTCGTTGGCCGCTACGGAGGCGTCGACCGAGACGACCCGTTTCGCCCCTCCGCGGGCGGCATAAACGGAAAAGGCGCCGGTGTAGGAGAAGGCGTTCAGAACGGCAACCCCCCGGCTGAGATCTCCAATGATCTCACGGTTCCCGCGCTGATCGAGGAAGAACCCCGTCTTCTGGCCCGCAACCAGATCGACCTCGAAGCGGAGTCCGTTTTCGGCGATCTCCACCGTTGCCGGGACGTCGCCCGCCGCCGGGCCGCTCCGGTTGGACATCCCTTCGAGCTGACGGGAACGCCCCTCGCTCCGTTCATAGATCCCCTCCGATCCGATCTTATCAAAGAGATGGCCGATGAGGGTCTCCCGCCATTTCTCCATCCCCGCCGTTCCGATGCTGAATACGAGAAAGTCGCCGTAACGGTCGACAACGAGGCCGGGCATCCCGTCCCCTTCCGCATTGATCAGCCGATAGGCGTCCGTTTCCGGCGGAACCACCCGCTTGCGCAGGGCCACGGCTTGATCGATCCGCCGGCGCCAGAAATCGGCGTCGATCCGGGCGGAAGCGTCCCCGGTCAGCAGGCGAAAGGCGATGTCGCCGGTGTTGAAAAAACCGAGGCCGACGCCCCTGCCGATGCTGTCCATCGCAAGAACGATGTCGCCGGGCGCAGGGTCTCCCTCCAACCTGGCCACGGCCCCGGAGAAGACCCACGGGTGGCCGTGGCGGAGCGGTGCCTCCCGCCCCTTCTTGAGCATGATTCGCGGATAGCCGATCACGGCGCCCCCTTTTACCGTCGCCCGCCCATAAAACAGGCCCTTAACAAAACTGGCGCCGAGCCTTCGCCCAACGCCAGTTCCTTCAGACTTCACTCATTCCAAACGATATGATCTATTTCTTGTGGCACTTGGCGCAATCGGCTTTTTCCGTCATTGCAAAAGCCTTCTTGCCGTCGTGGCAGGCCCCGCAATACTTCGGTCCCTTGTGGTCCGCCTCGGTGATCTTCGCCGTTTTCTTCTTCTCGAACAGGTTCGGCTCTTTGTGGCAGTCGTTGCACTTCAATTTCTTCGCCATATGCGTCTTGTGGACGAAGGTGACCGCTCCTCCATCTTTCCCACCCTCATACTTGACATCCTTCTGCGCAAAGGCCGTGCCCAGGGCAACAAAGCATACCATGCATACGCTGACGACCAAAATCCTCCAGAATTTACTAACCACGCTTACACCTCCTTTCGTTAATGATCCCCTAACCCTTTTTCTTCTCGGCTGCTTCCCAACCGGCGACTCCTTTTAGTGCAAAATGATTTTATTTTCAAGGGAAAGATTCGTCAAGAAAAAAGATAAAAAAGAGAAACTTGTGACGACCATGCCTCTTCCCCTCCATTCACTCCCCGGCCAGATGCCGGAGCGCCTGTTCGAAGAAGTCGGGTTTTCCGAAGCTGCCCGATTTGAGGACCAGCATCAGCGGCGGGTCCGTGAGGGAGATGCACGACGGAAGGCCCGGCTGGATCTCCTTCCAGACCCTCATGCCCTTAACCCCCAGCCGCTCGCAAACCGCCGCCGATGTTTCGCCGCCGGCCACCACCAGGCGGTTCCGGCCCGCAAGCGCCAGCACGCGCGCCGTCACCTCGGCCACGCTTTCCGACACCCGGCGGGATGCCTCGGTCCTCGACAAGCCGTAAAGTGCAGCGGTCCGGCAGGTGCCCTCTGCCGCGGCCGGATCGTTGGGCGTATGGAACAGCGCGTCGGAACCGGCCAGAAGCCGCTCCGCGATCGCCGCCGCCAGTCGGACGATCTCCGCCTCCCTTTCGGCGTCGTCGAACAGGCGGCCGGTGTCCAGCGCAAAGCAGGGGATCCCCAGAAGCCTCAAGTGTTCGATCTGGGATGCCGTCTGCGGCATGAGGCTTCCC
>CAYSSF010000015.1:4216-34836 GCA_964433455.1 uncultured Syntrophaceae bacterium
CCCGCCGCAACCAGGCCCCCCCGGCCGTTCGGAGGGGGCAGCGCGAGACGCGCTTCACGGGCCGGCGGCACGCCCCAGCCGGCCGGCAACTCTTCACCCAGCGCGGAGCTTCCGCACAGTACCGGTTCATCGTACACCGCGCGGGCGATCGTTTTCAGGGCGGCCTGGTCGGTTACATCGAGGATCAGATAGGAGCATCGGGAGCGCATCTCGTTGATCCGGCAGCGAAGTTCGTCCGCCCCGAGGTCGACGACGTCATGGGCGAGAAGAGAGACCTTGCGCCTGGTCTGGGACTGGAGGATCTCCACCAGGCCGGAGCGGGTCATCGGGTGGATCGGGTCGTTGCGAAACTCCGATTCCTCCAGCCTTTTGCCGTGGACGTAATGAATCCCGTCGATCGTGGTGCGTCCGTTTTTCGGAAAGCCCAGCGCCACCACGGTGAACTCCAGCCCCAGGGCGTCGAGCATCGCATCGAATTCCGCGCCGATGTTGCCGCGAAAGACGGAGCAGGTCTTGTTGAAGAAGCGGCGGCAGCCCATGGTCCGGAGCGCCTTTGTCGCATCAAGAACTTTCCGGTAGGCGACCTCCGGCTGATCCAGGCGCGAGTTGGTGTCGAGGATGACGATGTCGGCGGCCGGACCCGCCGGGTCTGGAGCGAGTGAAAAACCGGCCGTAAAGGAATGGACATGCGTGAGGCAACCCGACTTGGCGAACATGATCCCGATGTCATTCGAGCCGGTCACATCGTCGGCGACGACCCCCATCAGCATCGTGGCCTCCCCCTGAATATCATTCATCCGCTCCTCTCCTTCCGAAGGGTTCGTCAGGGTAGTCGAGAACAGCGCGCCTTGCCTGCCCGGTCTGATCGATGGCCGCCGCACCGGCCTGGATCGCGTAGCCCAGTCCGGGCAGCGCCTTTCTCTCCAGCGCCTTCGCCGGCGGCGTCAGGGACAAAGGGACGGGACGAACGGCAGGAGCCGGGCCTCGTCAAACCGTCACCCCGTATTCATCCCGGATGAACTCGAGATTCCGCTGCGCATTTTCGTATTTGGTTTTTCCGTAGCTGTAATAATCGAAGGTAATCTTGGAGATGTTGAGCTGGATCAAGCTCCACAGAAACCAGTAGATGTCCGGAAAGGGTTTGGAGAGATCGATATGGTAAAGCGTCTTGTCGAAATTCCTGTCTTCGCAATATTCCCTGATGATCTGTCTTTCGGCTTCGCGCGGGACCAATATCTCCTGAAACATATCGGCAAGATCATAATATCTGGTCGACATCCCCGCATACTCCCAGTCGATGATATACATCGGGGCGCTATACAGATGTTCAAAACCTTCCTTGATCAGGATAAAATTGTCGGCCAGCAGATCGTTGTGACAGGCGGTATAGTCGGTTTCCGGGATGTCGCTGACTTGCGACAGCCTTTCGAGACGCTGAACGGTTTCATCAATGGCGAATTCGTCGTAGCGGGCATCGAGACCTTCAAGGATCGCCGCCATTTTCCTGACTTCGGTCATGGGGTTAAAGATCTTTTTCAACCGGACGCCGCTATTGTGAATTTTCCGTATCGGGTTCACAATCTTCTTATACAGGGATTTGTCCAGGAAATGCTTGTTGCTCAGAACGATGCTGTCGTCGATAAAATCAACAATCGTCACGCCGATTTCGGGCATGTATTTTACCAGCTTTGAGGAGACGCCTATTTTTTCCATCTCTTTCAGGGCATGGGCTTCATGGTCGCGGTTGATGAAAAGATCGGTCTTGTCGCCGTAGATCCGAACGGTATGATCGCCTTTTTCCGACCGAATCCGGTACAGTTTATTGGTGATCCCGCCGCTCAACTGAACAATGCAGACATCAAGACCTTTCCATTCCGGCAAAAGTTCGTAACAGATTTCCGGGGTGAGGTCCCGATCCAAAAGGCGCACGGCAGTGGACATATCAATTTCCTCTTGATTCTGCCTCCCTGTATGCATGGCTGACGACACGACAAAAGACCGTCGGAACAGTACGAAGGCTTGAAAAAATAATGGTGAATATAGCCGGGGGAAATGCCACAAGTCAACCTCCTTTTGACACCCCCTTTTGGCATGAATTAAAACTTGACACCATCTTATTCAGTAATGTAGGTAACCGCTAACGGATTTACCCCGGAAAAGCGGACTATCGGACGACCGTCTCTGTTCCGAAGCGATGCAGACGCGCCCCGCTCTCTTTTTTTCAATTGTCGCATGGAAAAGCGGCCAGCCTTATAAAATTGATATTTCATGAAAAGTCGCCAAGCATCGAAGGGATTCTTTTGAATTGGAGACGATCTTACCGGCGCCGGCTGTCAGCCCCCTGCTGACCATTGCCCCCATACGCGCCTGTTGATATAAGCGGTACTTCGGCACCCTCTTTTTCAATTTGGTTGGATTGTAACCCAAACACCATGAAAGGAGACAGGTAAAATGAAAAGACGCGATTTTCTCAAAAAGGCGGGAGTGGGAACGGTTGCCGCGGTGGCAGCCACGGCGGTAAACGCGCCCTACGTGATTGCGCAAAAGAAAACGCCGATCAAGTGGCGGCTTCAAACCTATGCCGGCGCCGCCCTGGCGGCGCACGTCATCAAACCGTCCATCGATGCATTCAATGCCGCGGCGAACGGGGAAATGGTGATCGAACTTTACAATGCCGATCAACTGGTGCCCCAGGGTGAACTGTTCCGAGCGATGCAGAAGGGGACCATTGACGCGGTCCAGAGCGACGACGACTCGATCGCGGCGCCCGTGGATGTCTCCGTATTCGCCGCTTATTTCCCCTTCGCCTCCCGCTATGGGCTGGATGTTGACGTGCTGTGGAACTGGTATGGGCTGGACAAAATCTGGAAAGAGGCCTACGCCAAAATACCGGGTGTCACCTGGCTGAGTTCGGGGAGCTGGGACCCGTGCAATTTCGCAACCGTCAAGCCGATCAACCACGTGAAAGACCTCAAGGGACTGAGGATGTACATGTTCCCCACCGGCGGCCGGTTCATGCAGCAATTCGGCGTTGTCCCGATGGCCCTTCCCTATGAGGACGTCCAGATGGCCTTGCAGACGGGCGAGTTGGACGGGGTTGCCTGGTCCGGCATCACCGAGGTCTATACGGTCGGCTGGGCCGACGTCACCAAATATTATCTGACCAATCCCATCTCCGGCGCGTGGATGGGCTCGTACTTTGCCAACACCAAGTCATGGGAGGCCCTGCCGAATCACCTGAAGGCGCTGTTCAAGCTCTCCATAGACAGTTCGCATTACTACAGGCTGCACTGGTACTGGTGGGGCGAGGCCCACTACCGCACGAAGGGGGGAAAGCTGAAGCTTACCACCATCCCCGACAAGGAATGGAAGGCGGTGGAAGACGCGGCGATCAAGTACTGGGACGAAGTTGCCAAAAAGAGTCCCTTGAATGCCCGGGTCGTCAAAATACTCAAGGAATACACCCAAACCATGAAGGCGGCCGGTCCGCCCTACAGATACTAAAAGCGCGGGACACGAAGGACTTTCAGCAAGGCATCGCGCCTTCCCTGACCTCGGAGCAAAACCGGTCAGGGAAGGCCCTTTTATGATACTCCGGCGTGAAGAACCAAAGCGAAGGATCCATCATGCCTAAAGCAGTCATCCTATACGTGCGATATATCGAAAAAGTGAACCGGGCGGTCGGCAGGTTCGCAATGTACATCGTCTTCGCGATGATGGGTATTCTGCTGTTTGAGTCCGTATCCAGAACCGCCTTCAAGCTGCCCCACATCTGGGTGGTGGAGATGGCGCAGTTTATGATGGCCGCCTATTACCTGCTTGGCGGCGGCTACTCGATGATCCTCGACGGCCACGTCAGAATGGACCTCCTCTATGGCCGGTGGTCGCCGAGGGGACGGGCGATGGCCGACGTCGTTACCGGCCTCTTTCTGATCTTTTACCTGGTGTTTCTCCTCTTCGGAGGCATTTCCAGCATTGAATACGCACTGGAATACGGGCAGACCAATTATACCCCGTGGTCGCCGCCTCTGGCCCCCATCAAGATCATCATGGCGATCGGGATCGCGCTGATGCTGTTGCAGGTGATCGCCACCTTCTTCAAGGATCTGTCGAAGGCCAGAGGGGAGACGATCCCATGAGTCATGAACTGATTGCGCTGCTGATCTTCTCGTTGATGATGCTCATGCTGCTCACCGGACAGCGTGTCTTCGGCGCCATCGGCGGCGTAGCCACCCTCTTCGCCCTGCTTTTGTGGGGGGAAGGCGGCGCGGAGATGCCGTTCAACGCGAGCTTTGTCCTTCTGAACTGGTATCCGCTGCTGACCCTGCCGTTGTTCATCTACATGGGGTATATGTTTTCCGAGTCGGGAATCGCGAGTGATCTCTACCACATGTTCCATGTCTGGATGGGGCCGCTCAACGGCGGTCTGGCGATAGGAACGATCGGCCTGATGACCGCGGTGGCGGCCATGAACGGGTTGAGCGTCGCCGGGATGGCGATCGGCGCCAGTCTCGCTTTACCGGAAATGCTCAAGCGAAAGTATGACAAGGTCATGGTAACCGGAGTCATCCAGGCCGGCAGTTCCCTCGGCATCATGATCCCTCCCAGCGTGGTTCTGGTCCTCTACGGAATGATCGCCCGGCAGAACGTCGGCCGGTTGTGGCTGGCCGGTGTTTTCCCCGGCCTCCTGCTGGCGGCTCTGTTTATTGCGTACATCGCGATCCGATGCCACTTTCAGCCTCATCTGGGGCCGGCGTTGGCCGCGGAGGAGCGACAAATGAGCTGGGGGCAGAAACTTCGGCTGCTCAGGGCCGGGATCATCCCGCTGGTCATTGTTTTCTCCATGACGGGGCTTTTCATGATGGGGATAACCAGTCTGGTCGAATGTTCAGCGGCAGGAGCGGCGGCAACCACCCTTGCCGCTCTCGTAAAAGGCCGCTTAACCCGGCGGGTTCTGGAAGACACGCTGCGCAGCACGCTGAGCGTCAGTTGCATGTTCATGTGGATCATTCTCGCGGCGCTCTGCTTTGGCGCCGTCTTCGACGGTCTCGGGGCCGTACATGCGATCAAGTCCCTTTTTCTCGATCGGTGGGGACTCAGCCCGTGGGGCGTGCTCATCATGATGCAGGTCACCTACATCCTGATGGGCATGTTTCTGGACGATACGGCCATGCTCATCATCGTCGCTCCTCTTTATGTCCCGTTGATCATCAAACTTGGCTTCGATCCGGTCTGGTACGGTGTTCTCTATACCATAACCTGCCAGATTGCGTACATGACGCCCCCTTTCGGCTACAACCTGTTTCTGATGAAGGCAATGGCGCCGCCGGAGGTAACGCTGGCGGACATATACCGATCGATCGTACCCTTTGTGCTGGTGATGCTTTTCGGTTTGGCCATAGTCATCATGTTTCCCCAGATCGCCCTATGGCTGCCCAATCAGTATTTCGGGAAATGAGGCGGGGTGGGTTGGCCATGTCTAACCTCGATTTGAAGCCGGCAAGCTCTCGGAATAATGCATACTTGAATGAAATCACAGGAGAACGGAAATGAGTGTATTGGATGCGATTGGAAACACCCCTCTGGTTGAAATCGTCAATCTGTGGGATTCCGCAAAAACCGGCGTGCGGATCATGGCGAAGTTAGAGGGTTCCAATCCGGGAGGTTCGGTCAAGGACCGTCCAGCTTACTACATGCTCAAGGAGGCTGTCGCCTCCCGAAAGCTCGTTCCGGGAAAAACGATCCTCGAGCCCACTTCCGGGAATACGGGCATTGGAATGGCCATGGTCGCGGCAGCCATGGGTTATAAAGTCAAGCTCACGATGCCGACCTGCGTGAGCCAGGAGCGACAGGCCGTTTTGCAGGCCCTCGGGGCGGAATTGGAGCTGACGCCGGGTAGCGACCGCACCGACGGCGCCATCCGGCGGGCGCACCACATCATGGAATATCAGGGAGATAAGTACTTCATGCCCAATCAGTTCGATAATCCCTACAACACACTGGCCCACTATGAGACAACCGGGCCGGAGATCCTGCAGCAGACCAACGGCGAGGTCGATCTCCTGGTCGCCGGGATGGGTACGACGGGCACGCTGATGGGCTGCGCCCAATTTTTCAGGGAGAAGAAACCTTCGGTCAAAATCGTCGCAATTGAACCCACGCTGAACCACCGTATCCAGGGTTTGAAGAATATGCAAGAGGCGATCGTCCCGAAGATCTATGATCCAAGCCGGCTGGACCGCATCGTCAGTTGCAACGATGATAACGCCTTCTACATCACCCGCGACCTGTCCCTTCGCGAAGGGCTCTTTTGCGGAATAAGCTCGGGAGCAGCCATGTGGGGCGCCCTTCAGGCGGCCAAAGACCTGCCGCGAGGCGCCACCGTCGTGGTCATCCTTCCCGACCGGGGAGACCGCTACCTGTCAACGGAGGTGTTCCGCTCCGTCTGCGCCATGTGTCCGCCCTGACCCATCAGGAGTGAAGGGAACCATCTTTATGCTGTGCTGTACAGCCCGGTAAGCGGGAAGAAACGATTGTGGCAAATCCATCATGAGGCGGTCATTATGAATCAAGAGAAGAGGACGCGCACACGAGTTCCCGTACATTTTTCCGTCGGCATTCTGCTCGGGGAAACGGTCATTCCGACGGAAATCATAAACATCAGTCTGAATGGCGTGCTTTGTTCATCCAATCCCCATTTTCAAAACGATGCCCTATGCAAGGTCATGGTCTCTCTGAGCGACGATTTGCAAATTGTCATCAATTCGAAAATTTCAAGAGTGGATGAGACGGAATGTGCCATAAGTTTCATATCCATGGACGATGAAAGCTTCATGCACCTGAAAAAGCTCGTACAGTACAATGCAGGCGATGCCGACCTGATTGATCAGGAACTTCACAAAAAGGCTTTTTGACTGTAAATAAGGCGAGGCTGTCGCCCCGTGCAGCCAAAGCATCAAGGCGCTGACAAGGTGATCAGGCGCTAATCGGTATTTGCATTCGGCAGGGGTGATGAAAGCTCTTTAAACTTGCTCAGCAGATCTTTGGCATATTCGTTGTCCGGATTGAGTTTCAGCGCGTTTTGCGCGGATTCTCTTGCCTCCTTCCGTTTGTCGCTTTTTGCATACAAAACGGCCAGATTATAGTGGAGCACGTCGGATTCCGGGTCTATTTTCAGGCACTTCAGGTAGATATCTGTGGCATCTTCCAGCCGGTCCGCCCTGCGGAGAGCCACCGCATAATTGTTGAAAACGGGGACTGTCTCCTTGATGGGATCCACGGTCTGCTTGAGACAATCGCCGGCTTTGTCGATCTGCTCCTGATCGAGGTAGATTTGTGCGATGCCGACCAGTTCCAAATCGGTGGGGCGGGCGTTCAACATGCTTAGAATCACCCTTTCCGCTTCGTCGTTTCTTCCAGCGGCAAAATAGGCGCCTGTCAGATCGATCTTCCGTTCATCATTCAGGGGATTCATCCTGACCGCCTGTTCGAGGGCGAGGATTCCCTGGCTGTATTGCCCGAGACTAAGGTGAATTTTCCCAAGCAGATTCGATTGTTGACCGGTCCGGCTTTTTTCGTCCGTATCCGAGATCATTGCGATCGCCTTGTCATATTCTTCAACCTGATAAAGGCACTCACAGGTCATCAGCGCAACCCTCTGATTCTTTGTGCTCTTGAGGATCTCAAAACCTATCTCCAGCGCCTCACGATAATTCTTTGACAACTTCAACCGTCGCATCTCATTTATTTTTCCCCTCATTTCATCCGTAGAGGCGTTCTTCGCCAAGGCCAGATTGATGTTTTTGATCAAATCATTTTCGCTGAACGGTTTTACCAGGAAACCGTCCGCTCCCTCTTCTACGGCATAAAGAACCTTGTCGGAACTCCTCTCATCCGAGATCATCATGACAGGCATCGCATAGAGTTTGGGATCGCCTTTGATATGCTTGAGCAGTTCAATCCCGTTCATGTTCGGCATCGTCCAGTCCGTAACGACGAGGTCTATCGGCTTTCGGGCTATAAACTTCAGGGCCTGTTTTCCGCTCTCGGCAATGCTCAGATTGACATAACCGTTTGCTCTCAGCATCACGCGCAGCATATCACGCATCTGCGGCAAATCGTCCACCGCAAGAAGGCTTACGTCGTTTGTCTTCCTGAACGTTCGCGCCAGGCTTTTATAAATCGCCATCTTATGAACCTCAGGTCCTGTTCCTATTTCGGAGGCTGTCCCTGGATGAGTTCGACGATTAAGCTTCCGTTGTTCTTCAAATCAAAGAAAGAGGCGCCGGTACCGTCGTCACGGATGAAGCGCATCAGCTCAGAGATTCCCGTACCTGTGAGCCTTGCCCTTTCGGCAATCAAGTCATCGACGCCAAAGGCAATATGGTGTATGCCCTCGCCCCTCTGCTTGAGGCGTTCCGCGAAGATTGTCTCGCCCTGGGTCGGGCAGACAAGCTCAATCCTGTAAGGCCCTACCGAGGCAATCCGCAGGCTCCATCTCTCAGGATTCTCTCTTTTTTTCCCATAGACCTGATAGTCGGCAATCTGACTGGTGTCCCTGTCAACTTGGGGCTGAAACAAAAACCCAAGTGATTCATAGCACTTTACGCTTTCCTCCAGGTTGTGGACGATAAGCCCAACGTGGGAGGGCGTCCAGGTTCCATCAATTTTTACTTCCATCACTGCCTCCTTGTAACGAGCATAATAATCAGGAATGATCCTGTCACAGCAATAAGATTGTACAGAAAAAACGCGCTGATTTCCATATCTATATCCATGAATTCTTTTAATCGCATGAAGATGCAGGGAATAGTATCCACTGCCTTCTTCAATCTGAATGAAAATCCCTTCATTATAAGAAATCACACACTGTAAAAAAAGTATCAATAACTAATTATTTCTATATCATATCTTATATAGTCCTATTTGGCATGCACTGTGCATTAGAGATACGGCAGGGATGACGAAATGAGTGGCTGAGAGAAACATATCAAGAGGGGGATTGACAAGAAATATAGGAGATCCGCACCGCTGCGGAGTTAAAGTGGTCAGGAGGTATACAATGAAAAAGGAAGAAAGAGATGAGCGCGAAAAACGTATGGGCAAAACGGGGAAGCCCGATTGGTATTCTTTTTCCTCGATCAGTTGGCAGCCGCTGGACAGCAAAGAGACCGGGATGAAAAGGACACATAAAACATTCGTCGGCGATGGGGAATTAAAAGAGCACATGACGGCCACTTATTGGGGATGATCATTGGCAAAGACTCCGCCATTGCGTAGGTCTGGAAAGAGTCCGCCTGCTCACCTCTGCCGTGCCGTGTTTGCCGGTCCGGCAGGCCGTTGTTCCGTCGACACGATCCGGAATGCAGTAGAACTCCAGATGGAGATCGTCAGCCAAAAGATCTTCCAATGGCCTCGTCTTTCCATAACCGTTTGTGACCAATTTCCTGTCAAAATTTCCTTGACACACAAGACTCCTCCCCGTATCCTCCAAACATAAAAGTAAGTTCTTATCAATCACCGCAAGAGAGACGCTGGATGGAAAACCGAGGGGAAGACTATGAAAAAGTTCATAAAGCCATGTATCATTGCAGTCGTCATGATCTTCATCACCGCCTGCGGTGGGGGCGGCGGGGATTCACGGCCCATCTTTGTCGCGCAGATCCTCAGCGACCAGCCGGCTGACGGGGATATCGCATTCGACCCTGTCCTGCAGACCTTCACGATTACCAACGGGCCGCAAACCCTGTTCTTCGGCATCGACGACGGTGATCTCAATGCACCGGAATACCGCGCATTTCTTGATTTCCCCCTCGACGGATCGACCGGGGAGGATATCGTCCCTGCCGACGCCGTGATCGTTTCGGCGACGCTGGAACTGTTCATCAACGAGGTGAGCTTCGCGGCCGTGGTTCCGGCCTTGCTCGACCTCGTCTCCTATCCCGTCTCGGGGCTGCGGCCACAGGATTTCGATTCTCCCCCGCTCATTTTCAGACCGCTGAATTTCTTCGGCTCGGACGAAGGTAATTTTGTCACGCTCGACGTCACCCAGCTCATGCGGGAGGCGCAGCGGTTGGGGCTGTCCGACTTCCAGGTGCGTTTCCTCCTCGATCTCGCTATTTCGAACATCGGGTTCGTAGGAATCGAGGACCGGCCGAACATCATCATCACCGCGCCCCTTCTGACCGTGGAGTATGAGTGAACCCAGGAGGCCGTCCTTATGACCAATTGGGTTGCGGCAGCAGCGACCGGGCAACAGATCAGGGTTTTTATCCACTGGAAATCGACGTCGCCAAACTTGCGCTGAAAGAGCCGTTGGGTTCCCCTGCCCCGATGATATCTACACCTTCCGAAATCGCTAACAGACGATCTAACCAAATCAGCGCGAGGGCTCCGGAATGCCCCGCAAGAAAGCCAGAGGGGGTCATGTGATGAAGATGTGCGGAAGCGACTAAATGATGTGGGGGGTATATTTGAAGGGTCCTATTTTGAATACACACGGTGATACTGTGGAAACGAGACAGGGTTATGTTGTCACCGCGGCGGCCTTTTGCCTGCAGATGCTGGGCATCGGTTCGCTGGTGTCGTTCGGCATCTTTATTCCCGCATTGGAAAACGAATTCGGCTGGTCGAGGGCTACGCTGGCCGGGGCGGCTTCGATTTCTAACTTGGTTAACGGGGTCCTGGCCTTTGGGGCGGGATACTTAAGCGACCGTTATGGCCCCCGGATTGTAATGACCATTGCCGGCATCATTGTCGGCTCGGCCTACTTATTGATATCGCAGACCCAGGCCGTCTGGCAGCTTTACCTGGTCTATGGCGGTCTGTTTGCTGTCGGCTGGAGCGCCTTCGATGTGGTGCCGCTTTCCACGGTGGCCAAGCGGTTCAGCGCCAATCGGGGAGTGATGACCGGGATCGTCAAGGCCGGGGCGGGGACCGGTATGTTCGCGATACCGCTGCTGGTGGGAGGTATTGTTTCCAGTATGGGCTGGCGCTGGGCGTTTGTGGCGCTGGGAGTGTTGGTGCTGGTGGGTGTTTCCACGGCCGCCCAGTTCATGAGGCTCAAACCTGTCACCGCCTCAATGGAAAATGCGAGCGAGGCGATCGCTCCGGCGAACCCGGTCGGCACCGCCATGGGGTTAACGTTGCACGAGGCATTTCACACCCGCCAGTTCTGGACCATGTGTGTCATGTATCTTCTCGTATACTGGTGCTCCTTTACCATCGTGGTGCATATATCGCCCCATGCCGTGGATCTGGGCCTGTCTACGGTGACGGCGGCCAGCATGATATCCGTGATGGGCATCTCCAGCATCGTGGGGCGGCTGACCACCGGGGGATTGATTGACCGTATCGGCCTCAAGCGGACCATGACGATTGGCCTGGTGGGGTGGGTCCTGGCTTATAGCTGGCTGCAATTGCAGGGCGGCATCTGGACACTGTACCTCTTCACCGTCGTCTACGGTTTCAACCACGGGGGCCTGTTCACCGCTTTTTCCCCCATGATAGCCGAGCTCTTTGGCACGCGGGCGCACGGCTCGATATTCGGGGCAGTATTGGTGTCCGCCGCTTTCGGCGGGGCCATCGGACCCTATTTGGCGGGACGCATATTCGTGTTGACCGGCAACTACAATCTGGTATTCATCATCTTAACCATACTCTCCGTCATGATGATCGGGTTGAATCTGACCCTGCGGCCAGTGGCAGCGAAAGGACCGGAGCCAAGGCATAGGATGTAGGTGTAAGTCCCTTGGCAAGATATTAAATACATAAGAAATAAGGAGAATGGAAGATGAAAGCTCGAAGGCTAATTGGAATTCTGGCTGTCGCAGTGGGGATCGCCCTTTTTATCAGCGTTCCTGCGTGGGCAAATCGATCAGAGATAAAGATCGAGGCGCCGGAGAGTGCCGACAAGGGTTCGGAAATTATCATGAAGGTAACGGTGATCCACAGCGCCAACAGCTTCTTCCACTATACGGAGTGGGCGTGGGTTCAAGTCAACGGCAAGGAAATTGCCAAGTGGGAGTATAGCAGCGGCAACCGTCCGGAAGATGCCACCTTTACCAAAGAGATCAAATATAAAGTGGACGGCGATCTCGATATCAAGGGCAAATCCAGTTGCAATATACACGGAAGCGCCAACGACGCCGCACTCAAAGTCAAGGCAAAATGAACAGAGGTTGCGGAGAAAATCCGTACCCATAAATACCCTCACCCCAACCTGAAAGTCGGGGTGGGGGTATGATTGTTGTGGTGCTTTTCATAGCAGGCTTTTTGGGACTGAGGCAGCCCCCTTCATGAGTCATGTCGAAATGAAACTGCAGCGGGTATTGAACGTATTGCAGATATGCTGCGGAGGGGCGGGGCTGCATCGAGCTTACCAGCGGATACGGATCGTATCATGGGTTGCAGCCATTCTCCTGGCAGGCCCCATCGGGTCCCTTCCGGCCGTACAAGATCCGATCCTCGTTCCCTTCTCCTCCGCGGAGGCCCAGGGGAAACCCATTCCGCGTTTTAATGAACCGTCTTCAGCAGCAACCGGGCAGAAAACGGGGAACCCCAGGATAGCTCCCTCGTTACAAAGCATAATCGCCCAAAGCGCTGCGGTGAAGAGGGGAGTTGCACGGCTTCCCCAGATGGCGGTTCCCGACAGAATCAGGGTCATGTTTCATCTCACCGAAGGAACGACCCTCGATCCAAGCGGGATTGCATCCCGGGGGGGCATGGTTCTACGACACCGGATGAACCTGGTCGTTGCGGAGATTCCCCCGGATCAGATCGAAAACCTCCTCAAAGCCGAGCAAGGAATATTATTTGCCCGATTGCCCCACCGGTTCCAACCCCTCGGCGTCACCAGTGAAGGGGTCGGTCTGACCGACGCAGGCGTTTTCCACAGCAGTGGATACCGGGGCGCCGGCGTCAAGGTGGCTGTGATTGATATCGGCTTCAAGGGATTGACCGAAGCAAAAAACAGCGGCGATCTGCCCGTGAATGTCATCACGCGCGATTTTACCGGCAAGGAGTTGGAAACCCAGTACAAGCATGGAACTGCGTGTGCGGAAATTGTCCATGACATGGCCCCGGATGCCGAGTTGCACCTGCTAAAGGTTGCCGACGAGGAAGACTTATACTCTGCCTACGATTACTGCCTGGATCAAAGGATCCATATTATCAGCCTTTCCATCGGCACATTCGGAAGCGGTCCCGGCGATGGCACGGGTCCCATCGATGATTTCTTCAACGCAGCCCGTGCCAATGGCATCTTCGTCGTTGCTGCGGCTGGAAACGGCGCCAATTTTTATAGCAGCGGCATCCCGATCGGGACACATTGGAAGGGGACCTTTACCGATTCCAACCAGGATACGATCCACGAGTTTGTCCCTGAAGTTCAGGGAAACATTTTACTCGCTCTCCCGGATCATGATGACGACGGCAACCCCGAGTACAACGAGGTGACGATCATCATGCGCTGGGATGACTGGCCCACTGCCCGAACCGATTACGACCTGCACCTCTACGAGTATGACTATCCAAATCGGGTTCGGGGCAGTCTGGTTTCGTTCTCAACCGGAATTCAAGATGGGTCACAGCCGCCCGTCGAGGGGATTGTCGTCGATCTGCCGGATTATCAGACAAGTCAGTTCTATGAGCTGGTCGTGGGCAGAAAGCCGGAATCGGCTGCCGGAAAGGAACTTGAAATTCATATAGGAGGCAATAGTTTTTTTGTTGGCGCGACGCCCTCTGCGCCACCCATTGCGACCTCGGCAGGCTCCATCTTGGAACCTGCCGACGCGGCCGGCGTTTTCGCCGTCGGCGCCATCAACCGCACGCAATGGAATTTTGGCCCACAGGAGGATTTCAGTTCGCAAGGTCCGACCAACGCCTGGGCCGGAAGCGCCGCCCGCATCAAACCTGACATCTGCGGGCCGGACGGGGTCGGCTCGAATACCTACGGCGCATCCTTTCGCGGAACCTCCGCTGCAGCACCCCATGTGGCGGGGGCCGCCGCATTGCTCAAATCGCTCCATCCGAACCTGCTTCCCGGCGAAATGCAATCCTATCTGGAATCCTGGGCGCTGGACATGGGTTCCCCGGGAAAGGATAATCTTTACGGTTGGGGAAGGCTGCGTCTGCTTACTTACCCCTTATCGACTTTCAAAGGAGGTTCAGGCTCGGGAACAATTTCCAGTTCTCCAAGCGGAATCAACTGCGGTTTTTCCTGCCTGGCATCTTATGCTTCCGGAACAAAGGTTACACTCACGGCAGCCGCCGATCCGGGTTACGTCTTTACAGGTTGGTCCGGCGGTGTTTGTTCGGGAACAGGACAATGCACGGTAACCGTGGATGCGTTAAAGAGCGTTACTGCCGCCTTTAATCAAATCACCTACACCTTGTCCATATCCAAGTCAGGCACCGGCTCTGGAACGGTAACCAGTATCCCCTATGGCTTAAGCTGCGGTTCCATCTGCTCGTCATCTTACGTCATAGGAACATCTGCTACGCTTACGGCGACCCCCTTTGAGGGTTCAACATTTACCGGTTGGTCAGGCGGGGGATGTACGGGGATTGGAAACTGTTCCTTGATCGTGAATGGCGATTTACACATAACCGCATTGTTTGCCAATCCATGGGGGGATGTGAATCATGATGGACGGATAGATCTCATAGACGCGATACTATCCCTACAGGTTCTATCCAATATGAACACATTGGGAAAGACCATTACGATAGCGGCTGACGCAAATAACGATAGCAAGATCGGCTTGGTTGAGGTCCTTTACATTCTCCAGAAAGTGGCTGGATCAAGATAAGGGGAGGTGAAACCTTTGATCGGCATCCCGGTTCAAGCTGTCAGTCGCCCCGCGAGGATCTTTGTGGTTCTTGGCAACGCTTTCCCTTTTTTTATTGAATTCTCTCTATTTCCTTGATATTCCTGCGCTCATGATGGTAAACAGACACGGTGCTCATCACTCACATCTACACATAAAGCGGCAGGCGGCGAGAGCATGTTTATCCATGAACGGGAAGCCCTGAAAGACGTGATTCAAGCCCTCCGGAGCCGACTGCACGGGAAGATCGTCTCCGCCCACGCCTTCGGTTCCCGCGTGCGGGGCAGTCACGATGAATGGTCCGATTTCGACCTCCTGGTGGTCGTGGACGGCAGGACGACGGCGCTGGAGCAGGAGGTGATCGGCATCATCGTCGAGGAAGAGATGAAAAAAGGGCTCTCCTTCGCGCCGGTCGTCAAGGATATCCGCGAATTTGAGATGGAAAAACGTTTCCATACGCCATTCTATGAGAATATCGTCAAAGAAGGGGTGCCGCTATGACGCTTTCATGGGCCGACAAGAAAATACTCAGCCAGACCAGAATGGTGAAGGCGCGCGAATTTTTGGAGGACGCAAAGGGAAATTTCCGAGAGGGGCGCGTTAAGACCTCGATCAACCGGAGTTATTATGCACTTCTGGCTGCAGCCAGAAGCATTCTCATTCTGTGCGGCGCCAATCCGGAGACTCATGAAAGCGCGGTCACCATGCTGAGCCTGAAATTCGTAAAAACAGACCTCCTCTCCGTAGAAACCGTCAGGACATTCAAGTTGCTTTTTTCCAGATGGACCGATGCAGACTATGGGGATTTCGATTCCACGGATGCGGCTGATGCCGAAGAAGCCATTCGTTTGGCATCCGGTGCGGTGGAAGAGATCGAACGATTGAGGACCACGTTGCTGCAAAGGGATGAGCCGGATAAAAATACGACTGAAGACAAGATATAGGAATGCTCAGGGAAGGCTGTCGTCCGGAGGGAGTTTAAAGGATGCATTCGGACAATTCTCATCGAAGCACCGAATTTTATCTGGCTTTATAGTGGAAATGCCTGCCGAAATATCGGTCGTTCTGGAGAGGCCGTCCCGGTCCTTCGGTACGTTGCCGTTAAGATCGCGACAGGTACTCGTGGATCGCCCGGGCCGCCTGTTTCCCCGCCCCCATGGCCAGGATCACCGTAGCTGAACCGGTGACGATGTCCCCTCCCGCATAGACCCCCTCGCGGCTCGTCCGGCCGGAGGCATCCTTCGTCACGATATACCCCAGGCGGTTCGTCTCAAGCCCAGGCGTCGTCGCGGGAACGATCGGATTGGCCATCGTCCCGACGGCGACCACCACCGTATCGACCGGAATGACGAACTCCGAACCTTTCACGGGTATGGGCCTGCGCCTCCCCGATTCATCGGGTTCGCCCAGCTCCATCCGCTGGCAGCGGACGCCGGTCACCCAGCCCTCCTTGTTCCCGATGTACTCGACGGGGTTGGTCAGGAGCTTGAACTGCACCCCCTCCTCCTTTGCGTGGTGCACCTCCTCGATCCGGGCAGGCATCTCGACCTCCGTCCGGCGGTAGATGATGTAGGCGTTTTCCGCCCCCAGGCGAAGGGCGGTCCGGACCGAGTCCATCGCCACGTTCCCGCCGCCGATCACGGCGACGTTCTTCCCCCGTACGATGGGGGTGTCGTACTTCGGAAAAAGATAGGCCTTCATGAGGTTGGAGCGGGTGAGATACTCGTTCGCCGAATAGATGCCGCACAGGTTCTCGCCGGGGATATTCATGAAGACCGGTGCGCCGGCGCCGACCCCGAGGTAGACCGCATCGAACCCCTCGGCGAAAAGCTCATCCACGGTCTTCAGCCGCCCGATGACGGCGTTCGTCTCGATCTTCACGCCCAGTTTTTTGAGATAATCGACCTCCGCCTCCACGATCGCCTTCGGCAGCCGGAACTCCGGGATCCCGTAGACGAGTACGCCGCCCGCCTTGTGGAGCGCCTCGAAGATCGTCACGTCATGGCCGAGCTTGACCAGATCACCCGCGATCGTGAGCCCCGAAGGGCCGGCGCCGACGACCGCCACCCGTTTGCCGGTGGGCTTTGCCGGCGCGGGGATGGCGATCTTTCCCGCCTGCCGCTCGAAATCGGCGGCGAAACGCTCCAGGCGGCCGACGGCCACCGGTTCGCCCTTCTTCCCCAGGATGCAGCGCTTCTCGCACTGGTCCTCCTGCGGGCAGACCCGCCCGCAGACGGCGGGTAGCGCATTGGTCTCCTTGAGCTTGAGGGCGGCCTCGATAAACCTCCCCTCGGAGACCAGCCGGATGAATCCCGGGATATCGACATCGACCGGGCAGCCGGCCATGCAGCTCGGCTTCTTGCACTGGAGGCAGCGCTTCGCCTCGGCAATCGCGGTCTCCGCGGTGTAGCCCGTGGGAACTTCGGTGAAGTTCTTGACCCGTGCCGCCGGTTCCTGTTCGGGCATCTTATGGCGGGGAACTTTTTCCTTCTTCGGCTTCAGTTCACTGTTTTGCATAGCAGTCGCACCTGTTGGCATTCATGCACTGTTTTTCCTGGGTCTGGTACATCCTGAGCCGGTTCGCCAGTTGATCGAAGTCGACCTCATGGCCGTCGAATTCGGGACCATCGACACAGGTGAATTTCGTCTTCCCGCCGACCGAAACGCGGCAGGCGCCGCACATCCCGGTGGCATCCACCATGATCGCGTTGAGCGAAACAATCGTCTTGATCCCGTGCGGCCGGGTCACGTTGGCAAGGACGCGCATCATCGGCACGGGACCGATGGCGTAGACGCGGTCGATCTTCTCCCCTGCGTCGATCAGATTCTGCAGGACCCCGCTGACGAAGCCGTGAAAGCCGTAGCTGCCGTCATCGGTGGCCACGATCAGCCGGTCGCTGACCTTTTTCATCTCCTCCTCGAGGATCAGCAGGGACTTCGTCCTCGCCCCGATGATGGAGGTCACATGGTTTCCCGCCTTCTTCAGGGCTGCCGCCAGCGGGTAGACCACACCGACGCCGACGCCGCCGCCGATGCAGACGACGCGGCCGAAATTCTCGATCTCCGTCGGATTGCCGAGGGGCCCCTGGAGATCGCCGATCGCGTCTCCGGCCTTCAGCATGGCGAGGGCCGCGGTGCTCTTTCCCACCACCTGGAAGATGATGGTAATCGTCCCGGCATCCGTGTCGGAATCGACAATGGTAAGCGGTATCCGCTCCCCCTCCTCGTCGATCTTGAGGATGATGAACTGGCCGGCCCGGCGCTTCTTCGCGATTGCCGGCGCTTCGAGGACCATCCGAACGACGTTTTCCGACAAATCCTTTTTCTCGACGATTCTGCTCACGGCTTTCCTCTCCTCTCGTGGAAAGTTCCCCATCGGTTACGGTCAAGCCGCAATCCGGCAGCCATCTTTAGTCAACGGTCCCCGGACTCCCATCACAGCCCACACGGGTTGGGGACTCAAAGCAGTCGGACCAACTACGTAATCTGCCTCATCGCATCGCCAATCTCAACCGCGCCCCGCGGCCTGACCAGCCGTGCAACCTCCTTGCCATTCTTGAGAAATACCAATGTCGGCCAGAGCTTGACGCCAAAGGATCGTCCCAACGGCCTGCCGCGGCCATCTTCGACTTTGAGGTGGGATATCTGTGGATAACCTGCGAACGCTGCAGCGATGAGGGGCCGTGCCTCTTGACAGTAACCGCACCAGGCGGTGCCGAACTCCAGCACCGTGGGTTCATTCAATGCATCGATTTCAGTGCGTGTCGGCTCTTTCGTGACGTAGTCGTTGCTCATAGCCATGGCGGAACTCCTGCTGATCTTCGAAAATTAAAGGCCGGGGAATTCACCGGCGAAATCTCGCGACTGGTTTTGATCCCTGTCATTTACCCTCTGGAACCGGCGCCAGTGCAAAAACCTTTTCCATCCGTGTCCGGGGAAGAAGGGATGATCTCATCTGCCGGGTCAGATCCTGAACGCCGTACCACTGACCGGAGGCGCTGACCACCATCTCCAGTCTTCCGCCTTCTCCGACCGCCGCGGCTCCGCCGGAGGCCCAGTAGAGAAGACGCGAGGAGGTCCGGCCCCGGACCCGGTCACCCCGTCCGAAGAAGAGAAGCTTCTCGTCACAGGAAACGGGCCGGTAGAAAGTGAAGCCGATCCCGACGGTGACGGCCCCGCTTCCGGTGATCAGAAAACCTCCCCATCCCAGGATTTCATCCAGCAGGGCGAGAAAGGGGAGCGGGTGAAGAAGACCATCCCGGCTGAAGCGGTAAAAAGAATCCAGGTCCGCACCGGAGAAGCCTGCCGATGAAACGACAATTTTATCGGGTGAATCCCAGAGGCGAAATTGCCTCTTCAGGCCGGGACTTCGGTCGACGCCGCAGACAAAACAATTGCTGTAAGAGGGAAACAAGGCGAGTTCGTTCAGGGAATCGCCGCATTTCTCCGGCATGAAGGCGGAAAACGCCTGTCCGTGACCCCCGTCGCTTTCCCCATAGCGGATCGAAGAGGTCATATAGGGGAGTGGATCGCGATCCACGGTAGCGCTTCCCTCGGCGCCGTCCGGGCAAGGCAGGACTTCGAAGTGCAGAAGATCGCCGATCCCGAGGCTGGAGCCTGCCAGCCGAAAATCGGCGGAAACGGGGTAGCGCAGATCATCCCGGCGTGGATAGGCATCAAGGGTCATTGCCAGATCCATCATGATCCCCATGCTGATTCCGCCGTGGGGAATCCCTATCCACCCCTCCAGGCGTTTGTCCATGAGGAGATCCGCAGTCGCGCGGCCGCCGGCATGGACAATAGCCCCTGCCCCTGGTCCGTAAAGGAACTGCCGGACATAATCATCGCGGTGATCCGTAGGCTTCATGGCGTCCATTTCTATATAAAACCGCGTCCAAAAGTGCAATGGAAAAAAGACCCCTTTACCGCGCCATGGTCGCGTGACCGTCAGCTTGATCTGTACAATGGCATTCGAAGCATCGGATGTTGCTGTCACTGTTACGTTGGATGTCCCGGCCGGTGTGCCTGTGAACGGCCCGCCGCCTGACGGAGGAGTGCAACCGCCGTCGCTGCAACTGGCCATCGCGACCATGAGTACCAAGAGCACTCCTGCACAAAGGCTTTGACAGTCGATACGCCTCCGGTACAGCAGGCCGCCAATCAGCATTAGTGCAAAGGGAGTCAGTCCAAAGGGAGTCAGTGCATAGGGAGTCAGTGCATAGGCAAACATCGTCGCTGAGTTGCGAGGCGCCGACATTTTTCCTCTATCTCGAAATAATGCGGTAGTATACCTCCGGAGCAAATCTCCTTGACACGCAAGACACCTTTCCGTATCCTCTACCGGTGAAAAAACAAGTTTTTATAAATAAATCCAATCATTTTATTTTAGGACGAACCAGGATGAAACCAAAGCTTATGCGGTCAATGCTACTCTTTGCAGTTGAATCGCTGCTCTTCTCCCTGGTCGCGTGCAGCGATACCAGGACCACCAGTTTATCGGACCTCACCCCTCCCTGATGGCGAATCAGAGAGCGGTTCGGACGATGACTTTGTATACCTCTGATAAGGCGGTCTAACAATTATGGGAAAGCAAGAAATAATTAAAATCATCAGGAAGAAATCGCCGCCGCCATTGAAGGCGTCAATCTTGAGGTTTACACATGATCATCCGGAGAACGTTCATCCCCGCAGGATTGGGAATCATTATGACAGCACTGGTGTTTCAGAGCGCTTAATCTGTGTAAAGGAGGAGACATGGCAAATCTAAAAACGATCATACAGCCTTCAGACTTGCCCGTTCGCGATTCTCACTCGCAGGTCATTGCCGTAACCGGTGGAACGCTCGTGTTCATATCAGGCATGACATCGCGAAGTGAGAAAGACGCTACGCCGGTACATCCGGGTGATATGCGCGCCCAACTTCGCCAAGTATGCGAAAATATCGGACGAGCGTTACGTTCCGTTGGCGGTGATTACTCTGACGTTGTCAAAACGACGACTTTTACCACCGATGTTGACGAATACCAGCGCGTGAGAGATGAGCGTTACAAGTATTTTAAAACGGACTTGCCTACAAGCACCTTGATCGGGGTAACGCGACTTGCCGATCCGTTCCTGATGGTAGAAATCGAGTGCATGGCCGTAATTCCAACCGATCGCTTCAAACCAGCCGGATGAAGTAAAATTTCAGCGCTGCAAAATAAAAATAAAACAGAGGAGCATGAAGATGATCATCATTGTCGCACAATTCACCGTTCTTCCGGGCAAGACTGACGCACTTATGAAAGAGGTCAAACCGCTTATCGAAGCGACGTGCGAGGAATCCGGATGCATGACGTATATCCTCCATCAGGATATCAAGAACCCGGACAATTTCGCGTTCATTGAGCATTGGAAGGACCAGGCCTCCGTGGATGCGCATATGCGGTCAGAACATTTTAAGACGATCGGCCCGAAGCTAAGCGAGCTTTGCATTGCGCGGCCGACCATTCATTTCTATAAAGAAGTCAACTGACAACGAAGCATCTTTGCTACCGGCCTTCCCTGAACAATCTCCCGGCCATGCTGCGCCTGGTCGACCGGGGGAAAATCAAAGTAGGCCCGAAAACGGGGCATCCCACCGGCGCCGCAGCGACGTTGATTTCCGGCGTCCTTGACGGCGGCGACTGGTATATTCCCGGACAAGAGTCTGACGACTTTTATGATTACGGCAACATCGGCCCCATCCAGGCTTTTGCCTGGCCGCTTCTCCTGCAGGGGGGCGGTCTGGCCAACGCCGATGGCAGCACCCTTCGCGCTGCCCCCCTGGATCCTGATCCGGGAGCACGACCTGTTGCGGGAGGAATGGCGGAGACACGCCGGCGCCATTTTTGTCGTCGGCTTCTTCAGTATCTTCACCTACCTGCTGATCCTTTTCGCCCTCACGATGAGCAAGGTCAGCTACGTGGCGGCGGTTCGCGAGGTCAGCATTGTCCTGTCGGCCTATTTCGGTATCGTCTGCCTGGGGGGAAAACACGGGCGGCAAAAGCTGATCGGCGCCGCGCTGATCACCTTGGGGGTGATCGCCATCGGCCTGCGCCGGTAGGAGATTCTCCGATTATTTGAAAAGGCTCCGTTGCAGTTTCTTCATGGTGGATGTGAAAATCCTCACCATATTGGAACTTCTGCGGTCCCTTAAAAAGATCAGATCGTAATCCAGGGATAAATCCTCCTTGACGGACGCCATGCGAAACCGGCCCTCCTGAACGTCCCGCTCGATATTGAAAAGGGGAAAGAATGCGCCGCCCATGCCCAGTTGAACCATATGCCGGATCGCCGGCGGATTTTCACAGTCGATGCTGTTCGTGATGGTCAGATTTCTCGCAGCGAATTCACGGAGCAGATAATCCCGTGTGGCCGATCCGCGTTCAGGCAGAATGATGGGGTGATTCGCCAGTTCTTCGAGGCTGACCTGTTCGCCCATATCGTCCTTCGATATGAACAGCAGCTTCGCTTGAAGCATGGGGATGAATACGATGTTGTCCGGATACGGCAATCTTCCGATGATGGCGAGGTGGTATTCGTAATCCACGACCTTGTCGAGGACCTCCTGGGACAAACCGGTGTAGATCTGGACTTTCACGTTACTGTATTTTTCCTGAATGGCAAGCAGGACGTCCGGCAGCACGTGATTTGAAATGTACGGCGTCGAGCCGATGATCATGTTGTGGGTTTCGAAATTCTCCAGCTCCTTTTTGAGTTCGCGCAGCAGAGCAAAGATCTTTTCCGAATGACCGAAAACGATATTTCCTTCTTCGGTCAGTTCGAATGTTTTCTTGTTCCGTTTGATGAGCGGGACTGCGAAGCGCTTTTCCAGGGACTTTACCTGCATGCTGAGGGTCGGCTGGGAAACGTTCAACTGTTTCGCGGCAAGGGTGAAGCTCTTTGCCTTCGCAACCTCGAAAAATGCCTTCAGATGATTCACATTCATGCTGTCTGCACTCCCGTTGTTTCGGTGGATTTCACTCAACAAATCGTCTGGGTTGTTAACTTCCCGGGAACCGCTTAGTCACTAACCCGTAAAGTTGATCGAGTTTTTGGCAAGATATTTTTCATGACCTGTGCAAACCCTTTGCTGCAAAGTGATTGCTGAGATTATTTTTTAATCCAACTTTTGAAATATGGGTCATATTTTTGGTTCCGGCTCGTCCGGGTTAGGAGGAAACGAAGGAACTTCAAGGGGCAACCCTGTACAACCGTTCAGGAGGTCTGTCCTGAGAAGTTAGCCCTTCATACTTGGATGGACTCGGATTGTCAACCAAATTTGTATGAACCCATTTGACGCAACGCAGGGGGGATCGTGTTTACTGGATCGCGCTGACCAGAAACCCGAGCAGCATGGCGCCGAACAGACTGACGGCGATGTAGAGGGCAAAAACGGGCCTGCGGACGACGGTCCACACCGCCGTCATGGCCGGGATGGTCGTGACGGGGCCCGCGATCAGGAAGGCGATCGCGGCGCCGGGTTGCATCCCCTGAAGGAGGAGGCCCTTGACAATGGGCAGGGCGCTCAGGTTTCCCAGGTAAAGCGGCACCCCGATCAGCGCGGCCAGCGGGATCGAAAAACGGTTCTCCTTACCCAGAACGGCGACGATGGCCTCCTGCGGCACATATTTCGTGATCAGCGCTTCGAGCAGGAAGGCCATCAGCAGCCAGCGTCCTAGGCGCCAGCTCTGTTCTCCCATCCGGCGGGCAAAAATCATCCAGTCGATGCCGCGGAAGCTCGTTACGGCGGAGTTCCACCAGGCAGGGGGAGCGATGGCGGCCGGAGCCGTTCCGGTCAACACGCCGCTGTCCGCGCAGCAGGCAAGCGGCAGAAGCGTCAGGTTGACCGGGACAGCGGGCTTTACGTCCGCCGCGGCGCAGCAGGAGGTCGACTTTTGCGGATGCGAATCGGTTCCGTCGTCGGGCAGGATCTTCCGAAAGTAACCGAGGCGACAGAGCAACAGCGTCAGATAACCGGCGCCCAGGCTCAAGACCAGTGACGCTCCGAGGCGGGAGAGGGCGAGCGGCCAGCCCAAGACGCCCACCGTGAGGGTGAAAATCTCCGGATCCATCGTGGGGGAAGCGATCCAGAAGGACATGACCGGCGCCAGCGGTACGCCGCTGGTCAGCAGTCCGGCGATGATCGGGATGACCGTACAGGAGCAGAAGGGGCTGAATGCGCCCACCCCGGTCGCCAGCAAAACCGAGAGGACTTCACGTCTGACAAAAGCCCGGCGAATGGCGTCCTTGAGGTCCAGCATGTTGATCATCACGCTCAGGAACATGCTCAGCAGGAAGAAGGGGAGGACGTGCCAGGCGGCCCGGCCGACAAAAAAGATGATTTCCCGCAAGTCGTTCACTCGTAAACTCCTTTATCGTAAAATTGCGATATGTTGCGGTCAAAAAAACTCCCCTCGGGGAGATCAAGCGGGATTGCCGCGGATCATCGGCAGCCGGGCAACCAGCGGCCGATCTGTTCTTTGAGCCAGCGGATATTCTCGTCATCCAGACAATAACACGTGGCGGGACCTTCGATCTCGCCGCGGATCAGGCCCGCTTCGCGCAGCACCTTGAGGTGCTGGCTCACCGTCGATTGCGCCAGTGGGGTGGCTTCCACGATATCGTTGGTGATGCACACCTTTTTCAGGGCCAGAAATTCCAAAATCTGAAAGCGGACGGGATTGCCCAGCGCCTTGAGCATCTTTGCCAACCGTTTCTGTCCGGCCTGAAGCGGGATTGGATGCATCGCCATCAAAAAGCCTCTTTATCGTCTTTATACGATAAAGAGGCTTTCCTGTCAAGAAAAAATGTTGGCAATCGGGGAGCCGCCGCAAAATCTCTGTTTGCGTAAAAAAGGTTTGCCCCCTAAATCAAGGTTTCACGGCCACGCGGATCGTTCGGCCCGATTCGGCGATCTTCAAACCGGCGTTGATTTCATCGAGCGACACCCTTTCGCCGACGATCCGGTTGAAGGGGAAACGATTCCGGGTCATCTGCAGGAAATCCAACGCCTTTTGCAGATGGACCGTATCGTAGTTATGGACGCCCCGGATGGTGAGGCACTTGAAGACGATATCCGAAGCGTCGCAGTTGAAATTGGCGCCGGCGAAGGCATTGCCGATTTCCACGAGACGGCCGCCCGTGCGCAGACATTTTAATCCCAGCGGGAGAAGGGCGGGAAATCCCGCCAGCTCCATGACGACATCCACGCCGAATCCGCCGGTGAGATCCCTGACCCTGCCGATCACGTCATCATCCGACATCCCCTTCGAGTTGATCGTGTCGGTGGCGCCGAACTGCTTGACGAAATCAAGCCGGTGCTCCATGACGTCGGTCACGATGATCCGGCGGCATCCGTAGTGTTTCGCCAGGGCCGCCGCGTAAACGCCGAGCGCCCCGGCGCCCTGGATGAGTACGTTTTCAAAAGGCCGGATCTCGATCGCGTCCCAGCCGGCCACCACCGTGGACAGCGCGCAGTTCGCCGGCGCGATCTCTTCATCGGTCAGTTCGTCCGGAACACGGATGACGCAGGTGCCCGGGGTGATGTAGCAGTATTCCGCAAATCCCCCCACGAAATGGGGCCAATCGGCGCAACTGTCGTGACCGTACTTCTTCAGGCGGCTGCACTTCATCATCAGCCCCTTTTCCCGGCAGAAGTAGCATTTCCCGCAGTTGTCCATGATTGTCCAGGTGACCCGGTCTCCCACCCGCAAGGGGTTGTTTCCCGAATCCATGGTCACGCCCGCGCCGATTTCGACGATATGGCCGACGATTTCATGGCCCAAAATGATCGGAACCGGTGATTTTCTTCTGCCCGTCCAGGTGTGCAGATCCGAGCCGCAGATCGTGCAGCAGGTGATTCTGACCAGTATGCATCCGGGACCGACCTTGGGGAGGGGATACTCCCGGATTTCCAACTCCTTCTTGGCCGCTGTCATGACGGCGGCCCTTCCCGTCTTGTTCATCGTTCCGTCCCTTTTTATCCGAACAGCTTCGTGGGCAGCCACATGATAATCTGCGGGAAACTATACAGGATGACGACGCACAACCCCTGCAATACCATGAAAGGCATCATCCCTATATAGATATCCTTCAGTTTCCACTCCGGCATGATCGCCTTCAAGTAGTAGGCCGAGAGCGCCACCGGCGGAGAGAGCCAGCAGGTCTGCAGCGTGACGGCCAGAACGATGGCGAACCAGATCATGTTCACATGGAGGCCGTTGAGAATCGGGAGGAAGATCGGGACAATGACGACGACGATCGGGACCCATTCGAGCGGCCACCCCAGGACGAAACAGACGATCAGGATGCCGACGATAAAGACAAAGGGCGGCATGTTCCACGACAGAAGCGTGTCGGCGATGAACTTGGGCGTTCCCATGGAGGAAAAGACCGCTCCCATGAAGGTAGATGCAGCCAGGAGGATCATCACCATGCTCGTCGTTTCGGCGGTCCGAAAGGCCGATTCCTTGACGAGTTTGAAGGTGAGACGTCCGTTGAACGCCGTCACCGCCACCGCCCCCAGGCAGCCGAGGGCTGCCCCTTCCGTGGGTGTGGCCAGGCCGGTGAGAATGGTTCCCAGCGTGGCCAGGATCAGCACGGCCGGTGGCACGAGGCCGAAGAAAAACTCGCGCGCAATGTAGCTCTTCGGTACATTGAGATCCTCGTCACACAGACACGGGCCGAGTTCGGGTTTCAATAGAATTCGCGTCATCGTATAAGCGATGTACAGGAAAGCGAGCAATAATCCGGGGATGATTGCGGCCGCATACAACCGCGCGACGGAGACCTGAAAGACCGGTCCCATGACCACCAGCATGACGCTGGGGGGGATCAGGATGCCCAGGGTCCCGCCGGCGCAGATCGTTCCGGCGGAAAGCCCCGTATCGTAACCGGCCCTTTTCATGACCGGGGCAGCCATCAGGCCGATGATGGTGACCGATGCGCCGACGATGCCCGTGGCCGCAGCGAACAGCGCCGCCGAGAAGATGGTTCCCAGGTACAGTGAGCCCTTCATTCGGCCGCAGATGAGCTGCACCGCATGGAACAGACGTTCCATGAGTCCCGCGCTTTCCAGGATGCAGCCCATGAAAGTAAACAGGGCCACCGCGGCAAGGACGGTGTCCATCATGGTTCCGAAAAAAGAAAAGGTCATCAGATGAAACACCTTGGGGCCGAGACCGATATAGCCGAATATCGCACCGAGGGTGATCAACGTGAAAGATATGGGAAAACCGATACAGATAAAGAAGAAGAGGCCGATCAGCAGAATCAGGCCGTATATTTCCAAACTCATTTTTACCTCCCGCTACTTGTAGTCTTCATGTGTATAAAGGAACCGGCTCTTCCCTGGAGCAGCGCATGGCCGCGCACAGGCAAATGCAGGAATTACGTAATTTCGCGGGGGGCATCCTGCTTGGGGCGGTGATCCACTCCCGTCATGATCGTTTGGATCGACTTGATCAGTTCCGAGATTCCCTGGAGCAGGATCAAAGCGCCGCTCAAGGGGATGACCAATTTGTATGGGTAGGCCGGGGGTCTCCAGGTTGTCATCAGTTCTTCCTTCAGGTCCCAGGATTCAGCGAAGAAGTCCCAGCTTAACCAGACGAACACAACCATCCCCGGGAGAAAGAGGAAGAGGTAGCAGATCGCGTCCACCCAGCATTGCGTTTTCATGGACCAGTTTCCGTAGAAGAAATCGGTCCGGATATGCTTTCCCAGGTAGAGGGTCATGGCCCCGGCGATGAAAAAATGGGTGCCATAGAATATGGTGGCCATATCCACCGCCCAAAGCGTGGGCTTGTAGGCATAGCGGATGAAAACCTCCCAGACCAGCACGGCTGCCATCGGGATGATCAACCACGATATGGCTTTCCCCGACAAATCGCTGATCCGGTCAATGACTTTTGTGATCCGATCGATGCTGTTCATATTGAAACGCTCCAATCATTCGGGACGGATCATCCGGCGCCGTCCCTTTGGGGTTGAAATGACCGTTTGTCGAACTTCCGGTCGGTATGACCATCTTAAAAGATCTGCCCGGCCGGCCGATCCACCCCCGTGGGTCCGGAGGATCGGCCGGCCAAGGCAGGCCAGGGGTAATGATCAGGCCCGTCATCCGACGCGCCCGTCGATTGTGTTTATTTCACCTCCGCGGCCCCGGAGATCAACTGCATCAGCTTGTTGGTCTCTTGGGTGAAGGGAACCACCAGGTGGGCATATTTGCGCTGTGATTCGAGAACCTTTTTGAAGAACGGATCCTTCTCCTCGAATTTGGCAAGCACCTTCTTCGACGATTTGATGAAGGCGTCCGAGTAACCTGGAGGCGCGTCGAACAACTTGACGCCCTTTTCCTTGGTCAGGATCTGAAGGGCCTTGGCGTTTTCCTCCACAAAATACATGATCCCGTCGAGAATCGACTTTGTCGTTGCGGTCTCAATGATCGCCTGGAGGTCCGGGGGCAGGTCGCGCCATGCCTTGCCGTTGATCATGATATCCTGGATGCCGATGGCCTGGTGGAGGCCTTGTATGGAGTAGTTCTTGGCAACGTCGTAGAGCCCGATCTTCAGGTCGCTAGCCGTGTTGATCCACTCGCCGCCGTCGATCACGCCCCTCTCCAACGCGGGGATGAGCTCCTGGCCCGCCACGTTCACCGGGATGCCGCCCATGTCCTTCAAAACGTCCGACGACAGGCCGGAGGACATGCGGTACCTCATTTTCAGGTAATCATTGAGCGTCTTGGGCGCCTTCTTGGCCCACCCGAAAGCCTCGGGGCCGTCCGGCGCGATCAGGAAGGGCATGACGTCGGTCTTGAGGATTTTCTGGTAATATTCCACGTAGAGCTCACGCCCTCCCCCGTTCATGTACCAGGAAAGGTGGTTCATCATGTCCAGACCGCTTCCGGCGCCGCCGAGTGGGGAGCTGAAGAGGCTGCCGCTGGGGTTTTTGCCCATGGAGTAGTGGGTCCACCACTGACCGGCTTCGATGATTCCCTTGTTGACGCCGTCCAGGATTTCAAAGGGGTTGACGATGGCGCCGCTCGCGAGGACCTCGATCTTCAGCCTCCCTCCCGACATCTTGTCGATGTCGGCGACCATTTTGTTCAGCAGGTGAATTTGAGGCGCCCCGGCGGGGTGTGCAGTCTGGAGCTTCCATTTGAACGGTCCCGCGGCTGCCAGCGACTGGTCCGCCAAACCGAACACACCCAAAAATGCTGCGATTACCAAAAATCCGATCACTTTCTTCATAGCTTTTCCTCCTCAACTTGGGGGTTAAGAAAATCTCTCAACCGTGACTTGACCTTGATGGCTTCGCAAAATGTCTGCTTTGGGTAAACATCGCCATTGGAGGTCATGGCCGCTGCCCACAGCGGGTTTCAAAAACGGCATACTGCCCAATGATGTCCTGGCCCATCACCTCCTCTCCCCCGACGATGAGATGCGAAGAAAACCGCACACTCCGCGAACGGGTAACGAGCGATGAAAGCATTACCTTATCGGAAAGGCGAGTCAAGTAGAAATAATTGATACAGCCATTGTTAAAAACAATAGATGATCCCGAACCGGCGGTTAAACCCGCAAGTCTGCCAAGGATAAGGCGTGCCGCGGCCAGGTTGGGATTGCCGATATAAAAATTTACTATAGAATTATAATTATTATCAGTTTGACTTCCTGTCGGAGCATTTTCTATGATGCCTGCATGGTCGCACGGACTTTGCAGCATTGGGAGAGGCGGGAGTCGAAGACTTGGAATGATAATTTGTTATTGAAAATATAATTATTATTAGTTTGCCTTATAGTTTAAACCTCTTTTATCATGGTATGAAAATCATTGCATGCGGTGCGGGATGGTTGGGACTGAAATCAGAAGGGGCCGGCATTTGGTTTTCTCATAGGGGAACGGCTGGCGAAGCTACAGGGCAGCGATCGGTGGGAACAATATGAAGTCAAAACATTCAGGAGGGAGATTCAATGGACAGACAACCGTTATTTAAGAGAAAGACAGCCCTTTCCTACAAGACGGAAGAGCAGACCGTCGTTCGGGGCTACAACGTCAGTGATCTGGCGGAGGCGGGTTATACGTTTTACGATATGCTCTTCATCCTCTTCCAGAACCGGATTGCGGCGGAGAACGAGGTGGACATGCTGCGGTATGAAACGGGCGAGTTTCTGGAACACTCGATGTCTCCGTCGGCGGTGTCGGCGATCGGCGTGATCAACGGCCGGCCGAATCTTCCCGCGGCGGTGGCTGCGTCGGTCATGACCTTCGGATCGGCCCATGGTCCCGGAGCGGCGCATGGGTATATGATGCACAAGTACATCGAGCGCGCCCGTGTGGAGGGGAAGAGCATCGAAGAGATGGGCAAGATCCTTGTGGATGAGTACATGGATGCGGGTTTGGCCGTCATGGGTCTGGGTCAGCCGCAGCATCTCGACGGGGACCCGCGGGCCGAGCCGACGCACATCAAGCACGAGCAGCTATGCAGCGGGGTCTATCTGGAATTGCAGCGGTCGATCGAAAAACATTTTAACGCACGCCGGAAGAAGGAAGGTAAGGAATACGTGGCGGTGAACATGATCGGCGCCGGCAATACGGCGCTGGCGGAACTGGGGTTCTCCCCCACCGCCGCCTGGTGTATCGGATGCGTCTGCCGCGGTTTCAGTTGCGCGGCGCACGCCACCTACACGATGAAGAAGGGTCGGGCCTGGGGCGCTTCGAAGCGGGAGCCGATGGTCCAGATGCTGGATTTGTCGATGATCAAGTATGTGG
>CAYSSF010000016.1:0-12106 GCA_964433455.1 uncultured Syntrophaceae bacterium
GCGGAGGAGTTGGTTCTTTCGGATGCGGAGCGGAGGGCCTTGAGCTTATGATGACGGTCCGTTCCGCGGAGAACCTCAATGATCAGCCTGGGGAAGTCGCTGATCGACATATGCGATGTAAAGCCATGATAATTGATCCAGTGCTTGCAGTTTTCGGCGTGTTGTCGGATTTGCGGATCGTTTGATCCGACGCAATGACGCCGGCAGGAGAACGAGGCTCTTTTACATTTGTGATCGAAACCATTGGGATGGGTGAGGATGCCACAGGGGGCGTAAGGACGGCCTTTTTGATCGTAACCTCTTGTTTTCAAGGCTTGCGGTGAGAGGTTTTCCGCTCTGGGGTTGTAATCGATGATGGGGATCGCCCCTTGGGAACGGGAGCATTGATAGTTGTTTGTTTCATCGTACTTGGCGTCGGCCAGATGGATTTTTGAGACTTTGCCGTGATGATGCAGGATCTGATTCTTGTTGGAAATAAAATGCCTTCCCTCTTCGCCGTTGCCGGCGATAGTGGTGCAGGCCACGGGCAATTCTATCCCGAGATCCAGTTCGATGGAGGTATCGATAATCGCGTTAAAGCCGAAGATCTTCTCGATGCGGTCCGGGTTTTTGGGGTTTCGCCGCACGCCGATTTTGGCGTCCATGTCATGAGGCAACTTGGGACACCGGAAGAAGAAGGAGTCTGTCTTGGCGCTGTCGCCCAGGATAATCTCGGTAAAGAGGCCCCGTTTTACGATCAGGTCGAGGTTCTCCCTTTGCAGCTCTTCCTGAACACCGAAGATCTGATTGAAGATACTGGGCTTTTCCGGGTCGGCCTCCTGAAGGGCGAGGGTCAGGACTTCCACTTTGGGCCTGGGGATTTTGGCATCTTCCGGAAACCGGCGGGAGGGACACTCCACCTTGATGCGGATCTCTTTATGAAGGGCCTCTTCATCGGGATGGCTGAGCCGGTAGCGGACCCTTTTGCGAACATTATCGATAATGCCGACAAATCCGATGCAGTTGCATTCCCCTTCAAACCAGGTACATCCTTTGTATCGGGCGTTTGTCGGAAAGAGGGTTCCGTCTGTGGCGATGATTTTATAGGAGAGAAACCCGAGACGCTCGGCGATCTCCACCAGGACGTGAAAGATCTGATTGTAAAGTTCCTCCCCCAGGCGCTTTTTAAAGTTGGTGAAAGTGGCTTCACAGGGGATGTCCTTACGGGTGATCCCGGCGTAAAGACAAAAGTTCTTTCCCCGTTCCCAGTCATGCAGCGCCTCCACGAAGGCTTTCATGTCGGGATATTTTTCGAGATGGCGGAAGAGATCGAGAAGAAAAAGACTCACCGGATCATAGGCGATCCCGACCAGACTGTACCGCTGGGCGACGATGGAGCGAATAAACGAAAAATCTACCAGTGAAGAAACAAACCGGGAAAGGCCTCCCTCGATTCTCCCGTCTTCATGGATGCGGATGTACCGGCGCTCGTAGGAGTATTTGGATAACCAAAACGCCTCCGGCTTTGGAAAAGGATTCTGATGCTTCTCGCTGATTTGACAATGAATATGATTGAGTTTTTTGATGACGCTTCCGATCTCGAAAGGCGCCAGATTCCTCAATCGGCGCCTCCGGCATCAGGAGGGTCATCCAGGATAGCGTATGTATTGCGTCCTGTTCTTTGGAACATCTTCCGGCGATGGACCTTTTTAATGATCGAAGAGGTGATGCTTTCCCGGTCGATGTCCATGCTGAAGCGTTCCTTGGCCCGTTTAAGGATTTCTGACATATGGAGGGGTTCATTGGCCTCCTTCAATATGTCGTATGCAATGCTTATTTGTGATGGACCTTTTTCACGAGGCGTTTCTTCTACTTCCTCTCCCGCTTCACGGAGGAATGCCCTGACGGCGTTTAGTTGTGATTTGAGGATTAATTCTTGGAATCTGGCCCATTCATTGATTTCCATGACGAGGTCCTTTCGGAATATGGTATTTATCACGATTAGATTAGTCTGTCAAGAATTTATTTTTAAAACAGACCGTAATCTATGTGATATGCGGGTATGCTAATACAGAGGAGGCCGGAAGGTCAAGGAAGTGTCGTAGCAGTGGAAAATTTGGGTTGATCGATTGAAATGGATCCGAGGAAAGGTCCCAATAACGGGGCACCCAGACTCTTAAATTGGCTCATTTGGAAGTGCTTGTTAAATGGCTCAAATAGCGATATCACCGTCAGCGCATGTGATATGAAATGTCTGTGCCTGTCGCAACACAGCGCCATCAATTGGCCCTGAGTTTTTGCATAAAAACGGATTGCAGGGCATTTTCCTTGCGATAAAGCCCAAAGACGGAAGATGAGCTCTCCAGGAAGGGTGGAGTCCTTTGACCTCCAATACGTCAACACCAGCATTAAGCCCTTGACGTATCGCGCAAATCAGAGTGTGTTTCTGGAATACTGGATTATCTATTGGGCCAAACATGTCCAGCAGTTCAAATTTCTGCACTTCTGCGTTTTTCCTCAAGGGTGTTATACGCGCAGAAAACCAGGCAACCGCTCCGGATCGGGTATCCTTTACCCACCACATCATGGGTTTTGTACCCGGAATATCACCATACCGCCACTGACGATAAGGGCTGTCTCTAACAACTGTAATACGATAGTGGCTACGGTACCGCAACCAAACGTCATCCAGACACGAATCATCATGTTGAACCGTAGTGCATTCAATGGTGTCTGGTAATTCGGGCAACCGCATTTTATTGACCATATCCCCCAATCTGCCCACACTTAAAACAGCGGGAACCCCAAACCATAGTTTCGGAAACCGCCGAATGAAAGCCTGCTGAAAAATCCGGCCAGAATTGAAAAGATAGAGGTATGAGATTCCCAACTCGCCAATTGAAATGGCTGAAAACTTATTCAGCATAATATATTCAGTTACTTCATTAGCGCTGGATGTCAGCGCCAAACCACCTTTCTGCGCAGAAAAAAATGCGCCATAAATCTGATATCCAAGATTCTGCTTCCGTATGTCCGTGTGAACATAAGTATCTGCTGCAAATGGCACGTAGCATTCTGAGTTTAGGATTTTGAACCGGTGAGGAATAGCCATTCGACAACCTTTGATTGTGCCGTCTGCAGCCTCGATGACCCATCCAAGAGGTTTTTCTGATATTCGCGCGGGATTATTGGCATACTGCCATCCGAATCGATTGCGCCATAAACCAGATTCGTCGCCATCTTCCAGTTTCAGTTTCGCAATACCTTCAATGTCGCGATCTGCGACAATGCGGATAATCGGAAATTGTAATCGCATGCGAAAGTCTCTGTACTATTAGGATTGTGTATGTATTGTCCAGGCTCTTTTCCGTTTATTCTCTTAGGCAAAATTTTCCACAGCTCACAAAAAAGGAAAATTATACCGGAGAGATTCCCCACTGCTTGTAAAATTTTGTTTTCACATACAAACCATGAGAGCTTTGAAAAACGCGCCATTTGTCATTGCGAGGAGGCCAAAGGCCGACAAAGCAATCCCGCAACCATTCTAAAAACCATGAGATTGCTTCGTCGCTCCGCTCCTCGCAATGACAGGAAGAACGGTAATTCAAAACTCTCACCATTACAATCGGGCCAGACAACTGATTTGCATTCATAATGGCGCAATAATCTTCTCAGAAAATTATATGGCACCCATGGTGCAAAAGCAACCCAAACATCTATATGCCTAACATCGTGTCCACTTTTCTAGAAGATCTGAATCGTTCGTAGAAAAAATGGGCCAACCCTATGATTAACGGAACAGGATCATCCCATGCAGCGCAGGAAAAAGCTTTTTCCCCCTTTGCCATTTTCCGCAGGTCTGTTAAAGCAAAATGGCCTCTTCGGATTCTGGAAAGTTGATAATGCAGTTCATTGATTTCATCGATCCAGACAATGCCTTCCTTCGCAGGCCCCAGCGGTTCAACGTTTCCACTGATCAGATCGAGATAAGCCAAGTATTCCACATGAACCCCGCAGGCTTTCGCCAGCAGGGTCATTGTAACGGCGCGGGTGTTGATTTCGATCAGCTTGTACTGGCCATCGCGTGGATCCAGTTTGAATTCTGGTTCTGCAAGCCCATGGTAACCGATACTCTGAAGATATTCTATGGCTGCTTGTATCGGTTGGGGACGGTTCACACTGCGTACGATGGTTCCAATGCCAAAATCTTTGGGAAACTGTCGAATCTTGTCATATCCGCAAATGCCAAGGGGAACAGACAGGCGATTGAAATAGGAATAAAACAGATACAGCGTATTTCCGGGAATGATCTCCTGCAGAAAATAGTCCTGGTGCGCGTCATTGAGCAACCCGATGGCCGTCTCCAATTCTGAAGGCGAATGAATGACAAAGACTTTTTTATTAAATTCCCGGATGAATTGATGAGAATAGGCAGATTTAATGATCAGGGGATAACCAATATCGGTGGCCATTTCCTGCATTTCGTCAACCGTTTCCGGAAAGCAGGTTCGGGGGCAGGGGATATTTCGGCGGATGACGTCCTGAAAAAACCGTTTTTTGTTCACCAGAAGATCGATGGTGTCAAAGGTAGCCACCGGTATTCGGTAATAGGGAAATAGCGCTTCTTTATGTTTTGAAAGAGCGAGGACTTCCGCGTCGCCTGTCGGAATAAACACGGGCCGGTGATCCAGGGATCGCCCGAGTTGAATAAGAGCGTCGATAAATCCCTTCTCGGAATCGACAGGATTTGGACAAGGAAACCGCCTGGAGGCAAAGCGGGAATATCGGACCATGCTGTGCCGGCCTACTTCAAGCAGAATGACGGGGATGCCCTTTCTCCTCATTCCCCTGAGCACCCCCAACGCATTGACGTTGTGTATGCCGCTGAGGACGACGCTTTCCGCTCCAAAATGATCTTGACAGATTTTCATATTCGCTTAGTATCGCTTAAAAGTAGCTTTCAAAAATCGCGGTCTCTCTCTGGAGTTGGCGTTGGGGTAACGATCAATTAAAGGCATGTTACTATATCATGCAATTTTGATCTTGCAATAGGGGCAATTATGTTATGCAATCATTGTCGACTCCGGTTCGCCCAATGATTCGAGGCGTGGGGGTTGTTGAAAACCGTTGCCGGCCTTTCTTTTCAGGTTGATATTACAAATGATTTCAAAGATAAGGCGAAAGGTTCTTGCGGTCGCAGAGCGGCTTGAATCTGTCATTACAGCCTATCTTTTTGACCGATGGGTAGGCGTGGAGACCGGAAAGATCCTGGATCGCTTTGACCTCGACGTAGAGAAGAGCGCACGCGCCCACGCATGGTCCTACGAACTTTGCAGCTATCCAAGATTCAGGCGTGTAATGAAGATGCTACCGATAGCACCCGAGCAGCTTACCTTTGTTGACATTGGATCAGGCAAGGGGCGGCAATTGATCGCCGCATCTTTATACGGTTTCCCGAGAGTCATTGGTGTCGAGTTCTCGCCCACTTTGCACGCGTCAGCACAACGAAACGTGGCCACCTTTACTATACATAAGCATTTAAAAACAATCATTATATTGGAGAATGTCGATGCGACTGAGTACGTTCTTCCCACTGATGCATGTCTGCTTTTCATGTTCAATCCCTTTCAAGAGCCGATTGTTCGCAAATTTCTTGTTTCAATCAAAGATCAGATCAGTGGTCGCACACAACCGCTTTACGTTGCATACGTACATCCGACCGTCAGAATGGCATTCGATGAGTCCAACCTGTTTGAACCGTTGGCCACGATGCCTTGGCCAACGGATGCAGTGATATACCGACTCCGTCTAAATAACCGTTTCGCTGACATTGATAAAGCCAAATGACTCAAACATATCGACGTTTGGAGGATGCAGAATGATACAATCCAAAGAAGATTATCTGTTTTATCTTGAGGCAGACAGAATTGCTCTTAGGCAGACCAGGCAAAAGCCGAAACTTCTCGGAGACGATGTTTGGAAATATCAAAGGGCATTGCGGAAATGCGAGTATGTAAGCAATTGTAAAAAGGGGTTGCTTCGCAAAATATTGCGGGCTCTTGCCTATTACAGGTTACGCAGGTTAAGTTTGATCACAGAGCTTCAGGTGCCGATCAATGTTTGCGGCCCGGGGCTTTCCATTCCACACAGAGGCATGCTTATTATTGACGAACGTGTCAAAATCGGTGAAAATTGCAGGATGCAAAATTTGACGCATATCGGCACAGCCAACCAGCGGGTCGGCTGTCCTAAAATCGGCAATAATGTTTACATTGGCACCTGTTGCAGCATATATGGGGATATTACGATTGCCGACGGCATTGCCATCGGTGCGAACAGCGTTGTAAACAAGTCTTTTACGGCGCCCAATATCGGTATTGCCGGGGCGCCGGCAAAAAAGATCAACAATGTCGGGTCAAAAAATAATTTGATTGATGCTACCGGGCTTGTTAGAGCAAGCGGAAAATTTCCCGGGAAATAAACCGATTAATTGATAAAAATCTGAATCATCCCTTCTTCCACATGCCAAATTTGTTGGTTAATACGGTGATGCAGGTATTCAGATCTTCTGTCCGAAACACCCAGATGATTCCAAGATAACACAGGCATGCGGCTGACGCGGCAATCGGGGCCGAAATCAATCGCGATATGGATACAAGTTCAAAAAGCTTTACAATGATCCATCCAGTTCCCAACATACCGGCAGCCGCAAACAGCAATCGATTAAAGCTGGAAAATGTCTGGGATAAGTTTGTAATACCCAGATTTTTCTTCAGCAGAAAAATAAACCAGACCGAAATGATTCCCAATGTGGCGCTGGTGGACAAGGCAATGCCCTTGACGCCAAAGAAATGCATGAACAGAAAGTTTAACAGTACATTCAAAAAGATGGAAACGATCCCCATGTAGAAAAGCACTTTGGCATTTTTAAGGGCCGCAAAGAATGTCCCATTGATGAAGGTATAGGCGTAAAAAAACAGCCCCAGGCTATAGCAAACCAGCGTTTGCGAGGTCTGTCGCGCCGCTTCCAGATCAAATGCGCCCCGTTTCAGCAACAGAATGACCAAGTCCCCAGAAAACAACACCATCAGGCAGGTGATGGGGATGGTCAAAAATCCCAGCAAGATGAGAGAATATTTGAAAATGTTCTGGAGGTTATCGTTCCGGCCGGCAGCCACCTCTTCACTGACAAACGGGAAAATTGCCCTTGAAATGGCGACGATGACCACCTGAATAGGGAGGTCGAAGATCCGAAATGCATACCGCAGGGTTGAAATAGATCCTGCCGGAAGCTGAGTGGCCATTGCGTTATCCACCATCATATTGGAATTTGCGATAAGTTGACTCCCCAGCATCGGGACGGCCAGCAGCCAGAGGGCTTTCATTTTTTGACTGTCAAACGGCAGGGAGGTCTCGTATTGAAACCCCTCCCGGCGAAGTGCGATGCCCATGTAAACGGTTTTCATGAGCGTTCCGATCAAAAACCCCCATACCAGAAGATAGATATCCAGCCCCATATCAAAGAACAGAAAAAATATAAGGGTTATGTTCACGAATATCGGGGCTACATACAGATGAAAAAATAGCTTTCTCGCGTGCAATATCCCTCTGAACAGAATTCCCGCCCCGTCGATTAAAATCAACAGTATCAGCAGCCGCTCCATGATAATGGCCAAATCCTTCTGCTCCGGCGGGAATCCATAGCCGATCAACCGAATGATTTCCGGGGAAAAGACGAAGCCAATCAGAGTCAGTGCCGCAAAAAAAAGGGTCGTTCCATAAATCAGCCAAGTGGTATGGGAATCTGCTTCTCGGGAAGAACGATTGCGCCATTCCAAATACATCGGAACAAACGCTGAAACCAATGCGCCCGAAAACAGCAGAACTATGATTCCTGGAAATGAATAAGCGAGATTAAAAACATCCAGAGACGCCGAAACGCCAAAGCGATGGGCTGTCATCATTTCCTTGCCGATGGCCAGGATTTTATCCACCATCGACCAGATCATGATCACAGCACTGGCTCTTCCAATCTGGCCGGCAAGGCTTTGGGGTTCATTTTTCAACGGTAACTTCAAATTCTGCCCTTCGGTTTATGGCGCGGCCTTCTGCCGTCTTGTTGTCTGCAATGGGTCGTTGCTCACCATATCCCACCACGCGGATCCGTGAAGAGGCGATGCCTCTTTCAATCAGATACTTCCGCACGGCATTTGCCCTTCTTTCCGACAGCCGCTGGTTGTATTGGTCCGAGCCTATGGCGTCGGTATGACCTTCAACGGTGACGGGCGATGTGGGATTTGCAGTCAAATAGGCCACATGCTGATCCAGGTCCGGAACGTAAAGCTTCTTGATATTGTACTTGTCAAAATCAAAATGAACGATCGGCAGACGGAGTTTTTCCGCAGCCTTTTTCTCTTTTCCTGCAACCGGCTCTTTTCCTGCACCCGGTAGATTTACAACGGAATTTTTCGTTCGGGATGTGTAAAGGACGGTTGCATAGAGCTGCATGTTATGATCCAGCCAGAAGGCAATCCCGTCATCATCCAAAACGTATTTGTATTTCATAGGCTTCCCGCCGTTATAAAACATGTATAGTTTTTTATTGCCTTCATATTGAAGCGGGAATTCTCCTTTTTCCTTGCCGGTGGGATCTGTTTTATTCTCCGTTTCAGCCGTCGCCTTGGTCTGAATGATCGGGGAGGGCTGGTAATTGAGCGTAACCACATCGACAGCCGCCCCGAACTCTTTTTCAATATCCGCAAGCCGAATGCCCTTTAATGGCTGTTTATTGCCTACAGTTCCCTTAAAGCCTCGGGCAAGATAGATCTGCTCAACCCGATCGTTCTGATTGATAAACACACTTAACCCCATGGATTCATATTGCAGGCACATCCCTTCACTCTTGATGACATCCGGAGTCCCCAGTGTTTCAATGACCTCTTTGCGCGGCATGTCCAAACTGATCAGACGCAGGGTGTCCTGAAATTGAATGCTCATGGTTGTAATGGAATGTCCGTTGATGGGAAATGCCAGAATCAGCATCCCGCACAATACGGCGATCAAGGTTTCGCGGGTTTTCATTGGTGTTCTCCTCTCTGAATCTTCGTTGCGCAACGTTCAAGCATATTGCTGAAGATCGTCATGCGGTTATCGTTCAATTTCAAAGCGGCCTGCCGGGCCTGTTGTCCGATCTGCTCGGCGAATTCCCGATGATTCCAAAGATACTGGATCTGGTCGGCCAACTCTTTATCGTCGCCGGCTTTAAAAAACAAGGCGGAATGCCGATGAACCGCATATTCTTTTGTAGCCATGTTTTCGGTGATGATGAGCGGTCTGGCCAGGGCCATCACCTCTATCATGCTGATTTGTCCGGCTGAAATTCGATAATCTTTCAGCGGAAATACCACCATCCGGCTGGCTGTAATCCACTCGATGAGCTCCTTTTCGGAAATCGGGTCTCGGAGGATGAACACATTCTCTGAAAGCGGGATATGAGGCTGATATTTCCTGGATAAAATATAGGTCTTGATGTTCAAATGGGCAGCAGCCCTAATCAAGACGTCAAAGTCGCGGTCACTTTTTCCGTAAGAAAAAATATAATCCTTTTTAGGGCGGTCGGGTTCCTCAAAATAAGACAGCGGCGCTATCAATGGCAAAAATACAATCTGATTGCGGTCAATCCCGAACATTTGGCTGTAAATCTTCTCTTCTTCCGTAGATGTACAGAAAAAATAATCAATCCCAGGAATTGCCAGTTTCATTAGCGCTATCTGAAGCAGATACGGCCATCGTGTCTGTGTTAAATCAATATGGAAATCCTGAATGATATGAACCGTCGGTTTGTTGCAATGCACAACACGTTTTAGAATGCCATAACAGATTCCCAGCCGCATTTGCCAGGAGATGGTCACATCAAAATGTTTTCTCTGGATCAGCGCCAGGATCGGCACATAAAAATCGGATAAGTAATTCGATATATGAGTGAGCCTACGGATAACCGCCATTTTCAACGAAAAGGGCTGAAGAATGTCAATGCTGGGGACCATTTTTTTTAGAAAATGCAGAAAGGTCCATTCCCCTTCTTCTTTCCAGTTGATCAGAATCAATAGTTTCAATTTTGATATCAATTTCTTATAAGTCCTTTTTTATCGTTAGAGTCGGAATCATCAGCGCCTCGAAAGCTCTGGCCATCGGATCGACGCTGAGAAGTTCAGCAACCATCTGACGCGCGTTGCGGCCCATCCGTTTTTGAAGTTCCGGATTCCGCAACACGAAGATAATTTTATCCGCAAGAGCGGCCGGGTCATCGACAGGAACCAAAAATCCGGTCTCATTGGGGATTACAATTTCATTCATGAACCCCACGTCGGTGCATACAATCGGAATTCCGGCGGACATCGCTTCGATGGCGGCGACGGAAAGTGTTTCCTGCTGTGGATAAGAGGAGAGACAGTCAATATCAACCGCTGCAAAAATATCCCCAAGCTGGCGCTGAAATCCCATAAAATGGACCTGTTTTTCAAGATTCAAATCGATTGCCAGAGTTTTTAGGAATGGCATTTGGGGGCCGTCCCCGATCACCAGAAAATGGGCTTCAGGTATGACATCGACGACCTTTCTTGCAGCCTGCAGAAATACATGATGCGCCTTGTCCGGCCGGAGCGCAGCCACGATACTGACGACAGGGCTTCCCTGTGGTATTCCTAAGCGATTTCGCGCCTCTTGGGGAGTGAGATTTGATTGAAACCGCTTCGGATCCACACCGTTGTAGATGACCCGGATCTTGGAGCGGGGGATTTTTTCTTCCACAGCGATGTAATCGCCATGTCCTTTTGCGGCAGCCACAACATAATCAATGCCAAGGTGCAGGATGCGTCGCCCCAGCATGGTCAGTTTATGGAAGGGATATTTCTTGTAGGTTTCGTTTTCCCAGTTGATACAGGCCCGAACGCCCGCCAGTTTGGCTGCCAGAACGCCAAAAAACAGGGTATTGAGGTGATTGATCAGAAACACAACATCGATTTTATTTTCCTTCAGAAGCTTTGACAATCTGAAAATTCCAAACAGGTCAAATTTGGATCTGATAATGCCGGTGCTGACCGGAAATCCAAGTTGCAGGATCTCTTTTCCGAGAATGCCCGGTTCTCTTAAAAAGAAAATATGAAGGTCAAAGCGCTGCCGGTCGATGTTGCGCAAAAGCTCGAGCAGCAACTGCTCGGCGCCGCCGATGGTCAGGGAGGATACCACGACAGCAACGCGGATTTTCTGGGGATTGCCCATGGCGCTATCTCCGTTTGTAATCAGCGATGACGGTTTCAAACAGGTTCATCAGGCTGTCCATTTGATCCTTAATAAGCAACTTATTTTTAACATAAGCCTGACCCGCCATTCCCATCTGGAGCAGTTGATCCCTGTCCGACAGCATCAGACCCATTTTTTTTGCCAGTTCGTCGGAAGATTCCGGTTCGAACAGATGTCCGGTTACTCCTTCGTCGATCTGTTCGGGAATTCCACCAATGCGGGATGCCAGCACCGGAGTCCCATTGAGGAAACTTTCATAAATGCTGAGCGGTGCATTGTCGTACCAGCGGCTGGGCACGACACTGAGAAGGGCCTCGGCAATCCATTGCGCCAGGGTTTGCCCGGATTGGAATCCCAGGAAGTGGATGCGGTTTTGCACATGGGGCTCAATAAGCCGTTTCAGCCGCTCCTCTTCCCCGTCATAACTTCTTCCGATGATATAAAGATCGATTGGCGGATTCAGTTTCTGAAAAGCGACGATCAGGGTATCCAGCCCTTTTTCATAGGAGACTCTGCCAAAAGAGACAATATAGTCTTTCTTATGCCAACTCTTGTCCGGCGCGGTTGTCCTTTCAACCGGATACTGCAGCACATGAATACTTTCGGCCCCTTTTATCTCGCCTTCCCGTCTGCCCTCTTTTTCCCTGCTCCCCTCCCTTTTTCGGATTCCCTGTCTTCTTTCAACCGGATAGGGCAACAAATGCGTCTTGTGTTCGGCGAATCCGCCTTCGATGAGTTTCTCTTTCATGAACTCACAGGGCACGACGAAAGCATCCACCAGGTCATACAGTCCAAGCAGTCGTTGGATATACATGGCGGCAACCCG
>CAYSSF010000016.1:12116-32331 GCA_964433455.1 uncultured Syntrophaceae bacterium
CGAGGCCGCAAGATTGTTCTTTACACACCTGTATTGGAGCCCATGATAATAGTCCCCCGGGACGCAGAGGGTGCAAGGCTTTCCATTGCGAAGCAGGGAATAGCTGGGACAGAGCAAATTGTAGTCGCCGATCTGCATCACCACAGGGATGCGGTGACGTCGAAACGTGTGGAAAATGCTTGGCGACATGTAGTTATAGATATTGAGGACATAGGCGATATCTGCCCCATGTACTGCTTTCAACAGCCGACTCAATTTTATTCTGGCTTCAAAAGAGTAGGTGCTTCTGTCGAGAAAGCGCAGGATATTGGCAGGAGAAAACCGGATGTTTCCCAAATGCGCCTGTTCGGGATCACCGGGAGGCGCCATAAAATAGTTCTGATATGGAGAAGGCCAGGTTCCGGCGTAACGGACACTGAAAGGAATGGTCGTATGGCCTCTAAGCGACAGGTAATTCATCACATTGGAGAGGTATTTTTCGGTGCCGCCGTTTATGAAAAAATATTTATTACAGAATACTATTCGCATTTAAGGTTTTTCTCCCAGCTCTATTCTGAAAATTCCGGTGCCCATAAACCCGATATAGGCTGAGGTTGCCTCTGCCGCGGTAAACGTAATGGAAGTAATGTTTACCTTCGGGATATCCATCGGAATCTGCCGAAATGTTTTCGCACTGTCGGTGCTGACAAAAAGCCCTTCCGTTGCCCTGACATCATAGCGAATCGTCCCTGCCAGAACCAACCTCGAACGCTTGGGGTGAAAAGCTACACTGTGTACGGCCATTTGGGGATGTGCCGTCACGGGAAGGTGGATTTCCTGCCAGCTTTTCCCCTCATCATTTGAGATCAAAAGCGTATTTCCGGCGCATCCTGCCAGAACCCGGGATGGATTTGAGGGATCAATCGCCATGCCGAATGTAAATCGCTCCCCTCCGGCTGTAACGCGCTGCCAGGAGCTTGCGCCATTGGTGGATTTGAAAATACCGCCTGCCTGTGTGCTGGCAAAAAGGGTGCCGGGAAGTCGGGGATGAACCAGCAATGCCCCCGGTCCCTTGATATAGGGCGTCGTCAGCCCCTGATTCATCGGAGTCCAGTTTTTCCCGCCGTTTACGGTTTTATAGACCCCATATCCATTGGTTCCCACATAAATCGTGTCATCAGAGAGAGGGTCCAGTTCCAGATTGGTTGCCTGCCCATCGATATATCCCCGTTTGGGAAGGGTTTCAATCGGGATAGGAAACCCGATATCGCGCCACGTCGCCCCTGAATCCCGAGACTCATATACGTAAATCCTCCCCTTTTTTTGCCAGGGATTCATCAGCAAGACCATCCTGGAGGGGTCGTTCCGCGATATTTCAATCTCTTGGGCATGGCCGTCGACTACCCCCTTCATCGACCGTCTCCACCGTTTTCCCGCATCTTCGGAGATCATTAGACCATTGTCCATGGCGCACAGGTAAAGGGTTTGGGGGTTCCGGGGATGAATCTTCAGGTCATTGATGCAGGTGTTTTGAAGGCCATGATGCTTTTGATACCAGTGATCTCCACCGTCAGTAGACTGCCAGAGGTTCCACCAATCCGTCAAAAAGAGGGACTGGGACGTTCCGGGGGCAAAGACTATCTCATCCACGCCCAACAGGGTGTTGGTCCAGTTGGGAGGCGCTTCCGGATCGACCTGAAACGAGAGGATCGATTTCCAGGTGTATCCGCCGTCCTCGGTTTTGTAAAGCCGATGCGGCCAGTTTTCGGGATGCGAGCCGATTAATACCAGGTCCGGATTGTTCGGATGAACGAGAAGGGAGTTATAGGCATTGGGCTTGGGTTGCAGTGAAACAGGGCGACCCTCCCAGGCGAGGGCCTTTGCATTCCATCGGAACAGGCCGCTCTGTTTTTCTATCATGTAGAGGGAATTGCCCGTAGAGGCAATATCCGTAATATCGACAGAATCCTGCAAGAGTCCTTGAGTTTGCGGTTTCCAGCTCTGTTCCTCGAACCGATAAACGCCCTGGGAAGTTCCGGCATACAAGTATCCCACATACACCGCAAGCCCGTTGACCTTGAAACGCTCCAGTCCCGGAACAGGCTGTAGGGGGGCTTTCAGATTGTTCAACGGAAGTTTGAAAACCCCTTTTGTGTCGGTTGCAATCCAAAGCGAATTCCGCGTAAAGAGCAGCAACTGGCTCCCAAAAAAACGCGAAGGGTAACGGATTTCGCCGGATATCCGAATCCAGCGGTCGCCCTGATTGATACTGTAATATAGACCGTCGCCGGTCAGGGCGACAATCTGATGGGGGGCTGCCGGATTTATCGCGATATCCGCGACGCCAAAGCCTTCAAGATCCTTACCGATCAATTCAAAGTGGTCGCCGCCGTCCCGGCTTCGGTAGATTCCGGCAACATCCGATCCGACGTAAACAGTTTTGGGATTCGATGGATCGATCGCAATGGCCGTGAACCTTCCACCGCCGCCATAGCCTGCGGGATGCCATGACAGGCGGCTGCTTTCTGCGCCTGCGCTGATTGAAATCAGAACTGAAAGCAGGAGCGCTGAGACTATTGGGTTCAGACGTCGCGTCATTACTCTCCCACGGTCGTACCCTTTGAGACTTGCTCCTTGGGTTGCAGTTTATCAGATGTTCTTTTCCCATATAGTCGGGCGCTGTACTGGACAAATGATTTTTCAACCGGATCATAGCCCTTCATCCAAATGGACCCTGAAACCGAATCCGCATGGATGCGAAGCTTCAGCTTGCCCGCTCTGGCCTGGATCACAGTCGGAAGGGCGGTTCTTTCGGCAAGCTTTTTACCTTCATATGCGGAGCCCGTGTATCTCAGCAGCTCCGGACTTAAGAAAAAAAAGTGCATAGGAACTGGTTTGACAAATGTTCGTTTAATATCGCAGGTGATTTCATTTGCAATTGCCGTCATTTCCGAATATTCGGCATTCCAGAAAAAGCTGTTTCGGGAATTTTTCTTTGGAAAACCTTCGATAATGAGCTGATATGGATTGAAGCCGCCTGGTGCGGGTGGCATAAGGGTTAACAAGGCTTGAGTCTGCGAGAATGTTTCGTTCAGGACTGTACCGGAAAGCTGTACCAGATATTTTTTCGGAAATTGAGTACCCTCCAGCAGATCTTGTGCCGCTGCGTCAGCAGGCAAAAAACTTGAACCGAGGGCCATCAGAATTCCAATGATAAAATGGCACGACAAGGTTTTCATAATCCTTACGTCTTTGGTCTTTTTAATTGGGATTGATGCCACTTCCAAGCTGTTGAAATTGTGTTATTTATATCGATAAAAGCCGGTCTCCAGCCCAGCAACGAATCGGCTTGTTCGGCCTTCGCCACCAGCTCCGGGGGATCGCCGGGGCGTCTGCCAACGGTTCGATAGTCCACCGGCTTTCCTGTAACCTGCTGAACGGCCTGAATCACTTCCATCACGGAGTTCCCTCGTCCCGTCCCCAAATTAACGCAGAGACTTTGACCGGATTGGGTCAGATATTTTAATGCAAGGAGATGGGCGCATGCCAAATCCGTTACATGGATATAATCCCGAATCGCCGTACCATCCGGAGTATTGTAATCAGTCCCGTAGACATCTGTGTGACTTCGTTGTCCCAGGACAGTCTGAAGCAGAAGAGGAATCAAGTGGGTCTCGGGATCATGGTCTTCGCCGATTTTCCCCTCAGGGTCGGCACCGGCTGCATTAAAATAGCGCAGAATGGCATACCGGATGCCATAGGCGCTCCCATAGTCCCGAATAATCTGCTCCATCATCAGCTTGGTGCGACCATAAGGATTGATTGGATTTTGCGGATGATCTTCGGGGATTGGCACCTGCAACGGCATGCCATAGGTTGAACAACTGCTTGAAAAGATGATACTCTTGCAGCCATGTCGTCGCATGGCCTCCAGAAGCGAGATCGAACCGGCAACATTATTCTGATAATATTTTGCTGGGTGTCGAACCGATTCGCCAACATACGCATACGCGGCAAAATGGATCACCGCTTTGGGCCGATAATCGGAAAAAATCTGATCCAGCACCAAAGAATCGGCAATATCTCCTTTGATGAAAGGCCCCCATTGGACGGCCCATGGATGACCGTATATCAGATTATCGAGAGAAATGGGCATATAACCCTTTGCTGCAAGGGCCTTGCAGGTATGACTACCGACATAGCCGGCGCCTCCGGTAATCAAAACGGGTTCGGTCATCGCAAAATCCCCCTTTATTTCCGGCAATCCGTCAGTATGTTTCGTAAATAATGCACTTTGTTGAAGGGAGCATATGAGGAAAGATGATGGTTTGTCAAGCAAAATGACCAATTCATAAAAAATATTAAAAAGTTCTTGACAACTTTTTATTTTTGTATATTTTGGAGACGTGTTGGAACATTCCGGAATTATCATGAAGGTTTCTGATATGCATGGAAATAGACTGAAGGATCGGCGCATTTCCGAAGGGCTTACAATAACGGAGCTTGCACGCTTCTCCAACATCAGCACCAAAGTGATCAGCCAAACCGAACGGTTATTGACAGATCCGACGGAGGTAACCAAGAGAAAAATCGTCAATGGGTTAAATGCGGCAAAGAAGCCGGGGGGGAAACCATACGACTTTGAATTTATTTTCCCCATACAAGAAAAGGCTTGAACGTTTTTCTCTTATTATATTTAGGGGCTACATTGGGATAGTATCGAATCACCTGGGACGGTTATGACTATGAACGGAAATCGATTGAAGGATCGGCGCATCGCCGAGGGGCTTACGATAACGGATCTGGCGCGCTTGGCTAACATCAGCACCAAGGTGATCAGCCAAACAGAACGGCTATTGAGGGAACCGTCTGAGGTGACCAAGCGAAAGATACTGAATGGATTAAATGCGGTGAAGAAGCCGAAGGAAAGACCCTATGACTTTGAATATATTTTCCCACGAACGGATGGTGATGGATCGTACGAGCGACAAAGCTCATGAATCAGAACATCCGGATCCGATTCGTGATTTCCACACGAGGATAGCTGCAATGGCGTCGTTATTTTCATATCTGTTTCTGAAGCAATGTTGTCATTTTGTGGTACTGACGACGTCACTGGTATTGCTTGCTTCTTGCGTGCGTGGACCGGAGGTTCCTTCCCAGTTCGACGCCAACATCAAAGCTGCAGAGGATGTCAACCAGTTGAAAATGTTGGAGACACAGTTGACCGTTACGCCGGAAAAGGCGGCATTGCATCCGGATTATCAGGTGATTGACAATATCGCGGTCCCCTATGTTCCGGAATATCGGATGGGTCCGGGAGATGTGCTTGAAATCGTCTATCATCTCAGATATGAAAAAACCGCTGATGAATATCGCCTGGAAGTCCAGGACAGGATCAGCATTAACCTTCCCTTCCATCCACAGTACAGCTCATCCGTCCTGGTTCGATCCGACGGAAAAATTACAGTGCCGCTCATCGGAGAATTGCCGGCAGAATCCAAAACCCCCATGGAACTTACGGCGGATCTAAATCGGGAATACGGTAAATATCTTCGTGAACCGGCTGTTACGGTTTCGCTGGAAGCTTTTAATGTCAAGATTGATGAGTTGAAAAAGGCGATCACCACTGCGGCCAGAGGGCAGAGCAAGATCGCCCCGATTTCCCCGGATGGCCGCATCTCCTTCCCGGTCATTGGCGGCATGCATGTTCAGGGGTTTACCGTGGCACAAGTGGAAAAACTCATCAATGAAAGCTACGCCAAACAGGTTCGAAACCTTAATTGTACCCTTATCCTGCTGGAGATTCATAACCCCAAACTCTACGTCCTTGGCGAAGTGCAAAGACCCGGGGCTTACGACATTGGCTCCGTACCCAATGTTCTGAATGCGTTGACGCTTGCAGGGGGCTTTTTGAGAAGCGGCGAGTTGGAAGAGATAGCCGTTTTCCGCAACGAAGGCCTGGAAAGACCCATTTCCTTCAAAGTGAACATCAAGACAGCGCTTAAAGCGGGGATTTCGCTGACCAATATCAAATTAAAACCCGGGGATATTGTTTATGTTCCCAAAACCCGGCTTGACGAGAGAAATGATACCATTGAAAAAATCTTCACCAGAGGAATTTGGGCCGTATTGCCGTTTTCGGCTAGTTTGAGCGCCGGTTATAGTCTAAATCCGCTCATAGGACCTCCGGATGTGAGATAATTAGGACCGTAATAATGCAAAACATATTTCGAGAATTTATTTTTATTCTGTTTTACCGCCAGCGGCTGATCATCGTAGTTTCTCTGACGGTTTTAATTATTTCATTATTCTTAGCAGTAACCCTTCCATCCGTCTACCGTTCAACGGCTAAATTTTCCCTGGTGATTCCACAAAGCTTTGATCCTCTGCAGCAGGAAAGCTCCTATGATTACCGGAACCGGGTGCGCCGTTTTCTTCAGGACCAAGTAGAGTTGATTACCTCCAACCGGGTGCTGACAAAGGTTGTTCAGGAAATATATCCCGGCACCAACCGGCAGTCTGCAATCACAGAAAAAATTAATCAACTTCGGGAGAATTTAGAAGTGGTCCCGCCGGGTGGAGAATCATTTGAAGCCTCCAGTGTATTTATTGTTGAATTTTCTGATCACAGTCCGACATTTGCGGCCAAGGTTACGACATCTGTCACCGAAAACTATCTGGCAACATACCGGGAGATCTCTCAAGGCAAGTCGGATTACTCGCATTCTTTCTTTCAGGAGCAAACCCAGAAACTTCAAAAAGATATGCAGGAAAAGGAAGCCAAAGTCCGCGACTTCGAAACCAAACAGGCATTGGCCCTGCTTGAAATCCTGAACCTGGGTGAAGGAAAAGCAAATTCGGAAGTCGGACCAAACCAGTTGTTGACCAATTTCTTGCGAAATTACCATGAGCTTCAAATCGAGTTGGCCGGTCTTCAGGCCTCCATCGGAGCCCTCGACCGGGAGAGCAGCAAGAGCGGCATTCCGGCGGTATTGCCGGAAATGGAGGTCACGGGACGAGCCATCACCGTTTTTAAAAACAAGGTGGCCCAACTTCAGATTCAATTGAACGAAATGAAACCCCAGTTCCGGGAAAATTTTGAGCCGATGAAGCAGGTCGAACAGGAGCTCAATCTGAGTGTGGAGTCCTTGAAAACAGAGATGAAAAGAGTTGTAAGCGCTCAAAAAATAACTGCAAGCAGCATCCAGGCCAGAATCGGGCAGCTCGACAAAACGATCCAGGGTCTAAGAGACCGGATTCAGACCATAGCTCAGGAAAAGGTAACCTATCAAGCCCTGCTGCAGGACTTCAACCTTGCCAAAGATGCCTATTCACGGACCCAGGCCCAAACGGAACAGGCCCGAATGGCGCAATCTCTGGTTCAGGATAAACAATTCCTGACTTTGATTGACAAACCGGCAGTTCCGGTCAAACCCTATAAACCCAACAGGATCCTGCTGGCAATCGGCGGCCTGATCTCCGGGATATTGCTGGGAATCGCCGCAGCTGTCACGGTTGATCATTTTGATCACCGCTTAACGACCAGTTATCAAATTGAAAAGCAGTTGAACGTTCCGGTAGTTGGGTCAGTAATAAGCGTGTAATCCTTTGGCTGATACAGAGGCTTCCCACCATGTACGTACAGACTGTGTTCATCGTGATCGCTCTGGCAGCCATACTTCTGTGGTTCGGGGGTGGGTATAAACAAGCTCATGCAAAAGACAGCCGGTTGAGTTTGCCGGCAATCATTCTGGCATTGTGGATCATTGTCAGTGCGGCATTTGGCCCCTATTTTTTTGTTCTTCGGTTTCCCGGTCTTTTTGATATCTCCATGGACCGGCTATTATTGGTTGTAATCATATCGTTTTTAGTGACAGGTTTGTTTCGCGGCAAAGTTTATTTTCAAAACAGCGGTATTGAGATGGTCATGGGACTGTTTGCGTTGGTTTGCATCATTTCGATGATTCGAACCGGCTTTCTCCCTTTTTCCCCGGAATTCCCATCCCCATGGTTTGCGTTCATATCCGGTTATCTTTTCCCCTTCATTGTGTTCGTCTTTGCCAAGCATTATATCGTTACTGAAAAGGACATGATGGTCATCCTTCATACGTTGTTTTATTTCGGAATATATCTGTCCATTACCGCCTTTTTCGAATACACGGATCTACGACAATTCGTTTTTCCAAAATATATCAATGACCCGTTGGTATCGACGCTGCATCTGAATCGCGCCCGAGGGCCATTTCTCAATGCCGCTGTCAATGGGGTTGCGATTCTGGTCGGATTTATCAGCGGAGTTCATCTCCTTGAAAAGAAACATGGATTTACAAAGTTTTTTTATCAAACGTCGCTTCTTCTTTTCTTTCCGGCGGTTTTTTTTACCCTGACCCGATCTGTGTATTTGGGTCTGATTATCGCGCTCGTTATTTTACTTGTTTTTTACAAGGCCTCGTTTTCGAAATGGAAACTGCTTTCGCTACCCATTGTAATGGTATTGATCCTTGGAATTGCAAACTCACCCCGCCTGATATCCACGGAGAGACGGGAAGGTGGCGTCGCCCAGCTCGGAGAAGTAAATATCCGCTTCGCTTTGTTGCAGCAATCCGCTATTTTATTTTCGGAAAAGCCGTTGACTGGCATCGGACTCGCGCAATTCGTTCCCTCCACCGTGCTATCCTTCAGGGGACCGAAACCGTATATTCTTGACTATGGGGAAGGCACATTCCAGCACAACCATTTAATGGGAATCGCTACGGAGTTGGGTATTCCAGGGCTCTTACTCTATTTGACCCTGATCATTCTGATCCTGCGGCGCTTGAGGCAATTGGCGGGAAAATTAGCCGAAACAGGGATCATCGGAAACAATGTACGAATCGCCATCCTTGCAGTCTGGTGTGTTTACCTGAACAATAATTTGTTTATTGACCCCTCGGTCAGTCTTTTTATCAATGCCATCCCTTTTATATTTGCGGGAGTGGCTGATGGCCTGTATACACGTTCTTTAGAATCGGGCTTGCTCTCTCCATCGCCAATAAGAATGCCCCAGTCACCCATGAGGATCATGAACGGTCATGTATAAAGATTATTATCATCTTCAAACCGAACCCTTCAGCACCCATCCCAATACGGGTACTTTTTTTATCTCCGATACCCACAAGGAGGCCTGGTATTATTTGCTCTTCGGTATCGATACCCAGGAACCCTTTGTTGTACTGACCGGCGAATACGGCATGGGGAAAACCCTGCTCTGTCTGAGGCTGATCAAGGTGCTGAAAGAAAAAGGGTTGCCACGGGTCGAATATATTCCCACCTCCAATGAGGGTTATGGTGGAATCCTGCGGCGAATGGCCTCCAGTCTGGGAATTTCTCCGGTTCCTGAAGATGAGGAGATTCTTCAGGACATGATTTATGAACGTTTCAGGAGCGACACCGAAAATTCCCGGTTTTATCTGATTATTGATGACGCCCATGAACTGGATACGACGATCCTGACCAAGTTGAAATATTTATCTACCTTTAACCACAATGAGTTTTTCCCGGTGATCATGATTTTTGTCGGGCATCCGTCATTTTTGCAGGACCTGAGAACACCGGCCTTAAGCTCGCTCAACCAGCGAATCAAAAGACGATATCACCTGGCCAGATTCAATTTAGAGGATACAAGAAATTATATCTATTTTCGCCTGATGAAGTCGGGCGCTACCGGTATTCCCGCCTTCTCCGATGAAACCATTCAAAAGATCTTCGACTACAGCGGGGGGGTTCCGCGTCTGATCAACAACATCTGTGACACCTGCCTGCTGATCGGGGCCTCCCGGCAATTGATTTCAATCCCTCCGTCGGTCGTGGATGACGCAAAAAAGCTGGTAGAGGGTAGCCTGTCAGGAACCAAAGCAGATACCAGAACGGATGCTATTTTGAATGAAGCCGCAGCAGAGACCGCTGCAAGGGATGAAGCACCGACCGCCATCACTTTTTCAGAAGATCTGCCGACAGGCAATGCCGTTACACGTGCTCAAACACCTTCGACGGCAGGTGTAGACGAGTATCAGTCTCAGCCCGAAAAGCCCTCTCCCAGAGTTCCGATTTTGGGGAGCAAACTCAGAACAGCGGTGACATGGGCTGTTATTGTTATCCTGCTGATGCTGGCCGTTTCCTGGATATACCAGTATTTCATGAATGATGACAAGACAATCCCTTTTCTTTCGCCGACCACCTTGGCCCCGCCGCGAAATGACCTTACAACACCTGAAAATGCGGGGCAGGGACTTCCAGCGGGGAAAGCCGCTGTGGAAATTCCAACGTTGCGCGAGGAGATGACCGATAAACCGCTCGGGGAAGCACCAACGCCTGCAACCCGCGCGGAGGGGATGACCTCTGAATCAACCGATACCCTTCCGAAACAGGCCGGCAGCATGGAAACCCCGCGAGCTGCTAAAGCCGAACCCGTTTCGGCAGGAACGCGTGAACCATTTCCCTTTCATCCCTTCTCGCTCAGTTCTTCAAGCTACCAGCAGCAGGAAAAGGCTTTGCAAGAAATATCTGAAATAAAGCAATTGGGGCTGACCCCCTATCTGGTCAAAGTGGATTTGGGCGATCTCGGGATTCTATGGCGTATCTATATCGGATTTTTTTCCACCGAAGAAGAGGCGAAAAAAATAAGACAGACCTACAAGCTTGCCAACGCCACGGTTCAAAAATTGGATTATGCCTGTCAGATGGGTGAATTCTCAAAGCTGACAGACGGCGTGAATCTGTACGAAAAACTGAAACAATATGGATATATGCCGTATGCAATCCAAAAAGGAAGAGACCTCTTTCGAGTATATCTTGGCGCTTATGAAAAAAGATCGGAGGCAGAAGCTCTGCAGCAGGAACTTCAAAAAAAAGGGTTTAAAAGCCAGATTGTGAAAAGATAAAGGGGTATGGAATGAATATATGGGAAGAGGTCTATTCCAAACATAAGGGCAGCGGAAGGATTTCTTTGGATCCGCAAATGGATCCAAATCAGCAAGAAAAAACCGTCATCTCCGAGACGCTCAGCCAACCGCCGAAGCATGACGGTTCCGGCTCAATGGAAAATGCGTATTACAGGAACAGCAGACCACAGCCGGTCAACCAGTCTACTCCTAACCGGGTATCGGAACCGGAACTGCAAGCTCAGACAAAACCGGTAAAAGCCCGGTTTATCCCACGGATCCCCGGCAAATTGACCATCCCCTATCCCGCCCTGCTTTCCAAAGTGCACTATGGCCTCTCGGATACCTGGGCCAACATCATGCTTGAAACCAGACAAAATATCCGGACACTGTTGATCTGTGGGTCATCCGGGAAAGAGGGAGTCACGTTGATTTCCTACCATCTGGCGATGCTTTTGTCCAAAGAATACAGCATGAAAGTTCTCTATGTCGATACGAATCTGAGACACACGGCCATCCCCAAAATTCAAAACCTTCCGGGCGTTTATTCCTTTGTTTCCGAAAAGAAAGACCTCGCACCGATGATCGTGCAAACCGACTACCCGGGACTCTATTTGCTGCCTTCAGGAGCCGGGAAAATCGGCAAAAATATCGGCGCCAATATGCTTTCTCGCGAACCCATCGAAAGCCTTCTTCAATTTTGCCGAACAAATTTTGACATGACGATCATCGACGGCCAACCGGTAGTCAGCAGTCCCGTCATGATTGAATTCGCGAGGCTAACGGATATGACCGTTCTGGTATGCCGATATGGATTCTCCCGATATGAAGTCAGCAAACTGGCCATCGATAAACTTCAAAAATTCGGGATAACCTCCCTCGGGGTGATTTTGAATGATCGCAAGTTCTGCGTACCCCAGAAACTCTACAGACTGTTAGGATGATGGCGGCGAAACCATGCCGAATGGGCAAAGGACAATCCTGCATGTAATTGATGCGTTGAATGTTGGCGGCGCGCAGGAATTGTTGGTGTTGCTGGCCGAAAAAGCACCAAAATCCGCGTATCAAACCCTTGTCTGCGTGATTCAACCCGATACCACCATAAAATCCCGAATCGAATCGAAAGGGGTGCCTGTCTATTGCTTGAACAGGTCCAGACCCAGCATTTATAATCCATCCGCTTTCATTCTCTATTTTTATAAAAACGTCAGAGACATCATTTCTCTTTGCCGGCAGCATGGCGTCGATGTCGTGCATTGCCACCTGTCGGATTCAGAATTTATCGGTATTCCGGCAGGATGGTTGTATCGCGCAGATCGGGTGATTTCCACCGTACATTATCCGGCTTTGCTGCCTGAACGAAAAGCCGTTGATTGGCGAAACTATCTCCGAATAGGTGTGACCCGGATACTCTATCATCTGACAGATGTTGTTGTAGCGGTGTCCGATGATGTGGCCGAACAACTGAAGAGCGTCTTTCATCTGGCGCCTTCAAAAATCCGCGTCATTATCAATGGGATTGACGTTGAAGCGATTCACCGCACCCTACCCAAACCGGAATGGCTGGCCTCGGTTTACGCCTCGCCAGGGCAACGACTTGTCACTTCGGTGGGGCGCCTCATGCCTCCCAAGGGGCACTGCTATCTGGTTGAGGCCATTCCCTACCTGACCCGTCAGTTCGTCAACGTGAAATTACTTCTGGCCGGTGATGGAGACCTTAGGGAATCGCTTGAGCAACGGAGCCAGCGCCTTAAGGTTCAAGATGTTGTTTCTTTTCTCGGAAGCCGAAACGATGTTCGTGAGATTCTGGCCTTAACCGAAGTATTTGTCCTCCCGTCCACTTCTGAAGGAACTTCGCTGGCGCTTCTTGAAGCCATGGCTGCCGGGAAACCAATTGTTGCAACCGATATCCCCGGAAACCGCGCGGTCTTGAAGCACGAATACAATTGTCTCTTGGTCCCCCCGGGCGACCCCGAAAAACTCGCCGACGCCATCGCATTTTTATTAAACCATCCTTTGATTGCCGCCGATTACGGGAAGAATGCCTACAGGGACGTATACCGGCAGTTCAACATTGAACAAACCTTGAGTCAGCTCATGGCCATTTGGGGCTAACCATGACAAAAATTGCCGTAACAGGTCTTCGCGGTGTCCCTGCAACGTGGGGCGGCATTGAACATCATTGTGAAAATCTGTATTCAGGCCTGGCTGAAAAGGGATATGATATTACGATATATGCCCGGAACTACTATGTGCCAAAGGAGATAACCACATACAGGGGCATGAAAATCAAAAGGCTCCCAACCCTGAATTCAAAATATACGGATGCCTTGTTGCATACCTTTATATCGGTAGTGCATATTCTTTTTACAAATCCCGACATTATTCACTTTCATGGCATTGGTCCCTGTTTTTTCAGCTGGCTCCCCCGGCTTTTCCGACCGAGGATGAGGGTCTTTTTTACCTGCAATGGACTCGACTGGCAGCGCAAAAAATGGCCTTGGTGGGCGTCCAGGCTGATCTATCTTGGAGAGTTGAGCGCAATCCTGTTTGCACAATACCGGATTGTCGTTTCACGGGAACTGGAGCGATACTTTAAATCTTCACATGGGATCGAAACTTTCTATATCCCCAATGGCGTCACGCCTGTCCCTCCCAGAGGACCAAAACTAATCGAACAATGGGGCCTGACCACCCGGCGTTATTTCCTATGCGTAGGACGCATGGTGCCTGAAAAACGCACCGAAGATGTCATTAAAGCATTTTTATTGAAGCTCAGAACGTGCCCCCTGGTTATTGTAGGCGACAGTGCTGCTTCAGGTCAGTATATGAGCAGCTTAAGACGAATGGCCGAAAACAATCCTTCGGTCATTTTTACCGGCTATCAGTTCGGACCTGTTCTGGAAGAACTGTTCTCAAACGCCCGCGCTTTTATAACGGCATCTGAACTTGAAGGACTTCCGTTCACGCTTCTTGAATCATTGTCTTATGGAACAATGTGTGTTACAAGTAACATCGGTCCGCATCGGGAACTGACGGAAACCCTCCCGGGACTGACCTTTCCGGTAGAAGATATTCAGACTATCTCAAGTTGCATGGATTATGTCGAAACCATGACTGAAAGCCAACTTGATGACTTTAAACGAAAAGCCATTGCGATGATTACCGGGCAGTTTGGTTGGGATACAATTTGCGGTGAGCATGACCGTTTGTATCGAAAGAGCCTGGGCCATTGAGCATCATCCCATGAATCAGGACCGAGAGATGGTGAAACGGATTGAATTGGCGATGGACGTTTTCCTGACATCCATGGTGTTCGTTGCCGTGTATGCCGTGAAACGAAGTTCGCTGGCGGGTCCTTTTGAAGGACTGACCACGACTCCGAACTATTACTCAGTACTGCTGATGATCATCATCATCTGGTATGTAACCCTGGATTTTGTAAACGTCGACTACCGCTACGGCGCCAAAATGACGTTTCCGCTGGTGATGGAAATATTTAAAGGGGTCACCATCAGCATCGCTGTTTTGGTGGTGTGCATGTATATTTTCAAAATCACCAACGTCAGCCGCCTGCTCATTTTTCTGTTTTATATCATTGATCTGAGCGTTCTGATTCTCGCTCGCTGGATGATAGATCGGCTCATCACTTCAAAACGCAGAGACGGCTATTTCCACCGCCATATCCTCATTCTGGGAAGCCGGACCGCCGCGCAGGAACTCATTCAAATGGTCTGCAATCAAAAGGGAAGCAGTATCAATATCGTCGGTTGCATCGAATTAAACCGGGAGGATGTCGGCAAAACCGTATCCTGCGGAATCAAAGTGATCGGGACGCTGGATGATCTTCGGGATATTTTGCTTCACCAGGTCATCGACGAAGTCCTGATCACGATGCCGCTGAATGAAATCAAGAATTCCGAGTGGTATCTGTCATTCATCAATACCTTTGGCATCACCGTCCGAATTATTCCCTACTGGTATATTCGGAAATTCATGACGATCCATGCATTTCACTCCGTCAAGGTGGAACAATTTTTGTCGGAACCTGCGCTTATTATCAGCAGGATTCAAAAAAACCAGGACGCCCTGGCGATCAAATCCATCATGGATTACGTTTTAGCCCTTTTTGCACTCATCATTTTCTCTCCACTCTTCGTGATTGTCCCCTTGTTGATCAAACTGTTTTCTCCCGGTCCTGTTTTTTATAAGCAGATTCGCAGCGGTCAGGACGGCAGAAAATTTCCGCTTTTCAAGTTTCGCTCCATGGTCATGGGAGCCGAAGAACAGCAGTACACCCTTATCGAAATGAATGAGGCCGATGGCCCGGCATTCAAAATGAAAAATGATCCCCGTATTATTCCTTATATCGGGAAATTCTTAAGAAAATTTGGACTGGACGAGATCCCCCAGTTTATCAATGTGATGCGGGGCGAAATGAGCATTGTAGGGCCCAGGCCGCCGACTCCCGAGGAAGTGGAAAAATATGAACTGTGGCAGCGCCGGCGTCTCTCGATGAAGCCCGGCATTACCTGTATCTGGCAGGTCCAGCCCGGAAGGAACGATATCACATTCAATCAGTGGATGGATATGGATATGAATTATATCGACCACTGGTCTTTACGGCTGGATATGGTTCTGATCTTGAAGACGATTCCGGCCATCCTGCTCGGGCGCGGCAGATAAAATCCCAAGATGATCAGTCCAGTTGAAACTCCTGCTTCCATTCCCGCGTTTCTTGCCATTTGGGCTGACTCGATTTTTCGAACAGGCAATTGTTGATGACCAGCCAATCCATCTCCGTGCGCATAAAACAGCGATAGGCATCCTGGGGAGAGCAGACAATCGGCTCTCCCCGCACATTAAAGCTGGTGTTGACCACAAGACCGCAACCTGTCTCTTGTTTAAATGCCAGGATCAATTTCCAGTAACGTTCATTGGTCTCTCGATGCACAGTTTGGATTCTGGCGGAAAAATCCATATGGGTTACGGCCGGGATATCGGATCGCAACCGATAGAGCCGGTCGCGGATATCTGCCGGATCGTTCATTGAAAGGGATTTTCTATGCCGCCCGGTTACCGGCGCCACAAGCAGCATATAGGGAGATGTCGTTTCGATATCAAAGTATTCCCGGGCCTCTTCCGAAAGAACCGATGGCGCAAAAGGCCGAAAACTCTCCCGATATTTTATTTTAAGGTTCAGCCGTTTTTGCATTTCCGGATTCCGGGGGTCAGCCAGGATGGAGCGATTTCCCAAGGCCCGCGGCCCCCATTCCATCCTTCCCTGAAACCACCCAATCACGTTTCCGTCTGCCAGCAGTCGGGCTGTTTCCGCGCACAGCAGATCAATGTCCGAGTACCTCGTCCATGTTGCCTGATATTTGTTTTTCAACTGATCGATATCCCTTTGTTGATATTCAGGGCCGAGATAGGCGCCTTTCATCGCATCTGAATCTTGGTCTGAACGGGTTCTTTCCTCTCCTTTCCAGATATGTCGGACGGCAAGGGCGGCTCCCAGTGCACCGCCGGCATCGCCGGCAGCAGGTTGTATCCATATCGCGTCAAATATACCCGCACCCTGTATTTTGGCATTGGCCACACAGTTCAGCGCAACCCCTCCGGCCAAGACCAGATGGCTACTTCCGGTCAATTGCCTCGCCGTCCGGGCAAGCTTTATGACCACCTCTTCCGTGACCTCTTGAATGGCCAAAGCGAGGTCCATATAAGGCTGCGTCAAGTCGCTTTCCGATTCCCGGCGAGGGATCTTGAAAAGCACTTCCCAACGGTTGTCGTTGCACATTCTTAAGCCCGTTGCGAAATCAAAATAGTCCATATTCAACAGAACCGATCCATCTTCCCGAATGTCCACCAGTTCAGCGAGGATAGCCTCCTTATAACGCCTGAATTGGCTGGTGTTGCGAATCCCGTAGGGCGCAAGGCCCATCAGTTTGTATTCGCCGCTGTTGACCCTGAAACCGCAGTAGTAGGTGAATGCGGAATAGAGCAATCCAACAGAATGGGGGAAGGTAAGTTCGCGAAGAATTTCGATTGCATTGTGACGGCCGTACCCGACGGTGGTTGTGGCCCATTCACCGACGCCGTCGATGGTTAGGATGGCCGCTTCATCAAACGGGGACGGGAAAAATGCGCTGGCTGCATGGGAGAGATGGTGTTCCGGAAAAAGAAGCGGAGGCTTATTTTTAAAGGGCTTTCCATGAATGGTTTTCAATTCATCCCATAGGAGTTTCCTCATAAACAGTTTTTCTTTGATCCAGATCGGCATGGCCGAAAGGAAACTCTGAAATCCCTTCGGGGCAAAAGCATGATACGTTTCCAGCAGCCGCTCAAATTTCAAAAATGGTTTGTCATAAAACGCGATGGCGGTAAGATCTTCTATCCCCAGACCGGCTTCGTTCAGTACATAGCGGACGGCATGTACCGGGAAAGATTGGTCGTGCTTCAGGCGAGAGAAACGCTCCTCGTGCGCAGCGGCGATGATATCGTTTTCGCTGATCAGCACGGCGGCACTATCGTGATAAAATGCGGATATTCCCAGATAATAGTTCGGCATAGGGTTTTTATGAAAGTCTCGAAACGTTCATCTTTGTTAGAACAGGGTGTAAATAAAAGGCGCCAGCGCGGATCCACTCGAAAAAACGATGAGTCCGCCAAGCAACAACATGATTAAAATAATAGGGAGCATCCAGTATTTCTTACGCACCCGCATGAATCCCCAGAGATCCTTTAGAATATCCATCCATCCTCCCGAACCGTCTTCTTAATAAGGCTTGTTGAAATCATCCGCCGTAAAAGTATGATGTCGCTCTGTAAAAACAGAATCCACTCCCTTTTTCCATGCCTTTCGCTTCATGGGATCAAATCCCAGATATCTTCTGATTACGCCAACCGGAACCAAGACGCACACGAAAATAATGGTGAGAACGATCCGGTTGGTCACTTGTCCAAGGGTCGCGGAAAAATAATACCACACGATTGCCACGGGTTTGAAAACCATGGGAACCGTCATGACTACAAGCAGCGTTCCGATGGAAAGAGGGAGAAAAAATGATTTTCCCGTCCAATAAGCTGTCAGCAACAGGATAAGGACAACGATCAGTCCGGTGTCTTTGGTAAAGGCCTGCGTAGGTCGAAATTTTAAGCTCATGGAATTCAAAGGCCCGTTTTTTTGAAATATTTTTTCTCAGCGGGCAAACTATAACAAGAGCAGTCTTGAACATCAAGGAAATATTCGCCATGGCAAGCCCCTGATGCTGATAAAAATAACAAGAAGATTGTAGAAAACCGATGGGCGTGTTAAAAGCCTCGTCCCAACCCCGCGGATCAACCGGCGGAGATATAAGTTACCATGGCATGAGCGTAAGGTGTAGTGAACAAGGGGGGCGCTTTTCGGCAGAGGGAAAAATGGATATCGACAAAACAAAATGCGTCGGCTGCGGAAACTGCCACCTCATCTGCACGATGGGGGCAATCTCGCTGGACGTGGATGGAAAATCCGTCGTGAATCAGGATGAATGCGTGGAGTGTGCGACCTGTCACCGGGTACTGAAAAACGAGGGCTACCCACCCTGGTTTGTCCGCGCGATCCGGAAGGCGCTCTTCTTTTTCAAACTCGGCCACCTGGCGGATTTCGACCTCTGCCCGACCGGGGCGCTGACGCCCCCGGAGCTGACCTGGCCACGAATCCTGCGCGCGCAATTCAGCAACCCCACCGTCGTCCATCCGGGAACCGGCGTCCCCGGACGGGGAACCGATGAGATCAAGAGCAACGACGTCACGGGAAGACTCCGGCAGGGCGAGGCGGGGCTGGTCATCGAAATCGGCCGGCCCGGTCTGGGCGCCTTTTTCCGGGAAATCGAAAAAGTGGCAATGGCCCTCGCTCCACTGGCGCCGCTATACGAACAGGAGAACCCCGTGACCCTCCTCATCTCCGATCTCAAGACGGGAAAGATGAAGGATGAAATCCTGGACGAGAAGGTCCTCTCCGCCATCATCGAACTGAAGATCGACATGGAGAGGATCCCGGAGTTTCTACAGGCTTTGGAAGTGGTTCAGCACGAGATCGACACCGTGATCAGCGTCGGCGTCGCTTCCCGCTGCCTCCCCGACGGAACGATCGCCCACGAGGAATGGGTCCAAAAGGCCGGCTATCCGCTTTCTCCGAACGGCAAAACCAATCTCGGACTGGGTAAACCGCGCTTCAGAGAGGACGGGCCATGACGAACACACTGCACCGGCAGGGCGAGATCGAAAGCCTGAAACACGATTACATCATCTTTGTCCATACCGCGAAAGGGAGGAACCGCGAGGGTTCGGCGGAAAAAACCCGCGAATTCATGAGAATTTGCAAACAATACCAGCCGGTGAATATGGGCGACGTCAAGCAGGGGAGCGTTCTCCAGGACGATATTGCGTTTGAAGGTCTCCTCGCGACGATGGGAGACGGCACCGTGGCTGCAGCCGTCTTCGCCGATATCGACACGCTGCAGGAGGTCATCGAGGAGCTGATCCGGGCCGACCTCGGTCTCTGCATCAACATCAGCGGTCTCCTCGATGAGGTTCGGGAGTGCTGCCGGAAGGCGGGGATCACGCGCCACAGCGCCGAGCACTCCCTTGGCATCTGGGGGGCGAAGGACCGCCTTCCGGAGCGGGAAGTGATGGAATTCAACACCATGTGCGGTCACGGAATGGTCTCCTTCAACCTGATCCGGAAGATGATCGAGCAGGTCCGTCTGCGCCGGATGACGCCGAAGCAGGCCGCCCGAATGATGGCCAAATGCTGTGAATGCGGCGCCTTCAACCCGGCCAGGGCCGAAGCGCTCCTCGACCGCATGCGCAGTCGCGGCTTTCTTCGCTCAGCAGCAAGAGGAGGCGCTCCCGGTTTATTCTGATCGATCCATCGGGGATCTGTCCGCTCATAAGAATTGCAAGATGTTCCGCTTTGCCGATCGCCGCTTGCCCGCCTCATACGGCCTCATACGGTCTTGCAACGATACCGGAATAGCGATAAAATCACCATCGCGTCCCGGGTAATGGTCGGAGAAAGTCATTCGGGCAGCGAAATGATCATCCGAGGGAAATCATCCGATGAATATCACAGCAAATCAGATCTGGTCAGCGGTTCAGGCAATCCGGCAAAAGGCGCCGGTCGTCCACAGCATTACCAATTATGTCGTCATGAACAGCACGGCAAACGCGCTGCTGGCTCTCGGAGCCTCGCCGGTGATGGCCCACGCGGAGGAGGAGATGGAGGAGATGGTCGGGATCGCCTCCGCCCTTGTGATCAACATCGGCAC
>CAYSSF010000017.1:0-25764 GCA_964433455.1 uncultured Syntrophaceae bacterium
CCGGCGGTTTCCTGCAGTTTGAAGTTTTTTCCCGCCTGGACCAGCATCAGCAGGGTTCCTTCGACATTGACGCGCTCCAGTCTTCGAAATGCGTCAAGATCCATTTCCGAAAGCGCGGAGACATGCGCCAGGCCCGCATTGATGACGACGATATCGATCCCGCCGAAGGTCTCGACCGTTTTTTCAAAGGCGGTCGAGACCGATGCGCCGTCGGTCACATCGAGCGGCAAAACGAGCGCCCGCTCCCGATGCAGGTTTTTCAGCTTGAACGCCATCGCGTCCAGATGCTCACCGGCAAGATCCGTCGCGGCGACATGGCACCCCTGCCGGAGCAGCTCTTCGCAGATGCCCGACCCGATCGCCCCGGCCGCCCCGGTGACGATCGCCACGCGGCCCCGCAGCGGCTTGTGATCTTTACCGGCGACTTTTGCCCGCTGGAACGCCCTGAACTCCATATCGAAGAGATGCTCTTCCGTCAGTCCGAGGTAGGTCCCCGCCGTCTCTTTGATCATGCGCTTGACGACGAGCGCCTGCTCCGTGATGTCGCGGGCGATGCAGGCCATGGATAGATCCGCTCCCGCGCATACGGCGCCGAGGCCGGGAAGCAGGATGACCCTCGGCAGAAGGTCGAAACCGGAGACGTCGAATTCCGGGAGACGCGAGGCGAATCTTTTCAGATAGGCGTCATAACCGGCGCGAAACGACGCGATCTCGCGGACCAGTTGCCGGCGGAGGAGATCGATCTCTTGATAATCGGGGTTTTCGATGAAGAGCGGATAGGCCTTGGTCCGCACCAGATAATCCGGCGTCAGCGGCGCCGTGCAGGCAAGCGCTCCGGCCTCCGGAGAGTCAAGAATATCCAGAACCTCTCTGGAGATGAGCGGCGCGAGGACCATTGTTTGATGCGGGTTGTCCGGGTCGCAGGAGACCGGCGAAAGCAGGCCCCGGAGCAGCGGCGCGATTTTCGTATAACGCGCGCGGGCGGTTTCAACGGGTGTCGCCGTGACCGGCGGGAAGATCCGCCGCCGGGCGTTTTGCAGGTAGGCCTCTGCCCGGTCGACCATCTCGATTGTCCGGCCATAGGCCTGTTTCGGATCCGTCCCCCAGGTAACCAGGCCGTGATGCATCACCACGATCGCCCGGAGCTCTTTTTCGCCGTCGAACCTGTCGGCGACCGCAAGGCCAAGCGCCAGACCCGAGTTGATATACGGCGTCACCCCGACATCGCCTCCCAATGCGGCGGCGATCGTTGCCTCACACCCGACCCGGTTGGTCAGCGCGAGGATGGCCGCCGGATGCGTATGCACCACGCAACGAGGATCGAGAAAGGCATGCATCAGCGTCTCGATCGAGGGCAGCGCGTCGCCGGGTTTGAGCATGCGCGTGCGGAATTCGCCGGCCATGATTTCATCGGTCAGGGACGAAAGGGTGCGCAGTTTCTTCAGATAGGCATGGTCGAGACAGACAAAATCCGAAGGGGCAACCGCCTCCAGCGCGACACCGGACGCCTTGACAAAAAGCGCCGCAACATCATCGCCGGTGACGGTCCGGACCACCCCCTTGATCGATGTATTCCCGCCGCCGCGCATGGCCAGATCCGGCCGGCTTCCCACCAGGCGCGTCGCATAGGTCAGAAGCGCGACGTCGTCTCCCCATTCAGGGCCGAGGGTCTTGATGAAATCGTCCGCTTCCGCGTCAATCCAACCGTCGTTCATCATGATGACCTTCTATGACAGTCCCTTATTCCTTTTGCTGTTTCAGATCGAGGAACATCTCATACGCCTGCCCGGGTTTCATGTTTTCATGAACCACCTTGCGAACGGCCCTGATCATGGCCACCGGCGCTTCGGACTGGAAGATGTTCCTCCCCATGTCCACGCCGGCCGCCCCCTGGTCGATCGCCTCGTAGGCCATCTGCAGCGCATCGAGCTCGGGGAGTTTCTTGCCGCCGGCGATGACGATCGGAACAGGGCATCCGGCGGTAACCGTCTCGAAATCGGGCACGAAGTAGGTCTTCACAAACGCGGCGCCGAGTTCGGCGCAGATGCGCGTGGCAAGGCGGATGTACTTGGTGTCGCGGACCAGTTCCTTGCCGACCGCCGTGACACCCAGAACCGGCATGCCGACCGGGTTGCCCATGTCGATCAGCCTTGTCAGGTTGATCACCGACTGCGTTTCGAACGCGCCGCCGATGAACACCTGTGTCGCAACGGCGCATGCGTTCAGGCGAACCGCGTCATCCATATCCATCGCGATGTGTTCATCGGAGAGTTCCTTCAGAATGCTCGGCCCGCCGCTGGCGCGAAGGACCGTGGCCTTGTTCAGCGAAGGCGGGATTACGGACCGCAGGATTCCGCGCGTAAGCATCAGCGCATCGGCGCAGGGCGCGAGCGGCAGGATGGTGATATCCGGCCGCTCCAGGCCGGTCGTCGGCCCCTGGAAATAGCCGTGGTCAAAGGCGAGCATCACCGTCTTGCCGGAGGTTGCATTAAAAATGCGGGCAAGCCGGTTTTTCATTCCCCAGTCATAGGAGTTCGATCCCTTAAGGAAAAAGAGTTCGCTCCGCTGGGGCACGTCGGTATAAAAACTTTTTTCGACCTTTCCGGTATCCGCTTCGGGCATGGAATCCTCCTTGAATTCATGGATCATCCCGGTGTCGGGCCAACCGGGATGCCCTCGTAAAAAAGTCCAAAGATCCGTTTTTTGTCATTCCCGTGAAAAGGGCCAAAGTCATGCGAGTATAGCGGGGAGGCGCTTGTCCGTCAATCATATTTGCCGAACCTAAATCATTCCTTTTGGTTTCCTTTCTTGACAATATATTTCAATCCGTTAAGATACAACCAACGGATCATCCCGGACGGCCATTGCCGGAGAGAGGAGGAATTGAAATGCCGACATACGAGTATGAATGCAAGAAGTGCAATAAGAAATTTTCCGTAATGCTGAGCATCTCGGAGCATGAAACGGCCAAGGTTTCCTGTCCGAAGTGCAATGGGAAGAGCGTCAAACAGATGATCTCTTCCTTCACCGCCAAGACCAGCAGGAAAAGCTGAGGGCCTCTGCCGTCAGGTCATCCAGTGGGGTCGGTCGGCCATCCAGCCTTTTACGGTTTCCGACAGCCATTCCTCGATCCCCCGGACAAGGTAGAATTTCGGGAGGAGCAGGTCGTCCGCCGGTGAGATCATCCCATCGTCGATGGCCGTCCGGGCCAGCGCCGTATAGGGATAGATGCGGATGCCGGAGGTGATTTTCAACTGATCGACGGGGAGCGTGTCGGCGAACGTCAGACTTTCCAAAACGGACTCCCGTGTCTCCCCGGGACCGCCCAGCATCAGGAAGCCCAACTGCCGGATGCCGTGCCGTGCGAAGATCTCCGCTGTCCGCCGGACCTCCCGGAGGTTGAATTTCTTGTTCATGTTGCGGAGTATCCGCTCGGAGCCGCTTTCGAAGCCGAGGCTGACCTCTTCGCAGCCGGAATCCGCCATCAGCGCAACCAGTTCCTCGTCGATCTTTCCGGGGTAGAGGATGCATCGCCAACGGATCTCCAGGCCGCGGCGGATGATTTCCCCGCAGAGTTCCTTTGCATAGCCGGAGGGAATGTTGAACGTGTTGTCGACGATAAAGATCTTCCGGAAGCCCTCTCCAGCGCAACATGCCAACTCCGCAACGGCGGCCTCCGGCGATCTTTTCCGGATCGTGCGCCCCTCGATGGTCGCCGTGGAACAGTAACTGCAATCCATCGGGCAACCCCGTCTCGTCTGAAATGGCAGCCACAGCTCCCGGTCCCGGGAGGCGAGGAATTCATGGGCCCGGGAAATGGGCAGTGAATCCAGATCGGTGGCATACCCCCGTTCTTCCTGAAGACCGAGGCCCTTGATGTACAGGCCGGGCGTTCCCGAGAGGTCGGCTTTGCGCGCCAGCCGATCGACCAGTGCGGGAAAGGCGACCTCTCCCTCCCCCTGGATTCCCATGTCGGCCTCCAGATAGGTCAGCGCGCTCTCCGGAAAGATGCTGTAGCCGGCTCCCCCCAGCACGATGGGGGCGGTGGAAAGGCGACGGCAATGTTGGACGACGCGCCGGACCTCATCGAGGAGGAACCGGCCGCCCCTGGCCTGGTCGTCGATGTTCCGGATCGAAATCCCGATCAGATCGGGGCCGAAAGAGGCGATGGCGGTCCGGATCAGAGAGTCCGAATCGCCCTCCGCCATCAGGTCCAGCACCATAGTCTCGTGGCCGGCGCTTTTGGTCGCGGCGGCCACGCAACCGAGTCCCAGCGGGAGCGGAAGGAGGTTGATTTTTTCCGTATTGGCCGAGATCAGCAGTACCTTCATCGGAGCGTTTGTCCTCGATATCTGTTCATTGCCGTCATCAACCGTCGATGCCATTACCACAGGAAGATCAAATCGTCCCGGTAAGGCAACGTGAGCCACCGGTTATCTTCTTGCCGTGGAGCATGGATTCTTTCAATCTCCCCTCAATCCCCGTAGACGATGGCGACAGGCCTCACCCATCCGGCGGAAGCCTTTTTGACCTTGATCGGAAAACAGCAGACGGTGAAACCGAAGGGCCGCCCGATGGCGGAGAGGTTGGTCAGTTTTTCCATGTGGCAGTATCCCGTCTCGATCCCGGCGAAATGGGCCTCCCAGATCACCCGGGGATCGCCCGTCTCTTGAAATTCCTTGGCCAGGAAAGGCAGGGGGCGGTCCCAGCTCCAGGCGTCGATTCCCACGACCTTGACCCCCCGCTCGGTAAGGTAGAGGGTGCTCTCGCGGTCCATGCCGGCCCCCTTGACGAGGTACTGCGGAGTCCCCCAGGCCGCGTCGGCGCCTGTCTGGACAAGAACGATATCGAACGGCCGGATCTGGTAGCCGATCCTCTTGAGTTCGCCTTCCACATCCTGCGCGGTGATCCGCTCGCCGTCGGCCTTGTGACGGAAATCGAGGAGAACGCCGTGGCCAAAACACCAGTCCAGCGGGATCTCGTCGATCGTCAATGAAGGTTTTCCCCCATCCATCGTGGGGTGGTAGTGGTAGGGCGCATCCAGGTGTGTTCCGCTGTGGGTGGTCAGGGTCAGGAACTCGATCGCCCATCCCAGACTTCCGGGAAGCTGCTCTTTTTTGAGTCCGGGGAAGAATGTCTCCATCTGCTCTGCGCCCTGGGTATGATCGATGTAATCGATTTTGGGAATCATCATGGGGGGGTCGCTGGGCAGTTCGGGTTCGATGGAGATGCTGAGGTCGATGATACGTCTATGCTTAACTTTCATGACTTTCTCCTTGCTGTTTTGATCTCATGTTTCGGAAAGAAATGAAACGGCCGACGGAGAGAATGCATAAACGATATGCTTATGAAATGCAAGCGAAAATACGACGGACATGGCCGCATCGCCTCTGCGTTGCGCCAACGTTTTTATACGGAGGCGACCGATGGATTCCCGTTTCAGCGCCTCTCCCGCAGCTTTCAAGTGTAATGCCGGGTCCCATTTGCGGCTTGTAATGGGCGGCGGTTTGGATTATATAACGGGCGTCTACAGCGGATTCCAGATATTGATCGTATAACGTATTGGAATAACCGAAAATTGTGAGATGACACCCCAGAACATCCGCCCACCCCGACGTTCCTACGACACCTTTCATATGGGCCGCTCCGGCATGGACCTCTACAGCAACGATGTCGGGGTCGATTTTGTCCATATCCGAAGTTTTGCCGCCTATGTGGGCGGTTCCCCCGCGAACATGAGCGTCGGTTGCCGCCGGCTGGGGAACGCCTGCGGCGCGATGGTGGTGACGCGCCACGGCTGCTCCATCTCCATGCCCTTCTTCGATGAGGTGATCGCCTTTGCGGACGGGGAGGGTGGTTTGTGAAAATCACCATGTCCGCCTCGCTGGCGATCTTCCTTGTTTGCTTCTCTGTCCTGGCGTTCAATCTTCGGAATGCCCACTCTCGGGACAAACACGCGGAACCGGGCAGCCAAACGCATGCAATCGTCGTGAACGGTTTGGAGCGGACCTACATCGTCCATGTTCCCGCCACCTACAGACCGCAAACGCCCTCGCCACTGGTGATCATGCTGCATGGCGGCGGGGGTACTGCCAGAGCCGCAATGTGGGAGACAGAGTGGGCGGTCAAGGCCGACAAGGAGGGATTCCTGGCCGTCTTTCCCAACGCCATGGCGCGCGACCCAGCACGGCGGAGCAGCTTTGCAGGCAACCCTCAGCTCTGGAACGACGGCTCCGACCGGTTTTATCGCGGCCGGAAAGCCCCGGACGATGTCGGCTTCGTCGCCGCCATGCTCGACGATCTCGCCTCTCGGTTCACGGTGGACGAGCGGCGAGTTTTCCTCACTGGCTTCTCCAACGGCGCCTCAATGAGCTTTCGCGCCGGCGCGGAATTGTCGGATCGTATCGCCGCCATTGCGCCCGTCGCGGGCGCGCTATGGTTTGATCCCCCGAAGTTGCGGCACCCGGTCTCCATGTGCTACATCACGGGCACGGCCGATCCGCTGAACCTGATCGAGGGCGGGGTGCCGAAGCTCGCAACCGGCGCCGGCGACAGTGTGCGTGCGAAACCGAAGCCACCCGTGCGCGATTCGATCTTGAAATGGGCCAAGGCGCTTGGGTGTCCCGTGACGCCGGCAAGCACTTCCGACGCCCACGGCATGCGCACGGAAACGTACTCTGTCTGCATGGGCGCCGCTGAGGTCGTCTATATTGCAGTCGATGGCTTGGGGCACACTTGGGCCGGGGGGAAGAGCCTTTTACCGGAGAGCATGGTGGGTAAGACATCGGACAGAATAGGGGCCACGGATGTCATTTGGGAGTTCTTCCAGAAACACGCGCGATCCCTACAGTCTGAAACGAGACGGCGGTGAACCAAGCGCCGGAGTTTCAAGTGCGAAGAAGAAATTGATTCATTGAGAAAAAAAGGAGAGAAACCTCTAACAATATTCATTATAATCCAACAGATGATATTTCAATTTTATGCTTCCGGATTTGTAACTACTCAGGTCGCATTCAGAGATGATCTACAGGATGAGCATGATTTTGGCAAGCCTGTAGTTGTCGCGTGATATCGGGATTCCCAGGTCATTGAGAGATGTTGGGGTAACACCGGACCTGATTTCATCCATGTCTGCCGATGCCATGAAAAGCGGCAACATCCTGATCAATCCTCGCCAGACGACCCTTCAAGACATCGAAAATCTTTTCAAGGCGGCAATGTAACGTTCCGAAAGGAGTCACCGATATTTATGTGAAATATTCTTTTGTGTTTTGTCGCTTGACAAATGCTCCGGGGATGTGTCACGAGAAGCCCGGAGTCGAATAGATGGGCATTCGGTGGCCTGACTCAGGCCTGAAAGGGAAGCCGGTGTGATTCCGGCATGGACCCGCCGCTGTGTATGGGGACGAAATCCCGCAGAAATGCCACTGTGCCGTAAGACCGGATGGACGAAACGGCATGGGAAGGCGCGGGACGTAGGAAGATCCATAAGTCAGAAGACCTGCCGAAGCCCGGACGGTAACTTGGAGAGAAGGTAAATCCCCAGGCTGATTGGAATCAGTCTGGGGATTTTTTGTTCCGAACGAAAGCAGAATAAAAGGATTCATCTTAATCGAGGGAGAATGAATATGGCCTATGCGATTTCCATCCGGATCACGCCGGAAAACTGCCGCGGTTGCCGCCGCTGCGAGGTCGCCTGCTCCTGGCACGATCCCGGGCCGCTCAATCCGCGCCTTGCCGGGATTCAAATCATGAAATTGGATGAAGGGGGCTGCGATTATCCGGTCATCAATATGGAGTGCCTGGAGAGGTTTTGCGGAAAGAGACATCCCCGAAACAAGACGAAGCAGGAACCCGCATGCGTAAGCGCTTGTCTCTTCGGATGCCTGCAAATGAACCGGGAGGATGGAGACCATGAGTAAGAAATGGCACGGCTGGACCGGAACGATCCTTGAGGTTGATCTTACCCATCAAACGGTTCAAAAGAAAGACCTGTCGAAGTCCTTGGCCTATCACTATCTCGGGCAGGCCGGAATCAATGCCCGCATATTGTACGACCGCGTCTCATCCGCAACGGATCCCTACAGCCCGGAGGCGCCTCTGATCTTCGGCGTCGGACCGCTGGGAGGCACTTCGGCGCCCTGCTCGGGACGATTCAGCGTCACGTTCAAATCCCCGCTCACCGGGATCTTCGGGGATGCCAATTGCGGCGGGCATTGGGGTTCCGAATTGAAAATGGCGGGATACGACCACGTGGTGATTACCGGAAAAGCGAGGCATCCCGTCTACCTGTGGATCGACAACGACCGGATACAGATCCGGGATGCCCGGCCTCTCTGGGGGAAAAACACCTGGGAGACCGACGAACTCATCCGGGAGGATCTTGGCGAAAGAACGGCCCAGGTGGTCTATATCGGCCCGGCAGGCGAGAATCTGGTCCGTTTTGCGGCAATCCTCTGCAACCATGCCCGTGCGGCGGCGCGTTGCGGCCCCGGGGCCGTCATGGGGTCAAAAAACCTCAAAGCCATTGCCGTTCGAGGGGACCGCGGCATCCTCGTTGCCGACAAAGCGGCGTTTCAGGAGGCCGTCGAGGAGGCGGTCGGGGCGATTCTGAGCGACCCGCTTTATGAATCCGCCAAAACCCATGGCACACTGGCCATCACTCCGTTGGCTCAGGCACTGGGGTTTTTGCCGACCCGTAATTTCCAGGAGTCTACGTTCAACGGCGCTGAAAAGCTGGGAGGGGAAGAATTTTTAAAACGATACGCTACGAAACACAAGGGATGCTATAACTGCCCGGTCTCCTGCAGCCGATTCTACAAGGTTTCAGAGGGGCCCTATGCCTCAACCCGGGGGGAGGGCCCCGAATACGAAAGCGTCTCCGCCCTGGGGGCAAAATGCGGCAACGATAATTTCGCGGCCATCCTGCATGCGAATACGCTTTGCAATCAGTTGGGTTTGGACACCATCTCGACGGGGAATACGATCGCCTGGGCGATGGAATGCCGCGAAAAAGGCATCCTGACCCGGGATCAATTGGACGGGCTGGATCTGCGCTTCGGAAACGATGCGGCCATGATCGCGTTGATCAAAAAAATGGCGTCGAGAGAGGGCATCGGGGATCTTTTGGCCGAGGGGGCCTGCAGGGCTGCCCAAAAGATCGGGGGCGCCGATCTTGTGATCCACGGCAAAGGTCTGGACTACCCGGCGGTGGATGTCAGAGGGACGAAAGGCATGGCCCTCTCCTTTGCCGTGTCGCCGAGAGGGGGGGATCATCTGAAGGGTCTTTCCCTTTACGAGGTGGCGCCGGAGGTCTATGCGAAGGATATCCGAAGGGAGACAGGCATCAGCGTCACGTCTCAATATTGGCTGCAATATGAAACCAAGGCCGCCCTCATGCGGTGGCACGAGAACTGGCACTGCGTGGTCGATTCGCTGGGACTGTGCAAGCTGGAGGGAATCGCGTTGAAGCCCCTTCTGCCGAAACATTTTCAACGTCTGTTGGCAGCCGCCACCGGATGGCAGATATCGGTGAATGAGTTGGAGCGGATTGGAGAACGCATCTGGAACCTGGAGCGGCTTTTCAATGCAAGGGAAGGGATGAGGAGAGAAGACGATCTTCCGCCGCGCCGTTTGTTGGAGGAGCCCATTGCAACCGGGCCTGCCCGGGGCGAGCGATTGGACAGGGAAAGGTATGAGCAAATGCTCACGGAGTACTATCGATTGCGGGGATGGGATCCTGATACCGGGATTCCAACCCATGAAAAATGCCGTGAATTGAGCTTGGACTGATTTTGACCTTCGGCCATTGACGCCGGCGTAAAAAAAACCTATGCTGCGCGCGAAATCCGGCTCTCCTGCCGGCGTCCGGAGTTGTGGTTTGTGGCAGGCAGAGAAATAAAAGAGATCTCGGGGAGTATCCGGTATGATTCGGGCGATATTCTGGGACAACGACGGTGTCCTCGTGGACACGGAGAAACTCTACTTTCAGGCGACGCGGGAGCTTCTGGCCCGTACCGGCGTGACGCTGACGGAGTCGCTTTTCAAACGGATCTCGCTGACGGAGGGCCGGAGCGCCTTCGCCCTGGCGGCGGAGAAGGGCGTATCGCCGGAGGCCATCGACCGTCTCCACGAGGCGCGAAACCGCCGCTACACGGAGCTCCTGAAAGGCGGCGTCCGGATCATGGACGGGGTTGAGGAGACGCTCGGCGAACTGCGTGGCAAGGTCCTTCATGGGATTGTGACCAGCTCTCGGAGAGAACATTTCGAGACGATGCACCGCGAAACCGGGCTTCTGCCCCACTTCGATTTTATCCTGACCCGCGAGGATTTCACCCTGTCGAAACCGGATCCGGAACCCTACCTCACGGCGATGGCGCGGTGCAGTCTGCCACCGGAGAGCTGCCTCGTCGTCGAAGATTCGCCCCGGGGGGTAGCCGCGGCGGTTGCGGCCGGCATTCGTTGTATTGCCGTTCCGAACGACCTGACGCGGGGCGGGGCATTCGCGGAGGCCTGGCGGGTGGTCGGGAGTTGCCATGAGATTTTGGGCGAGATCGAACCCCTCATCAGGACGGAAGAGGGGTGAACCTGAACCATATGATCCGGGCGATTGTTTTTGATTTCGGCCAGACGCTGGTCGACTCGGCGGAGGGTTTCCGGACGGCCGAAAAGGAGGCGCAGAGGAAGGCAGCTACAGCGCTCGGTCCGATGGATGAGGAGGCGTTTCTGGCGCTCTACCGGGAGATCCGCTCCCGCTTCCACGTCCGTTCCGATTTTTCCCGGAAGCGCATCCTGGATGAACTCTTCCGCCATTACGGCCGCAAGCCCGATTCCGCCCTTCTGGAACGTTGGGAGACCGAGTACTGGGAAAAGGTCAACGCGATGACCCGGATTTTCCCTGAGGCGCCGGCGGTCCTGGCGGCTCTGGGGGCGCGGTATCGTCTGGCCCTGATCACGAATGCCCAGGGTCAGACGGAGACCGGGAAGCACCGCCTCGGCAACTATCCTGAACTGATGAAGTCTTTTGAGACAATCGTCGTGGCCGGTGAAGGGGGCATCCCTGCCAAGCCCGATCCGCTGCCTTTTCGCCTCTGCCTCGACCGATTGAAGATTGCCCCGGACGAGGCGGTCTATGTCGGGGACGACTGGCGGATCGACGTCTGCGGTTCGGAGGCCGCGGGAATGCATCCCGTCTGGCTCCGCCACCGCTTGCTGCTGCGGAACTGGCCGCAGGTGGAGACGGAAGCGCCCGTCATCGACTCCCTGGAGCGGCTGCTCGACGTCGAACGTTTGATTACGGGAGAAGAAAAATGGCGACAAAGGTGATCATCTGTCTGGACGGCTGCGCGCCGGATTATCTGGAGCAAGGCGAGACGCCGAACCTGGATGCCATCGCCCGTGAGGGGTTTCACACAATTGGCGAGGCCGTCGTTCCCACCGTGACCAACGTCAACAACACCTCGATCATCACGGCAAGCTTACCCGAGACCCACGGGATCACGACCAACTACCTGCTCGATTCCGTCAGCGGTCGGGAGTGTTACATGGAATCGGCGGATTACCTGCTGACGCGGACCGCCTTCCGCGATCTCGCCGACTTCGGCCAAAAGAGCAGTCTGCTGACCGCCAAGGACAAACTCAAGGGGTTGATCCGGGACGGCGCCGCAATCGCCGAATCGGCGGAGAAGCCGTCAACCTGGCTCGTGGATCGCTGCGGAGCGGCGCCGGGGATCTACACGATCGAGATCAACCACTGGCTCCTGCGGGCGGCCCGCGACCTCCTCCGGCGGGACCCGCCCGATTTTCTGTACGTCTCGACGACCGATTACGTGACCCATACCTACCCGCCCGAGTCGGACCAGGCCCGGTGGAACATCCGGGAGATCGACCGCCTGATCGGGGAGATCGTCGATGCCGCCCGGGAGCTCGAACTGGTGGTCACCGCCGACCACGGGATGAACGCCAAATCGCGGGGAGTCGATCCGGAGGCGATCCTGACCGCCCGCGGGATTTCGGCCCGCGTGATCCCGATCATCAAGGACCGCCATGTCGTTCACCACCGGAATCTGGGGGGCGCCGCCTACGTCTATCTGGGCGATCCCGCGACGGAGGAGCAGGCATCGGCGATCCTGCGGGAAGAGCCGGGGATCGAGGCTGTTTTGAGCCGCGAAGCGGCCGCGCGGCAATACCATCTCCATCCCGGACGGATCGGCCACCTGTTTCTCCTCGCCGACCGGGAGACGGTCTTCGGCGACCTGCCGGCGCCGCGCGAGGAACTGCAGGTCCGTTCCCACGGTTCTCTCCATGAACGGGAGATCCCGATCTATGCACTGGGAAAGGGGCCGCTCGCCGTTCGGCCGCGTTCCAATTCAGAGGTTGCCTCCTGGATTTTTAATAGAAAAAAACGAACAGCGCCAGTAAAATGACAATGACTTGCACGGTATAAATACCCAATTTGTGGCGATGGTAGAATTCATTTGCTTTTTGAATGCGCTTAAGCCCGCCCAGCAAGCGTCGGATAATGATCAGCATTGGATACTTGTAATTGTCCGAGGTGAAATTTTTTTGAAAGGCGCACATCGGATAAATGGCATAGACATCATCCGCGAGCGGCCGAAAGAGGGTGTCGTTCACAATGCCCTGCCAGGGCTCATATGCCAGAGTTTCGGCATAATGCCGATTTAATGCATAGGCATGGGTCAGACTCTGGTAACGAACTTTCTGCACGCAGGGATTGTTCGTTTTACGGCTGGAGCGAATCAAAGCGCCGATAAGCAGCACTTTCCATTCCGGCTGTTGTCTCAAAAAATCCGTGCAGCTTCTTAATCGTTCCGGATCGAAGCGGTCAAATTCTACGTCATCTTCAAAAATGACGATATTCCTCGCGCCGGCCTCCAACCCTTTCCGCAGACAAATCATGTGGGATTCATACACCCCCTGCTCCATATTGGACGGATGACGTTCGCCAAGCACGAACTCAACCCGATCAGCCAGTCCCGCTTTTGAAAATTCTTCGAGCGCCGAGTTGCGACGATCTTCACGTTCCCGAAGAGAAACGCAGTACAAACGATCAAAAAAATCCCAACCGAAAACCGGATTTTTTACGGCAGCGTCTGCATTGACAAGATTCATGGCCGTCCTTTTTCGCAGTGGAAATGTCCGACAGACCCCTAACGGAGGAGTTTCAGGAAGAGTTTTCCAATGGCATATCTTGTCACGACCCCCATGTAATGGGGGGCGCGGGCGAACCAAGCGCCGATCAAAAAGACCACGCAGGAAACACCATAGGTTGCTGGAGCGCCGATGATGGCAATCAGGGGCTCGTTCCAATAAACGGCAAGAATGGTCAAGACGGTCACTGCCGGCCAGCCGATAAGGTAACTGAATCCCATCAGGATCAGTCCGGCAATCAACTGCGGCGTCGGACGTTCCCGGAATTCCGAGAGATCCGCCGGATGGTCAAGGATTTCCCGGATGGATTTCGTTTCGGCAAGAATTCTCGCGATTTTTCGAATCATAGATACATAACGCCCAAGCGGATTCACGGGTGGCTTCACCCGTGTTCTTGATCCTCTGCCGTGAAGACGTCCCCCGGTTTCATGCCGGTCTCTGCCGCGAAGGTGTTCGCATCCTGCTTGCCGGCCTCCGTCCGAACCTTCCCGATCCGGAGGGCGCCGCCGCGGGCGGCGACGGTAAAGCCGCCCTCATCCGATGCCAGAACCTCCCCCGGTCGGGCGTCCGGTCGGCTGGTCTCCACGAGCCGGGTCTCGAAGAAACGGACCTTCTGACCCCGAAAAAAAGAGTAGGCCCCCGGCTGGGGATCGCAGCCCCGGATCAGGTTGTGGACCTCCGTTGCCGGTTTTTCCCAGTCGATCCGGGCGACTTTGTCGTTGCAGAGCGGTTCGTAGGTGGCCAACGCTTCGTCCTGGACCATTCGGGGCGCCCGCCCCTCCCTGATGAGTTCCACGGATTCCGCGATCGCCTCGACGCCAAGCGGAAAGAGTCGGTTGAAGTAGAGAGAGCCGGTCGTATCCTCCGGTCCGATCGGGATCCGCTTCTGGAGAAGCACCGGTCCCGTGTCGATTCCGGCGTCCGCCCAGAAGATCGAGAGCCCGGTCTCCCGGTCGCCCATGATCACCGCCCAGTTGATCGCGCTTCCGCCGCGGTGGCGAGGGAGAATGGAGGGATGATAGCAGATGGCCCCCTGAGCCGGGATCGAGAAAAAAGAGGACGGGATGATGTCGGTGACAAAGGCCATGATCAGCAGATCGGGGTTCGTACTCCGGAACGCCTTGATTGTCTCCGGGGTACGGTAGCTTTCCGGCTGAAAGACAGGGATTCCGCGGCCATCGGCGGCGGTCCTCAGCGGGTCGGGTTTTCCCGTGGCCTTTCCCTGCGGTAGCCAGGCGGCGATGATCTCTTCCCCCCGATCCGACAATGTGTCCAGCACCTTGGCGCCGAAGGCGGCCTGCCCCATGATCGCGATGCGCAGGCCCTTCTGCCGGTCCCGGATGTCTCTTTCAGTTCCCATGTGCTTCTTCCTCCTCTCCCGTGTTCGTTTAATGGATTTCCGCACGTTCTGCAACCATTTGTTGGTGAAAAACGGCGGGAGGTCTCTTCTATCTGAAAACGGGATCGGATGTCGAGGATCATCCATTTCTGGAGATGGGGACCCGCATGTCGACTCTCCGGATTACAAAATAGCTGCAAAATAGTTCTTGACAGGAATTGGCCCAGTTGATATGAGCTACACGATTTAGGTTTTTAAAAACACCAATAGATTCGATTGTTTGGGTAAGTATGCAGAATGATGGTCATAGCGGTTCGATTGTTTCCCGTCCCCGCGGCAACCGTCTGAGGTGTGCAGACAGGGAGGCAACGGATAGGGTTGCGTTGCTTCCGGCTCCGATAGGCACTTTACCATTTTCCCGGTTGTGGAATCGACCAAGGGTCACAGCTATATTCTGTGGGTCGTTTTAGTGATTTCATGGGTTAAGAAAAAGTCTTTTAAACCATTTTGAGAAGGAAGGGGGATAATGCGTATGGGTTTCAACATCTCGAAAAAGTATATGAAGGCAGATCCGAGAAAACTCGCAGATTGGCAGATTGCGGACATCGCGGAAGAAAATATGCCCACCGTCGATCAGTGGCGGGATAAGCTCGGCCTTCAACCGGATGAAATTATCCCTATGGGGAGATTGTGCAAACTTGATTTCCTCAAGATTATGGAGCGTCTGAAAAAAAGGCCGGACGGAAAATATATTGAGGTTACAGCGATCACGCCAACTCCCCTCGGAGAAGGAAAATCGACGACGAGTATGGGTTTGATCGAGGGGCTCGGCAAAAGAGGGCAAAGTGTCGGCGGTTGTCTCCGTCAGCCTTCCGGCGGTCCAACCATGAATGTGAAAGGAACGGCTGCAGGAGGAGGCAAATCCCTTCTGATCCCGATGACTGAATTCTCGCTGGGTCTCACCGGGGACATCAACGACATCATCAATGCCCATAACCTGGCCATGGTCGCTTTGACCTCCAGGATGCAGCACGAACGGAACTATGACGATGCGGAACTGGCGAAACGGAAACTCAAACGGCTCGATATCGATCCCAATAATGTTGAAATGGGCTGGATTATGGATTTTTGCGCCCAGTCGTTGCGAAACATTGTGATCGGTCTGGGGGGCAAGCAGGACGGTTTTATGATGCAATCGAAATTCGGGATTGCGGTAAGTTCCGAACTCATGGCCATTCTCTCCATTGTCCGGGATCTCAAGGACCTTCGGGAAAGGTTGGGCAACATCGTCGTCGCCTATGACAAGAAGGGAAGGCCGGTTACGACGACCGACCTCGAAGTGGCGGGCGCCATGTGTGCGTGGATGAGAAATACCATCAACCCCACGCTGATGTCCTCCACCGAGTATCAGCCCTGTTTGGTCCACGCCGGTCCTTTTGCCAACATCGCCGTCGGACAGTCCTCCATCATCGGCGATCGGGTCGGGCTGAAGATGTTCGATTACCATGTTACCGAAAGCGGCTTTGCCGCGGATATCGGCTTTGAGAAATTCTGGAACGTAAAGAGCCGGTTGAGCGGCCTGACTCCCAATGTCTCTATCCTGACGACGACGATCAGGGCATCGAAGATGCACGGAGGGGGACCGACGGTCGTTCCCGGACGACCTTTGCCTGAAGCCTATACAAAGGAAAACCTGGCCCTCCTTGAAAAAGGCCTCTGCAACATGACCCACTTGATCGGGGTGATCCGGAAATCCGGAATCAACCCGGTGGTCTGCATCAATGCGTTCCACACCGACACAAAAAAAGAAATCGCCATGGTCAGAAAGTATGCCGAGCAGGCCGGCGCCCGCGTTGCCCTTTCCGAGCACTGGCTCAAAGGCGGCGATGGCGCCCTTGAACTTGCCGATGTCGTCATGGACGCCTGCAAGGATAAAGTCAAACTCAAATTCCTCTACCCGCTGGAATTGCCTCTCAGACAAAGGGTTGAACTCATCGCAAAAGAGGTATACGGCGCCGACGGCGTTTCCTGGACCCCTGAGGCTGAAGCCAAAGCCAAACGGTTTGAGGCCGATCCTGCATTGAGGGATTTCAATACGATGATGGTAAAGACCCACCTCAGCCTGTCGGCTGATCCGACTCGCAAGGGGGTCCCCACGGGTTGGATCCTGCCGGTTCGAGACGTCTTGATTTTTGCAGGCGCCAAATTCCTCTGCCCGGTTACAGGGAGCATCAGCCTGATGCCCGGGACAGGCTCCGATCCCGCCTACAGAAGAGTCGACGTGGATGTAAAGACGGGGAAGGTCAAGGGGTTGTTTTAACCTGGGTAAAGGGGCACGAAAGTTCGTGCCCCGCTTTGTTTTAGGAACGGCTTTTGGTCATGGGGGAACACAAGGTCACGTTTCATCCGAGTGACAGACAGATCTTTGTTGACGAAGGGGAGAATCTCCTTCAGGCGGCTATGGAGGCCGGCATTCACATCAACGCCTCCTGCGGCGGCAATGCGACCTGCGGGAAATGCAAGGTCAGAATCGCCGGCGGCGCGGTTGAGTCGCCGATGCATGCCGACCTTTCGGAGGCGGAGTATGCCGACGGCTACCGCCTCGCTTGCCTCTCGACCGTCACCGGCGATGTCGATGTCGATATCCCGCTGGAATCGCAGGTCGACAAGTCCGTGCTGGCGCTCAAAGGCGACCGGCTCGCGGCCCCGTATCTCCTTTCGCCGAAGGATATTTTTCAACTGGTTCAGGGGTGGGATGTCGATCCCACCGTATTCAAGCGGTATGTGGAATTGAATCCACCAACCCTGAACGACAATGTGAGCGACTTGACCCGCCTGACCCATGCGATACACCGGCAACATGGCATCAGTGGAATCTCCAGCGATTTCCGGCTGATCATGAAATTGAGCCGGCTCCTCAGAAAGGGCGACTGGAAGGTTACCGTAACGCTGGTGCGGACCCGAAAGGGATACAAGCTGATCAACGTCGAAGCGGGCGACAACCGGCACCAAAACTATTCGATCGTGATCGATATCGGCACCACGACCATTTTCGGCCAGATTCTGAACCTGAACGAATGCAAGGTCGCCGCCTGCCCCGACGGCGCCTGCGACGGCGCGACCCTCTTCGCGATGGCCGAGGCTTCCGATTACAATCCCCAGATCAGTTTCGGGGAGGACGTCATCACCCGGATCGTCTATTCCCAGAAGCCGGGCGGTCTAAAAAAGATGCAGGAGACGGTGGTCGCCTCGATCAACGGCATTATCGACGAGCTTCTTAAAATGAGCCGGATTGACCGATCCCTGGTCTCCCATCTGGTCGTGGCGGGCAACACCACGATGACCCAACTGCTCCTCGGGATCGATCCTAAATACATCCGCGAGTCGCCCTACGTTCCCACCGCCAATCTGATACCGCCGGTGCGGGCCGTCCATCTGGGGATCAACGTCGGCGACCATGTCCACGTTTATCTCTTTCCGCTGGTGGCCAGTTACGTGGGCGGCGATATTGTCGCGGGCATTCTGGGTTCCGGAATTTTCCAGCGGGAGGCGTTGACCCTCTACATGGATATCGGCACCAACGGCGAGATCGTGATCGGGAACAGGGATTGGCTGGCCAGCGTCTCCTGCTCAGCCGGTCCGGCCTTCGAGGGGGCGGGGATCAAATTCGGCATGCGGGCGACACGAGGCGCGATTGAAGAGGTTGGCATCAACCCCCGTACCTGCGAACCGATGATTCTGACCATCGGCCGGACCAAGCCGATCGGCATCTGCGGATCGGGCTTGATCGACGCGGTGGCGGAGCTTCTGGAGGCGGGCATCATCGACCAGAAGGGCAAGTTCCACCGGGATCTGCCGACTGAGCGGGTCAGAAAGGGGGAGGATGGTTACGAATATGTCCTTGCCTATCAGAATGAAACGGGCATCCGGAATGACATTGTCCTGACCGAGATCGACATTGAAAATCTGATCCGCACCAAAGGATCCATCTATGCAGGCTGCAAGGTGCTGTTGGAGAGCGTCGGTCTTGGTTTCAAGGACCTGGAGCAGGTGATCATCGCCGGCGGATTCGGCCGTCATCTCGATCTCGAAAAGGCCATCTTCATCGGACTGTTGCCGGAAATCGATGCACGGAAATTCATCTTCGTCGGGAACGGATCACTGCTGGGCGCCAGACTGCTCTCCTTTTCCAGGGAACTCCTGAAAGAGACGGAAAGGATCGCGCTGATGATGACCAACCTGGAATTGAGCAACCATGCCGGCTTCATGAATGAATTCATGGCCGCAATGTTTCTGCCGCATACCGACGCCTCCGCCTTCCCGGGGGTGCAGAAACGGCTGCGTGCCAGAAGGGAGGCGGCCTGAAAACCATGAGCTTTACGATTGCAGTTTCCGGAAAAGGGGGCACGGGGAAAACAACCTTTGCCGGCATGATCATCCGTTACCTCCTGGAAAAGAAAAAGGGTCCCGTTCTGGCCGTCGATGCGGACGCCAACGCGAACCTGAACGAGGTGTTGGGGATCGAAGTCAAATCGACGATAGGGGAGATGCGGGAACTGATGAAGGAACCGGACGAGGTTCCCACGGGCATGACCAAGGATGTCTGGTTTGAGTATAAGGTGCAGGAGGCCCTGACGGAATCGAAGGGATTCGACCTGCTCGTGATGGGACGTCCGGAAGGGGCCGGCTGCTACTGCGCCGCCAATACCCTTGCCCGCAAGTACATCGACATGCTCACGGAAAATTATCCCTATATTGTAATTGACAATGAAGCGGGAATGGAGCATTTCAGCCGTCTGACCACGAGGGACGTGGACCTGCTTTTTGTTCTCTCCGATTCCAGCCGGCGGGGCATCATGACCGCGGCGCGGATTCGCGATCTTGTAAGGGAGCTCAAGCTGAACATCAAAAAGGATCTTCTCGTTTTGAACCGCATGGAGGGTCCGCTGCTGCAGGAGACCGCGGAAGAGATCCAAAGAAACCGCCTCGACCTGGCAGGGATTATACCTTCCGACGAGGAGATCAGTCGCTTTGACCGTAACGGGACGCCGACCTTCCGGCTTCCCTCTTCGGTCCCGTCCGTGCAGGCGGCATGGCAGATTTTTGAGCGGTATATCCAATGAAATTGGATTTTTAAACAAGCATGGCTGACCTGGCAGCCGAAACAGAAAGGAAAGGAGTTCAAGATAAGATGACGGCAAAATTGATCAACGGCAATGAAATCGCGCGGCAGATCCGGGAAGAGCTGAAGCAGCAGACGGAGCATCTGAAGAGCGGACACAACGTGGTCCCGGGGCTCGTGACCATCCTGGTGGGCCAGAATCCCGCGTCGCTCAGTTACGTCACCGCAAAACAGAAAACCTCCAAGGAACTGGGGTTCTATTCGATTCAGGATAACCAGCCGGAAAACATTCCGGAGGGGGATCTGCTTGCGCTGATCGAGAAGTACAACCAGGATCCCCTGATTCACGGCATCCTCGTGCAGCTTCCGCTGCCCAAGCACATCAATGAGACCAAGGTGCTCCTCGCGATCGACCCGCGCAAGGATGTGGACGGCTTTCATCCGATTAATGTCGGAAAACTGATGATCGGCGAGGCGGATTATCTCCCCTGCACGCCGGCGGGCATCCAGCAGCTTCTGATCCGTACCGGCGTCGAGACCAGCGGCGCGGAGGTTGTGGTCGTCGGCCGTTCGAACATTGTCGGGAAACCGATCGCCAACATTCTTCTGCAGAAGCAAAAAGGGGCCAACGCCACCGTGACCATCTGCCATACCGGTTCCAAAAATATCGCATTCCACACGAAACGGGCGGAAATTTTGATCGTTGCCGCCGGAAAACCGAATGCCATCACCGCCGATATGGTGAAGGAGGGGGCCGTGGTGATCGATGTCGGCGTGAACCGGATCGGGATGACAGCGGAGGGGAAGGCGAAACTCTGCGGCGACGTCGATTTCGAAAATGTGAAGGAAAAGGCCAGCGCCATTACGCCCGTTCCGGGCGGCGTTGGGCCGATGACGATCACGATGCTGATGATGAATACGGTAAAAGCCGCGGAAATCGCCGCCGGCGTGAAACATACGTAATCAACAATATCAAAAAAAATATGGAGAAAGGAGGGGTGGTCATGGCAGAGCAGTTGGAAGAAAAGACCTCTTTTGATGGAAGCAAGGTTCAGGTATTGGGAGAGACCTACGAAGAGGGAAAACCCGAAAAACCGGAGAACTGGCGGGAAAAATTGAAAACCCGGGAAGATATGATGGCCTATCTCAAAACAGGGGTTCGTTGATAGCTACGCTTCAATTCCGGGGGGTGGCCTTCCGGTTCTTCATCGGATGCGCCCGATGCAGGAGAGGCGGTCAATTAACAGGAGGAAAAACTCATGGCATTTGCAATACCTAAAATTACCTATACGGGAAAGATCAAGGAAGTCGTCCTTGGAAAAGGACCCAAGGCGATTACGGTGGGAGGGGAAACTTCTTATCCTTTTCATCTCTTTGAAGGGGAAATGCCCCATCCCCCTCGCGTTGCGATCGAGGTGTATGATACACCGCCCGATGACTGGTCCGAGGCCGCTCTTGCACCCTACAGCGATGTGATCGGTGATCCCGTCGCCTGGGCCAAGAAGGCGGCGGCCTACGGCGCCGATCTGATTGCGCTGCAACTGGTCAGCACCGATCCCAACGGTCTCAATACCCCGAGCGATCAGGCGACCGAAACGGCCAAAAAGGTTGCAGCGGCGGTGGATATTCCGGTGATCGTCTACGGCAGCGGCAATCCCGAGAAAGATGCCGAACTCCTCCGCAAAGTCGCCGAGGCGTGCGATGGAATGAATCTCGTCATCGGCCCCGTTGTCGTCGAAAATTACAAGCAGATCGGCGCCGGCGCCATTGCCTACAAACATGCCATAGCCGCCAACAGCCCGATCGACATCAACCTTGCAAAACAGCTCAACATCCTGCTGGGCAACCTCGGGGTGCCGGACGGACAGATCATCGTCGATCCGACCACCGGCGGACTCGGCTATGGAATCGAATATACCTACTCGGTCATGGAGCGTGACCGCATGGCCGCCCTCACGCAGCAGGACGAGCGGCTTCAGTTTCCGATCATCTGCGATCTGGCGAAGGAGATCTGGAAAACGAAGGAAGCGAAGGCGGATGACTCGCCGCTGATGGGCAGTGCGGCGAAAAGAGGCGTTCTGATGGAGGCCATAACGGCGCAATTGCTTCTGCTGGCCGGGGCGGATGTATTGATCATGAGGCATCCCGAGGCCATCAAGCTTGTCCGAGAAATGATTGCGGATTTAATGACATAGAAACACCGGCCCCCGGTCGGCGTTGCGAAGGAGGAAATGATGTCAGATTTGGAAAAGAAAAGTATCGACCCGGCGACGCTCAAGATGATTCAAAAAGCCGCCGTCGACGGTTGTGAAACCATATTCGATCGGGCGGAGGCGATGAAACCCTGTCCGATCGGTGCGGAAGGAAGTTGCTGCAAGAACTGTGCGATGGGCCCATGTCGCGTCCCGGAGCCGAAGAAAAAGGAGGGTCCGGTTAAGAAGCGGATGGGGCTCTGCGGCGCAACCGCCGAAACGATCTCCGCCCGCAACTTTGCGCGCATGGTCGCGGCGGGAAGCGCGGCCCATTCGGACCACGCCCGCGGCATCGCCGAGGCTTTTCTGGCCACAGCCAAAGGGGACGTGCCCGAATTCAAGATCAAGGACGAACAGAAACTCTATCAGGTCGCAATGGACCTGGAAGTGGAGATCGGCGACCGCTCCGTTCAGGAGATCGCGATCGAGGTGGGTAAAAAGGCGCTGGAGGAGTTCGGCCGCCAGCACGGGGAGATCCCGTTTATAAAAAGGGCGCCGGCCAAGAGGCAGGAGATCTGGCGGAAGCTGGGGATCGTGCCGCGGGGCATCGACCGCGAGGTGGTGGAACTGATGCATCGCACCCACATGGGTGTCGATCAGGATTACAAGAGTCTCCTGTTGTCGGCTGCCCGTTGCGCGCTGGCCGACGGCTGGGGGGGCTCGATGATTTCAACGGACCTTCAGGACATCATGTTCGGAAATCCCGTGCCGGTGCTGGGCGAGATCAACCTGGGCGTTCTGAAAAAAGACGAGATCAATGTGGTGGTCCATGGACACGAACCGCTGCTCCCCGAAGTGCTGGTGGCTGCGGTAAAGGATCCGGAAATCAAAAAGGCGGCCCTCGCGACGGGCGCCAACGGGATCAACCTGGTGGGCATGTGCTGTTCTGCCAATGAAATCCTGATGCGTCACGGCATACCGGTGGCGGGCAACTTCCTCCAGCAGGAACTGGCGATTGTGACCGGGGCCGTGGATGCGATGGTTGTCGATGTACAGTGCGAAATGCAATCGCTGGCCCAGGTCGCCAAATGCTATCACACCAAGCTGATTACGACCTCCGCGAAGGCGAAGATCGAAGGGGCGATGCATATTGAGTTCGATGAGCACCATGCCACGGCCGTAGCCAAAAAAATCCTGATGGAGGCGATCGGCAACTACAAGAACCGGCGGGCCAACGTGGAGATCCCGGATGACAAGACGGATCAGGTGGTGGGATTCAGCTATGAAACGATCAACTATCTGCTGGGCGGCATGTTCCGCGCCTCCTATCGTCCGTTGAACGACAATATCATCAACGGCCGTATCCGGGGGATCGCCGGCGTCGTCGGCTGCAACAACGCCCGCGTGACCCACGACGATCCCAATCTGACTCTGATCAAGGAGTTGATCAAGAACGACGTGATCGTCCTGGTGACCGGATGCGCCGCGATGACCTGCGGGAAGGCGGGCCTGCTTACGCCGGAGGCGGCCCGAAAATACGCGGGAGAGGGGTTGGCCTCCGTTTGCGAAGCCGTCGGGATTCCGCCGGTCCTGCACATGGGGGCCTGCGTCGACAACAGCCGGATTCTGATGGCGGCCACCGCGGTGGTGAAAGCGGGAGGCCTCGGCGACGATATCAGCGATCTGCCGGCCGCGGGCGCCGCCCTCGAGTGGATGAGCGAAAAGGCCGTTGCGATCGGCCACTATTTTGTCGCTTCGGGTGTTTATACCGTTTTCGGCACAACCTGGCCGACAACCGGCAGTGAAGTGGTCACCAAACACCTGTTTGAAGAGTTCGAAAGCATCACGAAGGGGAAATGGGGCTTTGAGTGCGATCCCCTGAAGGCGGCCAAGCTGATCATCGATGAAATCGATAAGAAACGAAAAGCGCTGGGCATCGACAAGGCCCGTGAAAGGGTTCTGTTTGATATGGCCAAACGGCGCGAGATCGATGCCGCTTAAAGGAGTCAGGGGAAGGGGTTAGGGGTTACGGGTCAGGGAGTTCACGCCTCACGCCTCGCGCAGTTACTTAAGTTACATCCGATAGCCCAAAAGGAGGATTTCACGTGTCAAAAATTATTGCATCCGCAGCCATCAGAGGGGCCCACAAGATTGTGGAGCGGGCCGAGAAAACATATCAGGAGGCCCTCGACAAGTGGGGGCCTGAACAGGAGGTGGGATTTCCCGATACGGCCTATTACCTGCCGGTCATCTATGCGATCCTGGGAATTCCCGTACAGAAGATGTCGGACATGAAGCCGGTCCTGGACCGATGCCGCGCGCTGTTGCCGCCGCCGGTCAAGGAAAAGACGGCGCTTCCCTATCTGGCGCCCGCGCTGGATGCGGGCATGGCGACATTCTTTGCCGAAGAGATCATCGAAGCGATCCGTTATCTGGAAGATCCCGATTTTTACACCAAGCAGGAGGATATCCTGCCGGACAACATCTGGCTCGGCGCCGCAAACGATGTGATCTTCCGCAAACGGGGGGTCGAATTCGTGGACGGGTCGGCGCCCGGCTTCGCCGCGATCGTAGGGGCGGCGCCGTCGCCGGAGATTGCGAAGAAGATCGCGACGGAATTGCAAGAGAAGAACCTCTACGTCTTCATGTGCGCCGAGCACGCGGGGAAACGTTTTTCGGAACAGCTTGTGGAGGCGGGCGTTCAGATCGGCTGGCCGACGCGTCTCGTCTCCTATGGTCCCGACATCTCGGCGGCCGTCTTCGCGATGGGGTTCGCCTGCCGCGTAGCGATGGCCTTCGGCGGGATCAAGCCGGGGGATTTCCGGAAAAATCTCAACTACAACCGGGACCGGACCTTCGCGTTCGTGATGCCGATGGGGTTTGTCACCGATGAGTGGTATGCCAACGCCGCCGGCGCGATCAACTGGGGATTCCCGACGATTGCCGACACGCCGATCCCGGAGGTTTTGCCGACAGGCATCTGCACCTATGAGCACGTCGTATCCAACATCCCGCACGACCATATCGTCCAAAAGGCGGTCGAGGTGCGGGGGCTCAAGGTCACCGTTGCCTCGGTGCCCATTCCCGTTTCCTACGGCCCGGCGTTCGAAGGCGAACGGGTCCGTGGCGAAGACATCTACCTGGAATGCGGCGGCGGTCGCACCCATGCGGTGGAACTGGTGATCTCCAAACGGATGGACGAGGTGGAAGACGGCAAGGTGGAGGTGATCGGTCCGGATGTGGATGCGGTCCAGCCGCCGGCGCAATTGCCGCTTGCGATCCGGGTTGAGGTGACGGGCCGGAAGATGCAGGAGGATTTCGAACCGATCCTGGAGCGGCAGATCCACCATCTGATCAACTACGCCCAGGGGATCATGCATATCGGACAGCGCGATATCGCCTGGCTCCGCATTTCGAAAGGCGCCGTGGCCAAGGGATTCAAGCTTGCGGATCTGGGAAAGATTCTCCACGCCAAACTGCACCAGGACTTCGGCGCCATTTTCGACAAGGCCCAGGTGATGATCTACACGGAACCGAAAGCGGTGGAGGAGGTGCTGGCACAGGCCAGGGCCATTTACGGAAAACGCGATGCGCGGATCGAGGGGATGACCGACGAGACCACGGATACCTTCTACTCCTGCACCCTCTGTCAATCCTTCGCTCCCAGCCATGTCTGCGTTGTCAGTCCCGAAAGGACGGGGCTCTGCGGCGCCTACAACTGGATGGACTGCAAGGCCGCTTTCGAGATCAATCCGACCGGTCCCAACCAGCCGATTCCGAAGGGAGACATCACGGATGCGAAACTCGGACAGTGGAAGGGCACCAATGAATTTGTGCTGAATGCTTCCCGCCAGAAGATTTCCCAGGTGAGCCTCTACAGCATGATGGTCGATCCGATGACCACCTGCGGCTGCTGCGAATGCATCGCCGCGGTGCTGCCG
>CAYSSF010000017.1:25774-28079 GCA_964433455.1 uncultured Syntrophaceae bacterium
GTCATGACGGTGAACCGCGATTTCATGGGGATGACCCCCTGCGGGATGAAGTTTACGACGCTGGCCGGTTCCGCGGGAGGTGGCGCGGTGACGCCGGGATTCCTGGGTCACAGCAAATACAACATCACCCAGAGAAAGTGGCTCACGGGCGACGGCGGGCTGTTGCGACTCGTCTGGCTGCCCAAGATGCTGAAAGACGAACTCCGCGAGCGACTGCAGAAGCGGTGCGAAGAGATAGGGATCCCCAATTTTATCGATATGATCGCCGACGAAACCATCGGGGTGACGGAAGACGAAATCCTTCCGTTCCTGGAGGAAAAGAAGCATCCGGCGCTGACGATGGCATCGATCCTGGAATAGAGGGGATAACATTTTTTTATATTATTTGATGATCGAGGAGAAAGGAGAGTAGATCATGGCTCTTACGGGAATCCAGATATTCAAGTTGTTGCCGAAAACAAACTGCGGGGAATGCGGCGTTCCCACCTGCCTTGCGTTCGCGATGAATTTGGCGGCGGCGAAGGCCGAACTGGCTTCGTGCCCCTACATTTCGGAGGAATCGAAGGCGCTGCTTTCGGAGGCGTCCGCGCCGCCGATCCGTCCCGTTGTGATCGGGAGCGGGGAGAATGCGGTCAAAATCGGCGGTGAGACCGTTCTTTTCCGCCATGAGAAGACCTTTGTAAACAAACCCGGCCTGGCGCTCTTGATCAGCGATACGATGCCCGCCGATGAGGTGGCCGCGCGGATCAAGCGTTTTAAGCTGCTGAAATACGAATGGATCGGTCTTGTGCTGCGTGCGGAGATGATTGCGGCGAAGAATGAATCGGGCGATGCGGGCCAGTTTGAGGCCCTGGTCAAAAAAATCATGGACGAAACCGACGCCGCGCTGATCCTGATGAGCGACAGTGCCGATGCGCTGAAGGCCGCCCTTGCGGTCTCCGCGCAGCGTATCCCCCTCATCTACGCGGCTACGGATGGAAACGCGGAGGCGATGGTTGCGCTGGCCAAGGAGTTCAAATGTCCGCTGGCCGCAAAGGCCGACAATCTGGAGAGCCTGGCAGCCCTGACGGACAAGATCAGCGCCGCCGGCGTCAAGGATATCGTTATGGACGGCGGCGCCCGGACGGTACGGGGCGCATTCGAAGAGCAGGTATTTGCCCGCCGGGCCGCCCTGGTCCAGAAGAACCGATCACTCGGTTTCTCTACGATCGCGTTTGCCTGTGAAATGACGAAAGACCCGATGAAGGAGGCGTTGATCGCCGCCGCGCTGATCGCGAAATATGCCGGGATCATCGTCCTTTCCGACTTCCAGGGGGAGAGCCTTTTCCCGCTTTTGGTTGCGAGACTCAACATCTACACCGATCCGCAACGGCCGATGATGATGCAGCAGGGGATCTACCCGGTCGGAAACCCGAACGAGGATTCGCCGGTGCTCATTACGACCAACTTTGCGCTGACCTACTTCATCGTTTCCGGTGAAATCGAGGCCAGCCGCGTACCGAGCTGGCTCATGGTGATGGATACGGAAGGTCTTTCCGTCTTGACCGCCTGGGCTGCCGGAAAGTTTGTCGGGGACGCGATCGGCCAGTTTGTGAAAAAATCGGGCATCGCCGAAAAGGTCAAGCACCGGAAGATCGTGATCCCGGGATTCGTGGCTGCCGTAAGCGGGGATCTGGAGGAAGAGCTGGGACCGGAATGGGAAGTGAAGATCGGACCCCGTGAAGCCGCCCATCTGTCGCCGTTCCTGAAGCTGGGTGTCTAAGAATAGCGGCTGAAACCGAACCTGTTGGACAGAAAAATCATAAAGGAGGAGTAGTTTATGATTCGCATCGGAGAAAATCTCAATGTGATGGTGAAGAAGATCGGCGCGGCCATGAAGGAGAGGGATCCCAAGCCGATCCAGGAGTTGGCGATCGCCGAGGCCAAGGCGGGCGTCGATTATATCGATATCAATCTGGGACCGGCCCGCAAAGAGGGCGCCGAATTGATGGAATGGGTCGTCCGGACGGTTCAGGAGGTGGTCGATCTTCCGCTCTACCTCGATACCATCAACACCGAGGCCATCGAGGCGGGGCTCAAGGTCTATCAGAACCGCAAAGGCAAGGCCGTGATCAATTCCATCATGGCACGGCCGGAAAGCATGGAATCGAAACTGCCGCTGGCCGGGAAGTATAACGCGGGTTTTGTCGCGCTCCTCTGGGGACCGACCGGGCTGCCGAGGGATGCCAATGAGCGGGGCGTGCTGGCCGCCGAGTTGATGCAGAAGGCCGCGGAGGCCGGCATCGCCAACGAGGATATCTGGATC
>CAYSSF010000017.1:28089-32273 GCA_964433455.1 uncultured Syntrophaceae bacterium
CCAGAGCCAGGTGCAGGTGCCGAGCTGCGTGGAATTCATGAAGATGTTTATGGATTTCCAGGAGATGGCCCCCGGACTGAGAGCGACGTGCGGTGTTTCCAATGTGTCGAACGGCGCCCCCGAACATCTGCGGCCGATCCTGAACCAGACCTACATGATGCTGCTGGAGCGGTACGGCATGACCAGCGCGATCCTCGATGCCTTCGATGAGGACATGAAGGCCTTTGCCGCCCCCGGAGGAAAACAGGATCTGAAGAAGATCGTCTACCGGGTGATGGATGACGAGGATGTGGACCTGGGTTCACTGACCAAGGAGCAGTTGAATTACGTAAAAACGACCAAGGTGCTGTTGGGAAAAATCCTCTACTCCGATTCCTGGCTGGAATTCTAACGCGCCGGCGGCAAGGGTTCGCATCCTTCCCCCACAACCCGCTCCCAGTGGCTGGAGCGGGTATGCCGTATTGTGCGATCTTGCCTTAGAAAAAACTCAGACAGGCGGGTCTTGCGGACAGCGGTACCCTATTCTATCTCCGGCCTGGGGAGGAGTCCGGCGGCTTCGACGATTTCCGCCACCTTCGCCTCCCATTCGATCGCCATGATATGGATGCCGCGCACCCCCGGGATCTCCCTCAGTTGCTGAATCTGCTCCACGCAGATCTTGATCCCCTCTTCGGCCTGTTTCTCTTTGGGTACGCCCTTCATCCTCTCGATCATCTCATCAGGAACATCCATCCCGGGAACGTTCTTCTTCATGTAGTTGGCCATCCCTGCCGTCTTGAAAGGAGTCACACCAGCAAGAACCGCGCACTTTTCATGAAACCCCCTGTCGCATACCATCTCCATCCAGCGGCTGAACCTCTCCATATTATAGATGCACTGCGTCTGGATAAACTCGCAGCCCGCCTTCATCTTCTTTCCGAGCCTGGCCGCCCGGATCTCAAAAGGATCCGCAAAGGGATTCTCCGCCGCTCCGACAAACAGCGCGGGCCTTCCCTTTATCTCCTCTCCCCCCAAAAATCTCCCCTCATCGCGCATTCGGCATACCGTCTGGATCAACTGAATCGAATCGATATCATACACGTTCTTCCCCTGCGGATGATCGCCAAACTTCTGATGATCACCGGACAGACACAGAACATTGTTTATCCCCAAGGCCGCCGCTCCCAGGATGTCGCTCTGCAACGCAATCCGGTTCCGGTCCCGACATACCATCTGCAGGATGGGCTCCAATCCCATCCCTTGCAATATGGCACAAGCGGAAAGAGAAGACATTCTAACCACCGCAGTCTGATTGTCCGTCACGTTCACAGCATCAACCACACCCCGAAGAAGTTCACCCTTCCGGCGGACCACTTCAGGATCGGCCCCCCGCGGCGGGCCGCACTCCGACGTCACTACAAAACCCCCTCCCGCCAATATCTTCTCTACCCGGGAATTCGTCTTCACAGTTTCAAGTCCTCCCTCACCCTTTTGCGCGGACCGCCTTCACGACCGGTGCGCCAGTCCTTCACAGGCAATATCTCCTCGTAACGTTCCATCTGATCGGATTCCTTGAGCCGGTCGACGATCAACTGCCAGGCGCAATCCGTCTCGTTGTCAATCTCACACTTGCCGCCCGACGAACCGCCGCAGGGACCATTCAAAAGACTCTTCGCGCAGCGCGCAATCGGGCAGACCCCTGCCGTCATATCCAGGATGCAGGAGCCGCATCCCTGACAGCGCTCGCTCCATACGCCCTGCTCGATCGTCACCCCCAGAAAGGTCGTATTCACGGCAGGCAGGACCGGTTTCGTCTTATACGCCTCCGCCACATACTGAACACCGGCGCCGCAGGCCATGGATAAAATGACATCATATTCATCCACAAACCCGCGGATCTGTTCGATATACTCATAATCACACTGGCGTTCCAGGGTATGCTCCCGGATATCGAAGGTCTCCCCCTCCTTTTTCCAGTACAGGCGCAGCTCCGCTGCCAGAACCCCCACCTCGCGCTCTCCCCCGACGCCGCAAACGGTCACGCACTCGTTGCACCCCAACAGCAATACCCGCCGGCGGGGACCGAGCTTTTCCAGTATCTCTTTAAAATCCTTGCGATTTCCTACTATCATGACAGAATCTCCACTTAAAAGCGGTTATGGATGATTGCCCATTGCCTATTATGGTGTTATTTCCTTCTTATGGGCGACGGTCCAAGTGACCGGATCTGCTCCGTCATCTCCCGCGCAAATTGGGCGAAACGCTGACCCTGGGAGGCGCTCATATTGAACATCTCCACCCTGCCGCCGCCCAAACCCACCTCTTCCAGCAGGCCTTTCACATATTCGACCCGTCGCCTCGCCCGCAGATTGCCGCGCAGGAAGTGACACTCGCCCTCCATGCATCCGGCCACATAAACCCCGTCCACGCCACTCTCAAAGGCTCTCAGAATCAGCAGGGCATCCACCCGGCCCGTGCACGGGAGCTTAACCACTTTCACATTGCTGGGATAACTCAATCTCATCGAACCTGCCAGGTCCGCAGCGCTGTAAGCTCAATGCTCACAACAAAATGCGATAATCTCCGGTTCAAAACCAAGGGCTGGCTTATCGGACATAACCTTTTTCCTTTCTTCGCTTATCCCCCCACCAGAGCGCCGACCTTCGCCTCCAACTGGCCTGTCGTAAAATGCATCAGGTCGATCGCCCGGGCAGGGCACTCCGCCGCACAGGTGCCGCATCCCTTGCATTGAATAATGTCGATCTCCGCCTCACCTTTCACATTCACCACCGGCACCCCATAGGGGCATACGCGGACACAGGTCAGACAGGCGGCGCAACGCTCCCCGTCCACAACGGCCACGATGCCCCCCACCATAAGATTATCCTTGGAAAGGATGGTGCAAGCCCTCGCCGCGGCGGCATAGGCCTGAGAAATGCTTTCGCTGATCAATTTCGGTGCATGGGCGGATCCCGCAACATAGATTCCGTCGGAGGCAAAGTCCACGGGCCGAAGCTTCATGTGCGCCTCCAGGAAAAAGCCTTCGGCGGTGCGCGGCACCTTCAACAAATTGGCCAGCTCCTTGTTTTCCCGCGGGATGGATGCCGATGAAAGAACGATGAGGTCGGGCTTCAGCGTCATCCTCTCCTTCAATATTTTATCCTCGAAGGAGATCAGGAGGGTTTCTCCCTCCTTTTTTACCTCGGGACTCTCTTCGGCATCGTACCGGACGAAGACGATCCCCGCCTTGCGGGCCTGGGTATAGTATGTCTCCAAAAAACCGTAGGTGCGGATGTCGCGGTAAAGGATGCGGATGTTCATCGCGGGGTTGAGCTTTTTCAGTTTCAGGGCATTCTTTACCGCCGTGGCGCAGCAGGTGCGGCTGCACGAAGGGTGTTTCTCATTCCTCGATCCCACGCACTGGATCATCACCACGTCTTGCAATCCGACCGCATCGTCCCCTGCCTGATCGAGACGGTCTTCCAGCTCCAGTTGCGTGAGAACACGCGGATCTTCGCCATAGAGGTAACCCTCAGGTTTCTCCTCCTCGGCGCCTGTGGCCAGAATGGTTATGCCGTGTTGAATCTTCCGGTCCACCATGTCCGGCGACGTCCTGACATCGGTGGTAAAGTTTCCCCTGACCCCCTTGAAATCGACGATCTGCGATTTCAGCAGGAGATGGATCTTGGAATGGTCTGAAACCCTGGCAATCAGGCCCTGAAGAAATTCCTTCACATCCCCCCCCTCAATGGTATGATGGAGACGCAGCAGGTTACCTCCCAGCCGATCCTCTTTTTCCACGAGAAAGACCTCGAATCCCTGTTCGGCAAGGCAGAGCGCCGCGGTCATGCCGGCCACGCCGCCGCCGATGACGAGACCGCGCTGCACAACGGGCACTTCCGTTTCTCCCAAGGGGCGATTCAAGCGTGCATTGGCCACGGCCATACGGACAAGCAGTTTCGCCTTTTCCGTCGCTTCCGCCTTCCGGCGCATGTGCACCCAGGAACACTGGTCGCGGATGTTGGCCATCTCAAAGAGAAACTTGTTGATACCCGCTTCCCTGATCGTCTCGCGGAACATGGGTTCATGGGTTCGGGGAGAACACGAAGCCACGATCACCCGGTTCAGGCCGTGTTCTTTAACGGCATTTTTGATCTTTTCCTGCGTATCCTGCGAGCAGGTATAGAGATTTTCATCCGCATGGA
>CAYSSF010000018.1:0-31986 GCA_964433455.1 uncultured Syntrophaceae bacterium
GAACCTGGCGGTTGGAACTGAGCGGGTCGCATCCCCATATCACGAGACACTGGGTATTGGCCAGATCGTAGTCGCGGTAAGCAAAGAAGCCTTCCGTAAGTCCAGGCCCCATCTTTTCCGCTTCGGCGCAGATGGCGCTGTGGGAAAAATAATTGGGGGTGCCGTAGATCTTTGGAAAAGCGCCGTAAAGCAGGTTCGTGGAGGTGGAGGAGTAGCGACCGCGCATATACATGAGCTTATGGGGTTCGTTGTTTTTGCGCAGTTCAAGCATCTTGTCGGCTACAGTATCAAGGGCCTCGTCCCAGGTGATCGGAACGAACTTGGGATCTATGCCTCTGCCCTTCTGCGGATTGGTCCTTTTCATGGGTACCTTCACCCGGTCGGGATCATAGAGCTGCTGGAGCATCAGGTGGCCGCGCGGACAGCAGTAGCCGCCGTTGGCCTTGCTGAGCTGGTTTCCCCGCACCTTGGCAGCGCGACCGCCCTGGACGAAGAATTCCACCGGACACCAGGCCGTACAGCCCTGACAGGTCGATGGTATCCATGCACCTGCGTCGGTGCCGCCGCTCACCTTTTCACCTGCAATCGGAGCAGGCTTTGCGGCAAAGGCGTTGAGCGAAGGTCCGGTCAATGCTACCGCCGCACCAGCCGCAACGCTTGCCTTCAGAAAATCCCTTCTGTTAATCTTCATGTTTCCCTCCTCTATCAATTGGTCTATCGCCTGTCGTCCAATCATTTAATCTCCACTAAAATGCTTAACATAATTTTGTCAACAAAAAAAACCGGCTACATCTTGTTTTATGGGAAAAATTCTTGCCTATCGTTATGCGGATTTGGTATAAGCAGCCCCCCATTCATTTAATCGTTGGAGGTCCGGATGCCGCAGAACGCGGTTGAAGAAATGGCTCATTTCAACAGAGATGGAAAATCTTTTGTAAACGTGAATACTCCGGAGGAATTCGAAAAAGTCAAAACTGGAGGTCTCCCATGATCGTCAAGGCCATTTCGTTTGTGGCAAAGTCCGGCACCGGCAAGACGACCCTTCTCGAAAAGGTCATCGCCCGATTGAAAGAGAGAGGCTACAGGGTGGGCATTGTCAAGCATGACGCCCACCGTTTCGACATCGACCATCCGGGAAAGGACAGCCATCGCCTGGCTGCTGCCGGGGCCGACACCATGCTGATCGCCTCTCCCGAAAAACTGGCGCTGGTGAAGAAGCATGCCGCATCCCCTCCACTCACGGAACTTCTGGCGACCTACTTCGCCGATGTGGATATCGTCCTGACCGAGGGATTCAGGCATGGTTCTCTGCCGAAAATCGAACTGCACCGCCAAGAGCGAAGCGCCACGCTAATCTGCCGAGGGGAGGAGAACGATCCGACGCTTCAGGCGGTGGCCAGCGATGAACCGCTCGAACTCGACGTTCCGGTGCTGGATCTCAACGATGCCGGCGCGGTTACTGACTTTATTGTGGAGAGATTTCTGAAATGAGTGACTCCGCTTCCAAACTGCAAGTCCGTTCCAAAATCTGGTTGGAGATCGACGGTGAGCCGGTGTTCGGCCAGGGTCGGGAGATATTGCTGCGCCTGATTCAGAACGGAAGCTCGATCAATGCCGCAGCGAAGGAGATGGGCATTCCCTACCGCAAGGCATGGACCTACATCGATGCCATGGAGAAGCGGCTCGGCTTTCCGCTGGTAAACCGGCAAAAGGGAGGGGCCGGCGGAGGCGCGTCGTCCCTTACCCCACAGGCAATGCAAATGCTGGATAAATTCAATGCGCTTCAACAGGGAATGCGGGAGATGATCGACGACAAGTTCCATGGGCTTTTTTCATAACCGGCGTTATGCGAATTTGGCATAGCGTGTAACATCGAACCATAGAATAACACGCGAAAGGAATAACCATTCATGCATTACGGATTGCTGCTGTTGTCGGCTTTGTTGTTGTCGGCCCTGCCCGGTTTTTGCGCAACGGCTCATAGCGAAGAGAGTTTGCTGGTCTTTGCCGGCGCCGCCAGCAAGCCACCAACCGAGGAGGCTGCCAAGGTCTTTGAAAAAAAGACCGGGGTAAAGGTTGATCTGCTGTTCGGCGGATCGGGATTCGTTCTTTCCCAGATGATGCTCGCCAAAAAGGGGGACATCTACTTTCCCGGCTCATCGGATTTCATGGAGATCGCCAGGAAAAAAGGGGCGGTCGTTGCTGAAACCGAGCAAAAGGTGGTCTACCTTGCCCAAGCAATAAACGTGCAGAAAGGAAACCCCAAAGGGATTCTTAACCTGCGCGACCTAACCCGACCGGGGCTCAGGGTTGCCATCGCCAATCCTGAAGGGGTTTGCGTCGGGCTCTATGCGGTGGAGACCGTTGAGAAGGAATTTTCTGCAGTTGAGAAGGCTGCCTTCAAAAAGAATCTGGTGAACTACACGGAAAGCTGCGAAAAGACCGCCACGGCCGTCTCGCTGAAAGCGGTGGACGCGGTCATCGGCTGGAGCGTCTTTCAGCACTGGGATCCGGAGCGGATTGAAACCATCCCCATCAAGAAGAGCGAGATTTCCCGGATCGGCTACATCCCGATTGCCATAGCCTCCTACAGCAACAACAAGACCGGCGCTCAGCAGTTTATCAAATTCCTCCTTTCCGAAGAGGGGAAGGCCATCTATCGAAAGTACCATTACTTCATGTCTCCCGAAGAGGCGAGCGCCTGGATCGGCACAACAAAACCGGTTGGCGGCGAATATGCCCTGCCGGCGGAGTGGAGACCCAAATGAGCCTGAGAAGGGTTTCGATCCTGTTTGCATTCAGCACGTTTGCGCTGTTTGCCGTACTGGCACTGTCGCTCTTCTATTTCTACCGGGGTGGGCTGTTCCTGGAGACCCTTCTCTCGGAGAGGACGCTCTTTTCCATCCGCCTCAGCGTTTTCTCGGCAACCGTGGCGGCGGTTCTTGCCACCGCCATTGCCGTCCCGTCGGCCTATGCGCTGTCGCGCTGCGACTTTCCGGGAAAGGATGCGGTTGACACCATCCTGGAACTGCCGATGATCGTCTCTCCCGCCGCCCTCGGCGCGATGCTCCTGATCTTTTTCAACAACCCGTTCGGGAACTGGATCCAGACCCGAGGGGTACAGTTCGTTTTCGACAGCAACGGGATTATCCTTGCCCAGTTCGTGACGACACTCGGCGTCGCCACCCGTCTGACCAAGGCGGCAATGGATGAGATCCCGCGGCGGTTCGAAGAGGTGGCGCGCACCCTGGGGGCATCTCCCGCAACCGCCTTTTTCAATGTAACCCTGCCGCTGTGCAGGCGGGGATTGGTCGCGGCGTTCATCCTCTCCTGGGCCAAGGCGATGGGGGAGTTCGGCGCCACCATTACCTTGGCCGGTACGATGGCGATGAAGACCGAGACCCTTCCCATTGCGATCTTCATGAAGCTCTCCACCGCCGATATCGATGGAACCGTCGTGCTGATCCTCATCATGACAGCCATCGGCATCGCCACCCTTTACGTGGTCCGGCTGATCGGTCGAAAGGGGCTTCATGCTTGAGATCAGGGACATTGCGGCGAAAGCCGGGACGTTCGCCCTTGGCGACATCTCTCTGGCGGTAGACGAGGGGAGTTGTCATGCCATCGTTGGCGCCACCGGCAGCGGCAAGACACTTCTTCTGGAGTCGATCCTCAGCTTGAGAAAGCTTTCCCGGGGGAGCATCCGGCTTGGCGGCCGGGAGATCACGAGCGAGCCGCTGGAAAAACGAAATATCTCTTATGTGCCGCAAGACCTTGCGCTCTTTCCCCATCTGACGGTGGAGGACAACATCCTCTACGGCTTGCGGGTGAAGGGGATCAAGGACCCGGAGCATGCCCGGATGGCGGCGCTGCTCATGGAAACCGTCGGTATCAAGGAACTGAAGCACCGCTCCATCGGGAATCTGAGCGGAGGAGAGAGGCAGCGGGTTGCCCTGGTCAGGGCTATCGCCGCCGGCAACAATCATCTGCTGCTGGACGAACCATTCTCGGCGCTGCACCAGGGGCTGCGCCGGGAACTCTGGTATCTGCTGAAGGCGTTGCAGAAAAGCCGCAACCTGACCGTGCTGATGGTGACCCACGATATGGAGGAGGCGTTTTTCCTCGGCGACCGGGTCTCGGTCATGATCGACGGCGCCATACGCCAGACCGGAACGGCGAGAGATGTCTACGAGAGACCGGCGGATACGGCGGTGGCCCGGTTCTTCGGCATTGGAAACATCTTCGCCGGTCGAGTGAGATCGCTGTCCGAATCGGCGCTGCATGTCGTCTGCGATTCATTGGGTGCGGAACTGACCATCCCTAAGAGAGCCGTGCTCCACCGGCCTGCCGAATCGGGCTCTGTGTGCACGTTTGGGATCCGTCCGGAAAATGTCATGGTGCTGAAGACAGATCGCCCGAGCCATGTACAGGAGAACCTGCTGACCGGAATCCTGACCGAGATCCTGCTCAAGGGGGCCTCCCATACCTTGCTGTTCATCCCTGCCGGGAGCGAAACCGTGGTGGAGATCGAAGTGCCCGATTATGCTCTGAAGAAATTGCAGTTGACCATCGGGGACAACATCTCAATATTTTTCAAAGGAGAAACCCTGTTTTTACTCTGAAATACAAGGAGGCATAAGATCATCATGGTGACCATTGAAGAAGCGCAACGGACCATTCTGGAACAGATCAGTACGCTGGAAACGGAAAAGGTTTTCGTGTTCCAGGGGTTGAACAGGGTGACTGCCGAGGACCACATCGCCCCGTGGGATATTCCTGCGGCCGACAACTCAGCAATGGACGGGTTTGCATTTTCCCATGCCGCGCAGAGCGGCGGCCGTCTCCGTGTGACCGGCTTTCTGCCGGCGGGAGCGGTGGCCTCGGCGCCTGTGTTGGCCGGCGAGGCGATCAGAATTATGACCGGCGCGCCGCTTCCTCCCGGCTGCGATACGGTCGTCCCCATCGAAGATGTCTTGAGCGACGGCGATTGGATTCGATTCACTTCGCCGGTAAAGGCCGGCTCGCACGTCCGGAAGCAGGGTGAAGACATTCAGAGCGGCAATCTCGTCATCACGGCCGGCTCGCTGCTCAGACCCCAGGAAATCGGTATGCTGTCGGCCATGGGAACGACAGCCCCCGCCGTTTACCGGCGGGCGCGCGTCGCCGTACTGGCCACGGGCGATGAACTCATGGAGCCCGGCTCGGCGCCGGCGCCGGGAAAGATCATCAACAGCAACAGCTACAGCATGGCCGCCCAGGTTTTGGATGCAGGGGGCGACCCTGTACTGTTGGGAATTGCCCCGGACACTCTTGACGCCACCTGCGACAAGATCAAGGCCGGTTTGAACGCGGATATGCTGGTCATTACCGGCGGTGTTTCCGTCGGGGGCCGCGATTTTTTCAAGGAGGCGATTGAAAAACTGGGCGGCCGCGTCACATTCTGGAAGGTCAACATAAAACCGGGCAAGCCACTGGCGTTCGCCATGCTACAGGGCAAGCCGGTCTTTGCCTTGGCGGGAAATCCGGTTGGTGCGATGGTAACGTTCGAACTGTTCGTGCGGCCGACCATCCTCAAGGCCATGGGGCACAAGCGGCTTTTCCGGCCGGTGGTCAAGGCGGTTCTGCAGGAGCCGGCGGCAAACAAGGGAAACCGCCCCCATCTGGTCCGTGGGTTGGTCTCGATACGTGATGACCGTTATCACGTATCAATCACCGGCGATCAGAGTTCCGGGCGACTTTCATCGATGATTCAGGGAAACGGCCTGATACGCCTGGCTCCGGAAGCGTCGCATACCGCAGGGGACGAAGTGGACGTCCTGCTGCTGGACCGAGGATTCGAGATGGGGGAAGCGATGTCCTGACTCCGGCTTGCAACGCTTGATACGTTTGCAGGGTTTCTCGCCACGCCTTCGGGGTAGATTGGTTGGGGCGGCGGTCCGGTGAAAAATTACCCCGGACTGCCCGCCCCTCTCTGTTTTAATGTTGACAATCAGATCTCTAACAAGGATAGAGACCTTAATCCAGGTCGCCGCTGGTCCTGGCAAAGGCGTGGCACTTGCTGCACGAGTTCGGCATGATGTCGTAGTCATGACCCTTCGACGGATCGGGGTTCTTCAGGATCGCGCTCTGGCCGGGCCAGACGATGTCGAAGACGTGAGACGCAACGTTGCCTTCGGCTATGGTGCTCTTCCCGTTCTTGTCGAAGTCCAGGTGATACATGGCATCGACGTCGATATCCTGCAGCTTGCCGATCTTTGCCATGTGGCAAGATGCACAGTTGCCCGTTGGCATGTTCGGATCTTCCGGCGTGTAGAGAGCCCCGCCCATCGCGGCGCCTACCTGCATGTGTTTGGCCACGGCCCGGGCGACTCGGTTGCGGGCCAAGGCGGCATCCGTAGCCTTTACCGCGACGGCAGCCCCGTCTTTCGTGACCTTGCGTTTGGCATCAAGCTGGAGCGCCGCCACATCGGCCTTGGAGACATCCTTGAACGAGCCGCTCGCGGCATGGCAGGCCAGACACAGCGTGTTGTTCCCATAGGCCGCGTTGGCGAAATCATAGCCTCCTACTTTCAGCGACGCCGGTCCCGCATCCAGGGTGTGGGCATCATGACAGGTATAGCATGTGAGCTTTTCGGACTTGTTGTTGTAATGGACGGACCTGCGCAGCTCGGAAAGCTCCATGGAGTGCGAACGACCGTGGGTCTGGTCAGGCCAGGAGGCGAATGATCCCACTTTCCAGTCAGGCACGATCGTGGTTGTGGGCTTATCATAGTTGGCAAAGAATGTATCGAGACTATATACACCCGGGACGAAGAACCCATGACCCAGGGTGTCCTTGTAGTTCCCGTCATAGGCGGGTTTGTATACCCCTGACGGGGTGATGCTCCTGCCGTCGTGGTTTCCATGACACTGGCCGCAGAGTTCGTTGCCCGCCTTTGCGGTCAGATATTTGGGCGTGATGATCTGCGACTTGTCGGAAGACTTCGCGTGCTCCGAACCGGGCCCGTGGCAGCGCTCGCAGGTTGTATTCAGGTCTTTGTAATCCCAGTCGATGACGACGGTCTTGTAGTCTTTGAAGTCCTGCGTTTTTATCTTCACTCCGGTGGCGTGGCAGCCGGCGCAGTTTCTCGAGAGGGTGTTATCCGGCGTGGCCCATTTTTTCGGGGACTTCTGCCAGAACATCGGGGCGCCGAGTTCGCCTTTTGCGAGCGCCTTCGAACCTACGGGCGTGCCGTCCTGCATGATGAAGACCGGCATGTAGTCGATATAATCCTGTTTCTGCCCTTCCCGGGACACGTTGTTCTCTTTCATCCATTTCACGAGATAGGGCACGTCCTGGATTTTGCACATGTAGCGCTGTTTCCCCTCGCCGAAATTGGGGATGCGGTCGGTGACTTTGTGATATGGGTCCGTGTACCCCTCTCCCCAGTTTCCCTCGCCACCGATCGTGGCGGCAACCGGAATCCAGACGGCGCCCGCGGTATCCGAACAATCCAGGTCGGCCTCGGCCAGAGAGACTCCCTCTTTCTGCTCGGGGTAGAACTTGAAGAGGTATTCGCGCTTGGGTTCGTCGCCTTTCGTACAGAGCGCCAGATGGACCAGGCCCTTGCCGTCCAGGGGGTCCTGCACCATGAGCAGTTTTCCCTTGGGATCCCTGGGGAGGTATTTGTTGTTCGGTTCCGGCCACATGTTCTTGTAAATCATGCGGCTCGTCCCTTCGGTTACGAAACGCGAGTGGATGGAGGAATGCGGGGTGCCGTCAAGGGCCTTGGACAATTTTTCATCGTGGCACCCGGCGCAATTCTTTCCTCCGACATAGGTGGCGGCGGCGCTGGGACGGCCCGAGAGGGTGATCTCCACACCGGTAATTTTGGCGCCGCTCTTTACCGGAATGGCCTTCAGGGTCTCGCCGTCCAGGTACGCCGGGGAAGGCGTTTTCACATAGAGGTACGCCGAGCCGGGAGCCACGCCGGCGAGCTTGAACGACCCGTTTGCGGCCGTGGTTGCCTTCGCCTTCTGCCCCTCCACGGTCACGGCGGCTCCCTTTACGCCGACTCACTTGACATCTTTAACCTTTCCCGAAATCGTGGCTGGCGTTGCGCTTTGGGCCGCCTGCACCGATGTCACGGAGGATATGCCGACTGCAACCACGGCGCCTACCATGATCAACAGCATGAAAACCAAAAACATTCTCTTCATAAAAATCTCCTGCGTTCAATGGGTCCGTTTCCATCCGGAAACGCTATCAGCTTGAAAATAAAGAAGCCTTCGTCACAAAAGCAGACTTTCGTCAATCATCGTGCCCGTAGGCCATGAAGACCTTGCAATCCCGACATTCCCAGTCGAAATCGAGTATCTTCCTGCATTGAGTGCCTGCAACCTCCCAGCATGGACGCTCCCTATTTTGATAGGCTGTGCAGCGGGAATAGACATTTTCCGTACACCGCAAAAAATCCCAGCAGGGTGTTCTCCCGCTCCAGAAATCCTCCATTTCTGCTCCCCCCTCGCGTCTTGCGTTTGCAAGGAAATCCTTTTTGAATATCCTTGGACCACGCCTTATAGATCCTTCATCTTTGATGGTTTGTTGGCCAATGAGCCAACAAGTAATGAAAAAAATTATCTACACAGGCACTTCATTTGTTTTTTTACGTTGTTCTCGATGACGACGGTGGCGCAATTAAAGAAGTCCGCCACGCACGGCACTTCAAGTTTATAGATCATCTCCGTTCCGGCTTTCATTGAAGAAACGATTCCCGCTTCCTTGAGGACGAGCAGATGCTTGGATACGGTGGATTTATCGAGTTGAAATAAACTGAATATTGCTGAGAAGGGGCGTTCTCCACCCCTTAGAAATTCAATGGCCATCAAACGCACCGGATGTGCCATTGCCTTGATGATCTTTACCCTTGATTCCGCTTCGGAGAAGGTTATCATGATGACCTGTTCCTTAAGACCCTGCACCGTTGGCGCTTATGCCAACGAACCAACAGATTGTCAAGGAAAAGATTGTACCGCCCCGATCTTTTTCTCAGCCATCGAGAGCATTCTTCATGCCGCCCTGGCGGGTCAGAATATGTTCACACCGCTTTTCGATCATCTTCATAAAATCGAGGGCGCCCTGCTGATCCCTGTCGAGGACGATCCTTTTTATTTTTATATATTCGTCGTACGTAAACGTTACGACCGCCTGATCAGGCATGGCAACCTCCTAAAAGTTCCCCTTATAATCGTTGCGAGCTCCCAGAGCTAGTGTACTGTTACAGTAACGACTTTACAACGTCATGATGATATTCGCTAACAAATACATACGCATGGAAGAAATTCCCGTGTAAAGTTAATAGCGAGACACTACACTAGCTCGAAGAGTGGCGCTATCCTTGATCGGCGCCCATGATCCCCATTCCGGCGCATATTTCGAGCAATGGCTCTCGCAGATGAGAGAACTTCCCGCCTTCTTCAAAAACGGGAAGGCAAAGCCTCGCAGAGGCTTCCCCCGTCCAGACATGCATGGCCAAGGCGAGGCAGGTCGGCATGCCGCACCGGCCGCAATTGGTTCCGGGCAGGCGTTTGAAAATTTCCAGCGCGGGCGGCTTTTTCCGCGTCTCAAAGCAAGGCGCAATCCGATCCCGGTCATTCCAGGTCTGCTCTGCAAGGAAACGAATCCGTTCCAGCGTCAGCCAGGCGTCCACAATCTCGTCCGCCTTGGCAATCGTGATGCGCCTCGGGTAAAGCGCGATCATGCGGTAGCCGTCCATGAAGGTCAGCGTCTCCGCCTTCGGCGTGTAGGACGCCTGGGGCAGCACCGCGTTCAGATAGGGGAGGAGCGGACCCAGGTCCCCCTCGAGGTGGGCGATGAGCCGGATCTTTTTGTAATCGGCGACACAGGGGCCGAGTACCATAATGGCCGCACGCCGGAAACACCCGCCCTGGTCCGCCTCTTCCGGCGCCGGTCCGTCCGGCATGGTTGCCTTCGGGATTTGATAATCGACCCATCCCGAGAAGGTGATGTCGGGCGCCGCTGACTCCAGCGTGGCGCGCTCGTCCCTGCTCATGACGAGCGCCGGTACGGCAACCAGGGATAGCGCCGGGGTCGGGTCTATCCGCCCGCAGGCGGCGCCGATCGTGTTGAGCACCGTTGACGCCCGTTGAAACTCGGTCAGGACGGGGAAGGTTGTCACGAGCAAATCGGTTTCCATCACATACCCCTATGATCATAACAGGACTGCTTTCAGTCGGACTTTTGTGTGATGGACTATATTCAAGCGCAGATTCCGTGTCAAGGCAATTCAACCACAATATATCCCCTCATCAATAGATAGATCTATGATGCGCCATGGGGCTGATTTTCGGTAATCGCAAATAATTAATCATTTACTGGAATATAGATGCTGTGATCATTTCTCATTGACATGAATAGCACCATTCAGCATATTTCCATTGAAGAATGCGGACCTCTCGATGGGGTCATGGCGGAAAAGAAGGAGAAGGAAAATTGGTATCTGCCTTATATGGACAAGAAGACCAAGGGCATCGAGGTGGAAGAACGAAAGAATCCGGTGGCGGTTTTCTATTGCGCGGGGGCGTCCAATGTTGGGCAGGCCACCGTGGTCTGCAGTGTCCGGGCGGCCGACGAACTGGGTTATGAAAAGGCCGCCAGAAGCTGCTCTCCGCCCATATCAAATCGGGCGCGGAATCCCCCGACCACGAAGGAACATCCGCGTCGTTCAGGAGATGTTGCTTCACAAGTATGGGATCAACCACACGACGCTCCAAATCCTGCCCTTTACGGCCGGGGAGATGGAGCATTGCAGCCGCTGCAATTGAAGGGAGAGGGTAAAACATGTCTTTGACCGTCTACATCGTGAGCATTGTTTCCGTCTTTTTCTTTTCTGGCCTGATGGCCATGGCCGGGCCGGGGGCGGCATTTATTTTCGTTTCCCTCTTCTTCTATTGGGTGTGCCCATTGCCGATGCCGTGCCGACGGTGTTTTGCTCAACGTCGTGAACCTGATGTTTGCAGCCGTGAATTACTACCGCTGCGGTCTGATCAACTGGCGGATCGCTCTGCCGATTCTCACTACGGCGGTCCCCCTTAAATCGTCTGCCGCAACCTCGTCCGCAAATGCTGAAATTGGGATACCTGTCCGCCAGGATCAGGGTGACCCTATTGATATCGAGGTGGAGTATTTCATGATTTTCAGACGAGTTCGAACTGCGTCTGTGAATAACCACCGAGGAAGGATCTGAAAAAATTGCTTGACTATGTTTCGTCGGTACTATATGGCATTTAAGCAATATAAGGAGATCCGTTATGAAGGAATTCATCAAAGTCATGAAGGCGCTTTCCGATCCCAATCGCGTGAAGCTCTTAAAGATGCTTCAGAAAAGGACCATGTGCGTCTGCGAGGTCCAGGCCGCTCTTGGGATTGCCCAACCCACAGTTTCCAAGCACCTGAAGATCCTGGAAGGCGCAGGTTTGGTGGATCGGAAGAAGGATGGACTCTGGGTGAACTACTCCCTGACCGACGGCGGCCGCAGCCCATACGCGGCGAGCCTGCTGGGAAATCTGATGCACTGGCTCGCCGATGATCCGGGTGTCCGCGAACTGATCGAAAGGAGCGAGGCCATCCGGCGGGAGGACCTCTGCGGCACGCATGGCTGATCAGATATATTGTCGTATCGAAATATATATCATCGTGATCATGAGGAGTATCGAATGGCTGAATGCTGTGTAAAAACGGATACGACCGGACTGATCACCATACAGACGAAGAGCGAACCGATCAAAAAGGAGATAAGACGATGGAAATCAAAATATTGGGACCCGGTTGCGTCAATTGCCAGAAGGTGGAGAAACTGGTTCGGGAGGCCGTCGCCGAGGCGGGCGTCAATGCCGATATCGAGAAGGTCAGCGACATCATGAAGATCGCCCAGTACGGCGTTTTCGGCACGCCGGCGGTGGTCGTGGACGGCAAGGTCAAGTCCGTGGGGAAAATCCCGAAGAAGGAAGAAATTCTGAGCTGGCTCGGCAAGAAGGCGCAATAGCTTGGCGGATCAGGGGAAAAGAGGTGTGATAAATGGATAAGATCGAGTTGATCATCTACGAGGGGGCGATGTGCTGTTCAACAGGCGTCTGTGGGCCGGAACCGGATAAGGATCTGATTGTGTTCAGTGAAACGCTGAAGTGCCTGCAAAACGAATATGGCGAGGGTTTGTCGATCATGCGGGCCAGCTTGACCTTTAACAGTCTTATTTTCATGGCCCACCCGGAAATTGCCCGGCTGGTTAAGGAGAATGGACCGGCGGTATTGCCGATCACGACCATTAACGGCGAGATCGTCGCCGGGCAGAAATACTTGCCTTATGAGGAACTGAAAGCAGCCATCGAGGAGAGGATGCAGAAGGCATGATTAAGGATTTGATTATACCTGATAAAAATACGGTAAAGTTCGTTTTTTTCAGCGGCAAGGGCGGCGTCGGCAAGAGCACGATGAGTTGCGCCACCGCGGTTTGGCTGGCCAGGGCAGGATATAAAACCCTTCTGGTGACGACCGATCCGGCGCCCAATCTGGCGGATATCTTCGGTCAGACGATCGGCCATCAGATCGTGCCGATAGAGGGCGTTGAGAACCTCCATGCCATCGAGATCAACCCCGATTCGGCGTCGGAGGAGTACCGGGAGAGGATTGTCGCTCCCCTGATCATGGGTTCAAGACCCTGATCGTGACGACCGATCCGGCGTCCCATCTCCAGGATATCTTCGGCCAGGAGATCAATCATGAGCCGGCGCGAATCCGGGGCATCCGCAACCTCTTTGCGGCCCGGATCGATCAGCGGCAGGCTCTCGAAGAGTACAAGGCCAGGATTCTGGCGGCAGTAAAGGATCAGTGCGAAGAGACGAAACGATCCGTGGAGGAGGACCTGAATTCCCCCTGCGCTGAGGAAATGGCCGCTTTCGAGAAGTTCATGAGTTACTTCGAGGCGAGCGGCTATGACATCACCGTTTTCGATACGGCGCCGACGGGTCACACGCTGCGCCTCCTGGAGCTTCCCACCGACTGGAAGGGGTTCATCGACCTGGGGACTCTGACAAAGCAGACCTCGGAGGCCACGCAAAACAAATATGCCGACGTCATCAAAAAAATGCGCAATCGGGACAAGAGCGCCTTCATTTTCGTGATGTATCCCGAATACACGCCCATCATCGAGGCCTGGCGGGCAGCGGAAGATCTGAAAAAGCAGGTGGGGATCGAAACGGCCGCAGTGGCCGTCAACTACCTCCTGCCGTCGAACGCAGGAAACAACACCTTCTTCGATAGGCGGCGAAAGCAGCAGGAGAGGTATCTCATCGAGATCGAAACCCGGTTTCACAAGCCGATGCTCTTCGTTCCGCTCCTCGACCACGAGCCGGAAGGGATCGAGAGCTTGAGAGGGCTGGGAAAAAACATGTTCGAAGCCGGCTGATGGATCGTCCGCAATATTCGGATAGGGACACGGGACTGAAACCGGCCGACCCCCATTACAGGCGCCAAGGAAGAAACAGGAGGAAACGAATCATGGCGGATAACATCATCATTTATGGAACAGACACTTGACCCTTCTGCAACCAGGCTCGGGAAGCCTATGGAGAGAGGGCCGTTTACGTGAATGTGGATGAAGATCCCGAAAAATTGAAAGAGATGCTGGCTCTGACGGGCGGCAGGCAGCAGGTGCCAGTGATTGTGGAAGGCGACAAAGTCGCTGTCGGTTTCGCCGGGGAGGTTTCCCTGCGCGGCGGCATCCCTCTCTTCGGCGGCACCTGACCGGTAAACCGGTCCCCCGGTGAGGGACCCTGTGGATAACAAATATCTAAAAAATATAGGGAGACGGAGGTCAATATGCCGGAAAGCATTGTTAAAAAGCTGTCGTTTCTGGACCGCTACCTGACGCTTTGGATCTTCCTGGCGATGGCGGCGGGTGTGCTGCTGGGGTATTTTGCTCCGGGTGTCGGGGACTGGATCGGCTCTCTTAAGCCGGAGGGAACGCAGACGAGCATCCCGATCGCCGTCGGCCTGATCCTGATGATGTACCCCCCGCTCGCCAAGGTGAAGTACGAAGAGCTCGGCGACGTATTCCGCAATTTCAAGGTACTGGCGCTGAGCCTGGTTCAGAACTGGATCATCGGACCGATCCTGATGTTCGTACTGGCCATCCTGTTTCTCGCCAACCAGCCGGAGTTCATGATCGGCTTGATCATGATCGGCCTGGCCCGCTGCATCGCGATGGTCATCGTCTGGAACGATCTGGCCCAGGGTGATTGCGAGTACTGCGCGGGGCTCGTCGCCTTCAACTCGATCTTTCAGGTCCTCTTTTACAGCGTTTATGCCTGGTTATTCATAACCGTGCTCCCGCCGCTCTTCGGCCTGTCCGGGGCCGTAGTCCAGATCACGATCGGTGAGATCGCCGAGAGCGTTTTCGTCTATCTGGGCATCCCATTCCTGGCCGGGATGATCACCCGCTTCGTCCTGGTGAAGCTGCGCGGAAAGACCTGGTACCACGAACAATTCATTCCCAGGATCTCTCCGCTGACGCTGGTGGCGCTCCTGTTCACGATCGTAGTGATGTTTTCGTTACAGGGCAAAAAGATCATCGAAAAACCCGGCGACGTTCTGCTGATCGCCGTGCCGCTCCTGATTTACTTTATCGTGATGTTTCTGGTGAGCTTCTGGATGAGCGCGAAGGCGGGGGCCGATTACAGCAAGTCGGCGACGCTTTCCTTCACCGCCGCCAGCAACAATTTTGAACTCGCCATCGCGGTTGCGGTCGGCGTCTTCGGGATCAACCACGGAGCGGCGTTTGCCGCGGTGATCGGTCCGCTCGTGGAGGTGCCCGTGTTGATCAGCCTGGTCAATGTCTCGTTGAAGATCAAGAGGAAGTACTTCCCGGAAGAGAAGGGGTCCTTGGCTGGTGTCTGCCGCGTCGAGGCGACGCGTTGTGAATAGGGGCGCCGGCAGGCGCCGGGGGGACGGGAATATGGTGAAGGTCGGGTTTCATGGATGAACTGCGCAAGATCTACGTGGAGCCGACCAACCGCTGCAACCTGACGTGTGTGACCTGCATCCGCAACTCCTGGGATGAACCGTTCGGGGATATGACATGGCCTGTCTTAGAGGCGCTGGTCGACGGCTTGGCGGATTTCCCGGGACCGAAGACGATGGCCTTTGCGGGCCTTGGCGAACCGCTGCTCCATGAACGGTTTCCCGAGATGGTCCGTCTCGCCCACGAGTGCGGCCTGCGGACGGAGATGACGAGCAACGCCATGCTGCTGACTCCGACGCTGGCCGCCAGTCTCGTTGAGGCTGGCCTCGACCAACTGACCGTGTCGATCGACGGGGTGGCGGACGATTCGCATGGGGCGATCCGGCCGGGGGCCTCCCTGGCCGCGATCAAGGCCCATGTCGGGCGACTTTACCGGCTGAGTGCAGATGCCAGAGAAACGCCGCTGCGGATCGGGATCGAGTTCGTGGCGATGAGGCGCAACATTCACGAGCTGCCCGCGTTACGGGAGATCGCCCGCTCGGTCCGGGCCTCCTTCATTCTCGTGACGAATGTTCTCCCCTATACGGCCGAGCTTCAGGATGAAATCCTCTACCAAATGGGGCCGAGCGCGTACGAAAGCCAGGGAGAGCCGGATGACCCGCTCTGGATCATGCCCCACATGGACTGGTGCCGGGAAACGCAGGAACCGCTCTCCAGGATCATGCGCCAGCAACCGAAGCTGAGCTTTCTCGATATCGGACTAAATCAGCGGAGCAACTACTGTCCCTTCGTCATGACCGGGAGCATGGCTGTCGCCTGGCATGGCGGCGTCAGCCCCTGTCCGGCTCTCCTGCATTCCTACCGCTGTTTCATCAGGGGTCGCCAGAAGGATTTCCGCCGTTGTGAATTCGGCCGGCTGCCCGATCAGCCCCTTCTTGCGGTCTGGTCGAGTTCGGAGTATGCGGCATTTCGCGAGCGCGTCCGGCTCTTCGACTTTTCTCCCTGCACGGACTGCGGGGGGTGCGATTGGGCGGAGAAAAACGAGCAGGATTGCTTCGGCAATCCCTTCCCCGTCTGCGGAGATTGCTTGTGGGCGAGGGGCGTTCTGCGCTGCGCATGATCGGAGGGCACGGTCAGGGACATGATCTGACGATACCTTGCCGGATGGGCCGCTGCAAAATGGTGACGGGCGGCCCATGCCCCATGGGGCGGTTTATACGGGCAACTTTTTAAAGTGGCTCGGAACAAGTACACTTTGAAAACAAAAACAAAATATGGAGAATGTTGCAATGAAAACGATTTGTTCCAAGGTTATGACCGGTATCTTCTGTCTCGCGGTTCTGCTCATGATTACACCGTCGGCGGCTTTCAGCGCAGCCGCAGTGGAGGTTCCCGTCAAAGGGATGGTCACGATGGTCGATCTGGGCGCCGGAGAGTGCATCCCCTGCAAGATGATGGCGCCAATCCTGGTGAAGATGGAAAAGCGGTATGCCGGGAAAGCGGCTGTGATTTTCCTCGATGTATGGAAGAATGACGCACCGGCCAGGCGCTTCGGCATCAGGACCATTCCCACGCAGATCTTCTTCGATAAAAAAGGCAAGGAGGTTTATCGGCACGAGGGGTTCATGGGCGAGGAGGAGATCGTGAGCCGGTTTAAGGAAATGGGCGTAAAGTAGAAAGGAACACCATGCTGGGGGAATTTTTCATCACCATCAACAACTGGATCACCGGAGTGACCTACCTGGCGGCGCTGGGCTGTTTTCTGTGGGGGATGGTCAGCGTCCTTTTGAGTCCCTGCCATCTGGCCTCCATCCCGCTGGTCGTGGCCTACGTGGCCGGACAGGAGAAGGCCCTGAAGCCGCGACAGGCCGCCCATTATGCCATCCTTTTTACGGCGGGGCTCTTCATTACGATCGCCGCGATCGGCGTTGTCTGCGCGCTCTTGGGACGGATGCTCGGGGATGTGGGCAGCTATTGGCAGGTTGTTGTGGGTCTCGTACTGGTTTGGGTCGCCCTGGGGATGCTTGGGGTGGAGAAGTGCAACCTCTCCGGCAGTCGTCTGCACCGGCTCAATGTCAAGGGCCGCGGCGGCGCCTTCCTGCTGGGGCTGGCCTACGGGGTCCTCTCCGGCTCCTGCACCTTCGGCTTCATCGCCCCGATCCTGGCGATCATCACGGTCCAGCAGAAGGTCCTGACCGGGGTTCTGTTGATCCTGCTGTTTGCCCTGGGACACTGCCTCCCCATCATGATCGCCGGCAGCTCCACGGCGTTGGTCCGACGCCTGACGGAGAGCGAAACCTGGATCGGATCGGGAGGCTGGTTCCGGAAGAGCGCCGGGGTCGTCATCGGTCTGCTGGGGATCTATTTCATCGGCAGCCCCTTTATGATCGGATGAAAGCAGGAAATGGAGGATGCCGTCTCGATGTCGGCTGCGGCGATTTCCCGAAGGCGGGAGAACGTCACCGTCCGTTCGGCGTTCCCAACGCCGCTTACGGTAACTTTACCGTCCGCCTCCTCTCCCGTTCGATCATCCGGGCAAACCGCGTCATTGCCTCTTCCGTTTGCTCCGGCGAGATCATGCTGAAACTGGCCCGCATATGGTTTTTCAGACCGCCCGTCGTCGAAAAAGCGCTATCGGGGATCAGAAGGATGCCCAGGTCCAGGCCGTCGATCTCCATCATGCGACCACTGTCAAACCGTTCCGGCAATGTTTTGATATTCATGAAATTCTCCCGGAAGAGGCCTCTCTTGGGCGTCTGCCGCCGCGTCCGCAGTGACAGGAGGAACGGTTAAGGATCAATGCAGGATCTGGCTCAGGAAGAGTTTGGTCCGGTCATGCTGCGGACAATCGAAAAACGCCTGCGGTGCGTTTTCCTCGACAATCCGGCCAAAGTCCATGAACAGAACCCTGTGGGCGACGCTTTTGGCAAATCCCATTTCATGGGAAACCACGATCATCGTCATCCCCTCTTCGGCAAGGTTGATCATTACATCCAGGACCTCTTTCACCATCTCGGGGTCGAGCGCCGAGGTCGGTTCATCGAAGAGCATGATTTTCGGCTTCATGCAAAGGCTGCGGGCAATGGCGACCCTCTGCTGCTGACCACCGGAAAGTTGTCCCGGATGCTTCTTCGCCTGTTCCGCAATGTGCACCTTTTCCAGATAATACATCGCCGTCTCCTCGGCCTCTTTTTTGGGAACTTTTCTGACCCAGATCGGACCCAGCGCCAGGTTTTCAAGGATGGTCAGGTGCGGGAAAAGGTTGAAATGCTGAAAGACCATGCCCACCTCTTCGCGGATTTTTTCGATGTTCTTGAGGTTGCCGGTGAGTTCGATCCCGTCGACCGTAATTTTTCCCTTCTGGTGTTCCTCGAGCCGGTTGATACAGCGGATCAGGGTTGACTTTCCCGAGCCTGAAGGGCCGCAGATCACGATGCGTTCACCCCTGAAAACGGACAGGCAGATATCGTTCAAGACATGCAAATCGCCGAACCATTTATGCAAGTTTTCAATTTCAATGATTTTATTTTCAGGAGATCTGCATGATTTGAGTGTTTCGCCGTTCATAAATTCGTTCCATCCTTCAAGTTGAAGTGGCTTTACCGCCTTTTAGGTATGCAGCTCTTTTTCAAGGCGGCGGCTGTAATTCGACATCGAAAAACAGCAGACAAAATAGATCAATGCCACGAAGAGATAGGCCTCGGCACTGAAACCCATCCACGACGGGTTGGCCAGCACGGACTTCGTCGTTTTGAGAACATCATAGAGGGCGATGATCACCACAAGGGAGGTATCCTTGAAGGCCGAAATCAGGATTCCGACCGTTGGGGGGATCACGATTTTAAGCGCCTGCGGCAAGATGATGAGCCGCATTCGCTGGACATAATTCAGCCCCAGCGATTCCGCGGCTTCATACTGACCCCGGGTGATGGCCTGGAGCCCGCCCCTGACGACCTCGGCGATGTAGGCCGCCGTAAACAGGATGATCGCCGCCTGGGCGCGGATAATCTTGTTTACCGTCAACCCTTCCGGCAAGAAGAGCGGAAACAGGACCGCGGACATGAACAACAGGCTGATCAGCGGAACCCCTCGTATCAGCTCGATATAAAGAATACAGACCGTCTTGACGGCCGGCATTTTGGACCTTCGCCCGAGCGCCAGGAGAACCCCCAGCGGATAGGCCGCAATCATCCCGAAAAAAGAGAGCATCAGCGTAAGAGGCAGCCCGCCCCATTGATCGCTCTCGACGGGGGTCAATCCGAAAAGCCCCCCTCTCATCAGAATCCCCATGGTCAACAGACCCGCAATCCAGAGGCAGCCAAGGTATTGATTCCAATGATCCCTGTTTTTGCTGTACAAAAGAAGGCCGACCAGCATGATCATCGCGACCAAGGGCCGCCAGTGCAGTTCGTGGGGGTAGAAACCAAAGAGGATAAACCGAATGTTGGCGGGGATGACCGACCAGCATGCGCCGGCTCCGGTGCGGCACTGCTCCGCCGAAGAGAACCAGAGGCTGTCGATGAATGCCCATCGTATAAAGGGCGGAACCACCTTATACAGGAAAAGGAGCGTCACAAGGGTCAGGATGGAATTAAAAACACCGTTGAAGAGGTTCGCCTTGATCCACTGCACCGCCCCGATGCGGATGACCGGCGCTCTTAATCCTTCCGTTTGAATATTGTTGATTACCGATTTGGCCATGGTTCATCTATCTTTCCACAAGTGCCATTTTTTTGTTATACCAGTTCATGAACAACGACGTCAGCAAGCTGAAGCAGAGATAGACGATCATGATCAGAGAAATCCCCTCGATCGCCTGCCCGGTCTGATTGATGGCCGTGCTGGCAACGGAAACAAAGTCGGGAAAACCGATTGCAACGGCAAGAGAGCTGTTCTTGGTCAGGTTCAACATCTGGCTGGTCAGCGGGGGGATAATCACGCGCAGAGCCTGGGGCAGGATCACGAGGGTGAGGACCTGGCCCGGTTTCAACCCGATCGCCATGGCCGCTTCCGTTTGCCCTTTGCCGATCGCCTGAATGCCCGCCCGGACAATTTCCGCCACGAAGGCGGCGGTATACAGAACAAGGCCGAGCAGGAGCGCTCCGAATTCCGGGCTCATGTTCAAGCCGCCCTTGAAATTAAATCCCACCAGTTCCGGGACGTTCATCTTGTGAGGCGCCCCGGCAAGCAGCCATGCCGCGAGGGGCAGCCCGATCAGGATCGCGAGCGATAACGTAAAAACGGGGAAAGGCTGCCCGGTCCTCTCCTGCCGTTTTCTGGCCCGGCGACGCATGAAATAGACGGCGATGCAGCCCGCGACAAACGCCATCGCGATGGTTGGGTATGCGGGGTGCCATTCGGGGACCGCAAAAACCAGCCCCCTGTTGCTCATAAACACACCGCTCAGCGGTTCGATGGCCTCCCTTGGCGAGGGGAGCATATCGTAAAAAAAAGAGTACCAGAAAAAGAGTTGGAGCAGAATCGGGATGTCCTGCATCACCTCGATATAGACGGCCGCAATTTTTGAAACGAGCCAGTTTTTCGAAAGCCGCGCTATGCCCAGAAAGGTTCCCAAAATGATCGTGAGGAAAATGCCGACGGCTGCAACCTTGAGGGTGTTCAACATGCCGACCAGCAACGCCCGGATATACGTATCGGCGGCCGAATAGGGAATCAGGGATTCGCCGATTTCAAAAGAGGCCTCCTTGCTCAAGAAACCAAAACCGGTCGCAATGGATTGTCGCTTGAGATTGTCCACCGTATTGCTGAACAGATAGTACCCGAGTAGTCCGACAATTCCGAGCACCGCGATCTGGTAGAGGATCGCGCGTATTTTCGGGTCATTGATCCAAGCACCCCTCTGCACGGTCTGTTCTGTTGAAACGGCAGGATCGCCCTTTTTCATGTTTCTCCGGTCGGAATTCAAGGAAAGGTCATCCCAGGCTTGAGAGTCCTTGTGACCGTTCATGAAGATCACTGACGGCGCCGGAGACCCTTCTCCGTTGCCGTCAGCCATCCAAGAAAAACAACAATGTGGCTATATTTCTCTCTTATTTGAAAGGCGGGGAATACATAAGGCCGCCGTTTTTCCAAAGGGCATTCAAACCGCGTTCCAGCTTCAGCGGGGTGTCTTTCCCTACACTGCGCTCAAAAATTTCCCCATAGTTGCCGACCTGCTTGACGATCTGGTATGCCCATTTTTCGTCAAGCCCCAGCGCCTTTCCATTGCCGGGGGTAACGCCCAAAAACCGCTTAACGATCGGGTCGGCGCTTTTCAACTGCTCATCGATATTTTTCGAGTTGATGCCGAGCTCTTCCGCCTCGATCATGGCCAGAACCGCGTAGTTTACAATGTCCTTCCACTGATTGTCGCCGTGGCGCACCGCCGGCGCAAGGGGCTCCTTGGAAATGATATCGGGAAGGATGATATAGTCGTCCGGTTTCGGAGCCACGGCCCGGGTCCCGGCCAACTGGGATGCATCGGAGGTCAAGACGTCGCACCTTCCGGCAAAAAAGGCCTTGGCCAGCTCGGCGTTGCTTTCAATGACGACCGGTTTCATCTTCATCTTGTTCACCCGGAAATAGTCGGCGACATTGAGTTCCGTCGTCGTGCCGGGCAGAACGCAGACCGTTGCGCCATCCAACTCTTTCACCCTTTTGATTTTCAGCTTTTTGGGAACCAGAAAGCCTTGGCCGTCATAATAGTTGACCTGGGCAAAATCAAGGCCGAGCTCTGTGTCGCGTCCGAGGGTCTGTGTTGCGTTGCGGCACAGAACGTCAATTTCCCCGGATTGAAGCGCGGTAAAACGCTGAACCGCCGTCAAAGGGATGAACTTGATCTTGCCGGCATCGCCAAAAACGGCCACCGCGATGGCGCGTCCCGTATCGACATCGAGTCCGCGCCATACCCCTTTTTCATCCGGCTTTCCAAAGCCGAACAGTTCGCCGTTGACACCCACCTGAACATAGCCTTTCGCCTTGACATTGTCCAAGGTCGGTCCGGCAAAAGCGACACCGGACAACGCAACGACAACAGCCATAACCGACAATGCTAACTTTGATAGCTTCATCTGCTTTTCCTCCCTGTACGTTGGTTGATCGTTTGGTTGTCTGACCCGTTGTTGTAGAAAAGAACCTTCTGGATTACGCCATGAATCCCCCATTTGCTCCAAAATGTCAACAGGATTTTGTGATGCTCATGTGTCAACGGCCTTGCCGAAGGGAAAGATTTCTGTTATGAGGGCGCAGGTAAAAGGATGGTAAGGCTGGGTATGGAGATTGAGGCGCTGATTCCCCACCGGGAGCGAATGCGGCTGATCGGCGAGGTCATGGCCGTCGACGACGACAGCGCCGTAACATTGTCCGCCGTTACGGAGGAGTGGCCGCTCTACCGCGATGGGTCCGTGGATGTGCTGGTGACGATCGAACTGGTTGCCCAGACGGCGGCCCTCATGGAGGGATGGAAGCGGTCGAAGTCCGGACGGGGAGGGACTTCCGGCTGGCTCGTGGGGATTAAGAGGGCCGATTTTCCGCTGCCGCGTCTTCCGCTTCACGCAACACTGATCACCGAGGCAAGGAAGGATTGCGCCATGGACGGTTATGCCGTCTTCGAAGGAACCGTTCGCATGGGGACGGAGGTGGCGGCCATCGTCACCATTCAGGCCTTTCGTCCGGAAGAGAATGGCTGAAGGTTTTATCCCGCAGACGACCAACCCGCGGACCGGTGACGGTTAAAAGGTCGAAACGGGCATCATCTTGGAAGAGGTAAGAAATGGAAGCGCTTATTGCGGAACTGAAGATCAAGATTATCGGCGTTCTCTCCCTGCTGGATGTTACACCGCAGGATATCGGCGACGATGACCTGCTCGTCGGGGGGGATCTGGGGATCGATTCCATCGATGTGCTGGAGCTGGTCCTCATGCTGGAGAAGGATTACGGCGTGAAGATCGAAAGCAAGGAGATGGGCATGGAGGCCTTTGCATCCGTCCGTGCGCTGGCCGGATTCGTTGGGAAGAACCGTATACGATAGCGGAACCCCGATTCTGGAGGCTTCATGGCTTCACCCTGCCTTGTCAAACCGGCGTGAAGGTTTCATGAAGGTGATGCTTGATGGCAACAGAGAAGCCTTTTGACGCGGTGATCATCGGTTCCGGAATCGGGGGGCTTGCGACCGGCATCATCCTTGCCCGGCTGCATCATCGCGTGGCCGTCATCGAGAAGAACGCACTGCCGGGCGGCCTGATGCGCAGTTATACCCGGGACGGCGTCGACTGCCCCGTCGGGGTTCATTACTTCGGCGCCTACGGGGAGGGTCAGCCTCTCCGTAGGATGTTCGATTATCTGGGCGTCACCGGCGCGGTGTCGGCGGAACGGATGGGCCAGGACGGACCGATCGACCGGTATCTTTTCGATGATTTTGCGTTCGATCTGCCGGAGGGGATGGATGCCTTCGCCGAGGCGCTGGAAGCGGCGTTTCCGGAGGACCGCCGGCCGATCGCGGCGCTTCTCGGAAATCTCCGCGCCGTCGCCGATTTGCAGAATTCCCTCTCGTTTTTGTCTTCAACGGCGATCCCCTTCCCGGAGATGGATCTTTTTTTGCCGCTGGCAACCTACCTGACAAAGCTGAACTGTTCCGCCCGGTTGAGGAGCGTTCTTTGCGTGGCTTCGAGATGGATGGGGCTTTCGGAGCAGGATTGCCCCGCGATCTACCACCACCTGGCGCTGACTTCCTATCTGCTGTCCGCCTGGCGTTTGCGCGGACGCGGGTCCGATCTGGCGGAGGCGTTCATCTCGCGATTTGCGGGGCTTGGCGGCAACATCCTCTGCAATGACCCGGCGGAGGCGATCCTTCTCGAAGGCAAAGAGGTTGCCGGGGTGAGGCTCGCCTCCGGGCGGGTGGTCAGGGCATCCCGCATCGTGGCCGCCGTTCATCCCAAGACGGTGCTGGCGATGCTGCCGGAAGGCGCCGTCAAACCCCGTCAGGCAAGACGGATCCGGAGCCTTGCCGAGACGGAAGGACTGTTTGCGGCGAGCGTCGCCGTGGACGCCCGGACCCACCCCGCCCTGCCGCACAATATCTACCGGTTGCGTTCGGACGGGGAGGGAGGGATTCCCGACGGCGTGTTCCATCAACTCCGCGCCGGCGGAGAAGGTAGAAACCTTCTGATGGTGATCACCCGAAGTCCTTTTTCCGATTGGCGCCGATGGGAGGATACGACGACGGGACGGCGGGGCGAGGATTACCATGCGGAAAAGATCCGCCGGGCCGAGGGGCTGCTCGGGAAAGCCGAGGAGATTTTCGGGTCTTTGGCGGGGGCGAAGATCGTCGATGCCTACACCCCCTTGACGGTCAGAGACTGGGTGAACAGCCCCTGCGGTTCACCCTATGGCATCATGCGGTCGGTGCACCAGTTGCCGGCCGCTGCCGCCATCCACCGCGCATCGCCGGGAGGGCTCTTTTTCGCCGGCCAGAACGCGCTGGCGCCGGGGATCCTGGGAACCGTTCTGGGCTCTTTTCAGGCCGTCATGCAGATGATCGGCAACGACCGCTTCGCGTCGGTTTTGGAAGGGCTTCTGAAGGGGCCGGGAAGATAGAAGACGATATGCCAGCCATCTTTTTCGCCTTGCGGAAACGCGTATGTGATTTCACGGTGACGATGATCCTCTGGGTCTACTACATTGTGGGATTTCTCGTGTTGTTTTCACCCTTTTATCTGGTTGCCCTCTTTTCCCGGGTTAACCGGGAAGAGGCGTTTCAAAGGCTGAACCACCGGTTCCACCGGCGCTTTTTCGCTCTGTTGCGGATCCTCGTTCCGAACGTCAAATGGCATATATCGGAGGAGGTCAAGGCCCTTCGCTCCTGCATGATCATTGCCAACCATCTCTCTTTTCTCGACCCTCTTCTGTTTGTCTCCTTTTTTGAAAAGCAGAAGACCATTGTCAAAAGCGACTATTTCAGATTCGCCGTTTTCGGCTGGATTTTAAGAACCTCCGGCTATATCCCTTCCGGGGTGGAGGGTCCGTTTACGGTCCACATGATCGACCAGATCAAAAACATGAAGGATTATCTGTCCGCCGGCGGGAATCTTTTTATATTTCCCGAGGGGACGCGGTCCCGCGACGGCCGGATCGGCCCGTTTGACAGTGGCGCGTTCAAGATTGCCAGGCTCTGTCATGCGACGCCGATTCAGGTGGTTCTCATTCGGAATACCCATGAGCTCTTTGCTCCGGGCAGTTTTTTAATCAATGCCTGCAACGAAACGGTCATCGAAGTGGAACTGGCCGGCGCCCTCGAACCGGATTATGAAAGCGATGCCTTTTCCCTGTCCGGCCTGATGGCCGAGGCACGAATGCTGATGGAAAAAAAGGCGGGTTTATGAAAGTTGTCCTGCTCTCCATGCCGGATGTGATACCCATCCTGGTCCATGAAATGGCGCTCCACATGCCCAATCATGGAATCGCCTGCATCGGCGGAAATCTGGATGAGGGGCATGAGGTCTATCTGATCGACCTGGTGCGAAAACGGTCCGGCATCGCAGCCTATCTGACGAAAACCCTGACCCGCATCCATCCCGATCTGATCGGTCTTTCGGCAATGACCTGGCAGTTTCCAACCTGTCTTGCCGTGATCCGGCTTATCAAAAGCATTCTTCCGCAGGTAAAGATCGCCATCGGGGGATATCACGCCACGTTGATGAGCAGGGAAATCGCGGCATCCCCCGAATCGGATGCGGTGGATTTCATCATCCAGGGGGAAGGGGAAGAAGCCTTCCGCAGGCTGGTCAACGCCCTGGCCGGAACGGACACGTTGGCGGCCATTCCGTCGCTCTCCCACAGGCAGGCCGATGGGTGGGTCCACAACGAACGGGGAGAACTCAGCGACTTGTCCCGCCTGAAGCCGCCCATTCGCGATCGTCGACGCCTCACCGGCGGCTATCATTTCATGTATTCCAAAATCGAGGTCATGGAGACCTCCCGAGGCTGCACCCGCAGTTGTAATTTCTGCAGCATCAGCCATATGTACGGACGTTCCTACCGGACGTACCCCATTGAGCGCATCCTCGCCGATCTGGACGACATCTATTTCAACCGGAAAACGAGATTGATCTTTATCACCGATGACAATATGGTTTTGAATCCAAAGTGGGTCATCGAAGTATGCAATGCCATCATCCGGAGAAAATATCGGGGCTTGAGACTGATCGTCCAGGCCGACTGCCTTTCGATGGCCCGAAATGAAGCGATGGTGGCAAAAATGGGCGAGGCGGGCTTCCGGGGGGCCTTCCTCGGGATTGAAAATGTGTCGAGCCGTAACCTCCAGACGATGGAAAAGGCCGACATCGTAAAAGAGGCGAAGCGGGCCATCGAGAATTGTCACCGGCACCGCATCATGGTGATCGGCGGCCTGATTTTCGGAATGCCCGACGACGACGAAGCAGCCATCCGGAAAAATTATCAATTTCTCAATGATCTGGAAGCGGACGTCGCCTACTGTCAATTGCTCACGCCGTATCCCAAGACGAAACTCAGAGAATCGCTGATCGGTGACGGATTGGTCACGAATTACAACCGTTACGATCGGTATAACGGCTTGTGGGCCAATGTGAAGACCCGCCATCTGGAATCCGATCAACTGCAATATGCCTTCTGGCGCCATCGGTTAACCGTTTTGGGCTGGTGGAAACCATCGGCCTTTGCGGAGCAGCATGGCAAGGGATGGACCTCCTTCTGGACGCATATCGTCAAGCCCGTCATGAAATATTTCGTAGAAAGGCAGACCCGCAGGATCGGTTGGGAGGGGCGGTATCAGCGATATATTGACCGCTTGGAAAGGATGAATCATTTCCAAGATCTGGAAAAATTCAGCGGAAAATGAAAAGGGTGAACCGTTGATCGAGATCAGCCATCTTTACCACTCCTACGACAAGCCCGTTCTCAAGGATGTGAACCTTTCGGTGCGTCGCGGCTCCATCCTGGGGCTGCTCGGTCCAAACGGCGCCGGAAAGACCACCCTGATCTCCATTCTTACGGGCGTCATCCGCAAGGAAAGCGGGTCCATAACCATCGGCGGCCTGGATCTCGATCGTGAGCTGAAAGCCATCCAGTTAAAATGCAGTTACGTTCCCCAGACCCTGGCTTTCTATCGGCTGCTGACGGCTGTCGAGAACCTGGAATATTTTGGGGCGCTGTGGGGGCTGAAGGGGAAGGTCCTGAAGGAGCGCATGGAATTTTGCATCGATATCGGGAGTATGCAGCCCTTTGCGAAAAAGCGGGTGGATCAATTCTCCGGCGGCATGAAGCGGCGACTTAACCTTGCGATAGGCCTCCTGAACGATCCGGAGATCCTCTATCTCGATGAGCCTACGGTGGGCGTCGACACGCAATCCAGGAACTACATCCTGGAAACGATCCGGAAGATCAACCGGGAGCGGAAGACGACCATCGTCTACACATCCCATTACATGGATGAGATCGAGCAGGTGTCCGATGATATTGCCATTATCGACGAGGGCAAGATCGTCCTCCACGACGACAAGCAGGCCATTTTGACGCGCGACGATGCCGTTTTGATCCACCTGGAGAAGATCGGAGAGGCAGTTGTCAAAGAGCTGCAGCAGATGGTTGGAGTACGGATTGAAAAGGATGGCGTCCATGTCAAACGGGACGAACGCTTCAACGAGAATATGGCCTCGGTATTTGCGCTCTTCCATGCCCACGGGATCCAGGTGAAGGACGCCGTATTCGGCGGTGTGACCCTTGAGAAACTTTTCCTCAAGCTGACGGACAGCAGGCTGCGCGACGAGAGCGGAGGGCATCGTTAAAGAATGATTAAAATTCTGTACATCCTGAAGAAGGAATTCTTGCTGATCATCCGGGATATCCATGCCGTAACCGTCCTGTTCATCATGCCCGCGGTTTTCATCATGATCATGTCGCTGGCGATGCGCGACCTTTTCGAACTCCATGGCGCCGTCAGCATCGATGTCCTCGCCGTGAATTGGGATGCGGGAAAAAAATCGGGACCCTTCCTGAAGGCAATGGATGAACTCCATACCTTCCGGTTTCACCTCATGGAGAAAGAGGCCGCAGCGGACGGGGTTGCAGATCATGTCAAGGAGCAGATGCTTGCCCGGGATTATAAGTTTGCGCTGATCATCAAAGAAAATTTCTCCGCCTTCGTGGAAAAAAATGGAAAGGGTGCCGATCATAAACCATTGGAACTATATGTCAATCCTGCGGTAAATGTTCAGACACAGCTTGTTTTGAAAAACGCGCTGGATGCAAAACTGGCGAAGGTCACCTGGGATGCCTTCATCGACCGTATCGGCAGTCTGCTGGAACTGGGCGGAATCGACAGGGAGAAACTCAGGGCGGCCGAGGAGAGCATGGTCGAGGTCCATTACGTTTACAAGGCGGGACAGTACTCCAGGATTCCGTCCGCCGTCCAGCAGAGCGTTCCCGCATGGCTCGTATTCTCGATGTTTTTTATCGTGATCCCGATATCCAACACCTTTATTTCCGAACGGGAGCAGGGCACCCTGATGCGCCTCAAAAGCATGAATGTATCCCGGTTTTATCTGATCATGGGCAAGATGGCGCCTTATCTTCTGATCAACGCAATCCAGGTGATCATCATGATTGCGATGGGGGTTGTTATCGTGCCGTTGTGCGGCGGCACCGCCCTCACGCTGGGAGATTCGCTGGGCGGCCTTATCCTGATAGCCGCTTCCGTGAGCTTCAGCGCGATATCGATGGCGCTCCTCATTGCCTCCGCGGCAAGGACGACGGAGCAGGCAACCACCGTCGGGGGGGTCCTGAATATTATTTTTGGCGCTTTGGGTGGAATCATGGTACCCAAATTTGTCATGCCCGGGTTTATGCAGGACCTTGCCAATCTGTCTCCGATGTCGTGGGGATTGGAGGGATTCCTCGATATCTTTCTGCGGAACGGCAATGTTTCCGATGTTCTCCCGAAAAGCCTGTACCTGATTATTTTCGGGGTCGTCATGCTGATCCTGACGGCAATCTCATTGCGGAGGAGGAGAGATGTATAACGATGAAAGGTTCTCTTGATGAGGGACTGAAAATGGAATTGAAGAGGTTGATCGTCGAGGAGTGTGATATCATGACGGATCCGGGAGAGATCGGCGACGAAGAAACGCTCTTCGGAAGAGATTCCAGGCTCGGCCTGGATTCCATCGATGCGCTGCAGATCTCCATGGCCATCCAGGACAAATACAACATCGCCATTACCGACAGCAAGGAAATGAGGCGGGTGATGAGATCGCTCAACACCTTCGCCGACTTTATTCAGCCGGAGTAGAATATTGAAAAGAAGGGCATTTGTAACGGGAAAGGCGATGACCTGCTCTCTCGGTGATTCTCTGGAGGGGATCGTCGATGCGGTGCGCCACAAAAGGATCAAGCTCGAGCAGATCCCCTTTGATATGGCCGGCCTGCCCTATACCAGGCCATACTACCTCATCAACCGCAACGAAGGAGATAGGCTGGATCGCCGCTCCGCGGAATATTTCTATGGGATTCTCTTTTCCGCGGTCTCCCGGGCGCTCGCCGATGCCGGTTTGAGCCGCGCGGAGATTGAGGATATGCATCTGTTCTTCGGTTCGACATCCATGGATGTTCCCGTGTTTGAGGGCAACCATCGCAAGACATCGGTAACCGTGTCCGGCATGTTTCTCCATTCGTCCTTCGGGTATGGCAAGCTCGCCGGCACGATCGCGGAGAGGTTCGGAATCGGGGGCAACTGCTATTCTTTCGCCACGGCATGCACTTCGAGCGCCAATGCCCTGCTTTATGCCGCAGCCATGATCTCGGAAGGGCACATCGAGAGGGCCGTGGTCGTCGGCTACGACCTCTTCAACAACCTCGGTTTTTACGGTTTTGAAGCCCTGAAATCCATTGCCGTCTCGGAGTACAGGCCCTTTGACAGGACACGGGACGGCATGATCCTCGGCGAGGCCTGCGGTGCGGCGGTCCTGGAGGGGAGGCGCAGGAAGGCCGGTGATTTCATGCACCTTGGCGGGGCGAATCTCTGCGACACCTACAGCATCACCAGCCACGACGAGGAAGGATCTGTTGTTGCGGAAACGATGAACAGAGCCCTCAGGCAGGCGGGGATCGGACCGGAAGAGATCTGCGCCGTCAAGGCCCATGCCACCGGAACGGAGAGCAATGACAGGACCGAGTGCGCCGCCATGCGGGTGACCTTCGGAAGTCATATGCCGCCCGTGACGTGCGTCAAGCCTTTCATCGGCCACACCGTGGGCGCCTGCGGCGTCAACGAACTGATCCTGTTCACGGAATCGGTCAAGGCGGGCTTTGTTCCCTCCACCCCCGGCTTCAGGGAGGTGGATGAGAACTTGAACCTGGCGCCGCTGACGGAAAATATGGAAGCCGGGGAGGGCATTTTTATGCTGAACTACTTCGGATTTGGCGGCAATTGCACCACCCTGATCCTCTCCAATCAGGACCATAAAGGATGAGCGGCATGTACATTCACCGCGCCTCCGCCTTTACCGGGGAAGCGAATGCGGACATCAATTTGATAAAAGAGGAAATCAGGCGCCATACCCGGGAAAATTTCCGCCGGGTCAACCGGTTTATCCTGCTTTCCCTGCTTGGCGCCCTTCAATGCATCGACCGGCAGCCCCTGGAGGCGGCTACGGCCGTCTACCTGACGACGGAGGACGGCAACCTCGGCGAGACCGCGGATGTCCTCGATGAGATCTATACGTCCCGCACCCTGCCCAGGCCTTTCGGTTTTATCAATACGATGAGCAATACGGCGGCTTTCTATCTTGCCCGGAATCTGGGTATCCGGGGCCGCAACATCACCGTTTCCAGCCGGCATCTTTCCTTCGAGCGGGGGCTGGAACTGCTGAAGACGGATTTTGCGTGCGGGGCGGAAAGGAGCGCGCTGATCGGCGGCGTGGATGAGTCCTCGCTTGCCCGGATGAACAGGGAAGAACCGGCCGGCCGCGGCTGGCGAACGGTGGACGGGAGCGGCTGGCTTTACGTAAAATCGGAGAAGGAGGGGGCCTGCGCGGCGTTTACGCAGATCCTGTCATTCCGGGACGGCCCTTCCTGTATCCGATGGATCAGGGAACGGGAAAGATCGCCGGCGGACGTGGTCTCTTTCGGCGCGATGATCGGCGATGATGAAGCCGCGGCGTTCAGGGAAATTCTGCGCCCCGCTGCCGAGTTTGATTATCTCGGTGAATATGGATATTCCGGATCGGCCACAGCCTGCGGCGTAAGCCTGTTCGTGAGGCTTTTTCAGGCAAAGGCCCTGCTGCATCTCAACAAAGACCAGCGGGGAAGTTACGCGGTGATTGAATTGGAGAGGTATTGATCGGATTCTTTGGTTCATCAGGGTTAAGCTTACCTGTTTAAAACGTCTTTCTTCCTTGTTGTCCACAAACCGGAAGCCCCGATAATAATGCTGAATTTCAACCCGCTTTCATTGATGTTGTTTTCTCGATAATTATGGTATGGCTGGCACAGGACCGTCTCCGCAAACGTGAAAAATAGCATATCACTAACGTTTCCGATTGAGTTCGAGGAGTTGTCATCATGGAACAGTTAGAAATTAGAGAAAAGGTCATATAAGAATTAAAAAAGATTCCTGATGAAAAGATGGAAAATATATACGAATTTATTCGCCATATAAGAACAGAACCGCAAAATTCAAGGACCAATGTCGATAAGATCATGAGCTTTGCTGGTTGTTGGTCCGATATGCCCGAGAACGCTCACCTCCCCTGAAGGCAGCGCAGCCCGTGCCTGCACCTTAATCGTCCGCATTCCTTCTCGGTGGCTGTTGCATATCTATGATTGGTGGTGATGAGTCCTGATTCTCCAGTGATGTTGTAGGCCCGGATGGCCACTTGAACATCCCCCATCTGTGGCCGGGTCAAAATCCCCCAGCGACAGAGTGTTAAACGCTACT
>CAYSSF010000019.1:0-30270 GCA_964433455.1 uncultured Syntrophaceae bacterium
GAGGTGACCTTCGACATCGACGCCAACGGAATCGTCCATGTTTCGGCAAAGGATCTGGGGACCGGCAAGGAGCAGAGCATCAAGATCACCGCCTCCAGCGGCCTCTCCGAGGAGGAGATCAAGAAGCTGGTGAAAGATGCCGACGCCCACGCCGAAGAGGACAAGAAGAAAAAGGAGCTGATCGAGGCGAGAAACCACGCCGATACACTGGCTTACAGTGTTGAGAAAAACGTCAAGGAGTTCGGCGATAAGATCGATGCCGCCGAAAAGGCGAAGATCGAAGAGGGTATCGCCAAGGTGAGGAAGGCGATCGAGGGCGACGACCTTGAGGCGCTCAAAGCGGCCCAGGAGGAGTTGACCAACGCCTCCCACAAGCTGGCCGAGGCGATGTACGCCAAAACCGCGCAGCAGCAGGAGGGCGCCGGCCCCCAGCCGGGGGCGGAGGCCGGACCGGGTGCGCAGGCGGGCGGCAAGAAGGATGACGACGTGGTTGACGCCGATTTCGAGGATGTGAAGAAATAACATTCCTTTAAGATCAAGCCCGGACTTCCCATGCGGATGTCCGGGCTTTTTTTTGTCGATGAGAGGCCACGATGTGGTATAACGTCTCAACGGAACGGGATTCCTGTTGGAGTTTACCCTCGCGAATATGGGGCGGGAATGCCGGTTTGCCGGTGTTCCGGAGAAATTCAATTCTCGTTGGAACGGGAGGCCTTATGGCGGTCCGTTTTTACAGGATCTTTCGCTGGATGGCGTCGACAACGGCCTTGCTGATCCTGCTTTCACCGGCGGCGCTTGCCGCAGGCGAAGGCCGGGCGGTCGGTTCTGCTCTTCAGCCGGTCTTAACGGAAAAGACGACCGTACCCTCCCGGCAGGCCCTTGTGGAGGCGAAACTGCTTCTGGATCGGGATTATTTCACCGCACTGCAGGAGGGCATCGATCGAGCCCGGGCAGAGATTTTTCTATCGGCATATCTCTTCCGGACGATCGAGGATGCGAAAGGGTATCCCGAGACGGTCTTGAAGCGTCTTCTCGCGGCGGTCCGGAGAGGGGTCCGCGTCGAAGTGGTTCTCGAAAGGAGCCGCGATGCCGGCGACCTCGACCGGAACAACGCCGAGACGGCGAAGAGGCTTACGCAGGGCGGGATCCGGGTCTGCATGGACGTTCCTGACCGGGTGACGCATACGAAGCTTGTCGTCATCGACCGGAGGTATCTCCTGATCGGGAGCCACAACCTGACGCAGTCGGCTCTGAAGTTCAATCACGAGGCCTCCGTCCGGATCGATTCGGCCTCGCTGGCCGAAGAAGCGCTGGTTTATATGAACTCCCTCTGCACGGGAGATTGGAAATGAAGGAACGTAATCCCCCTTCCCTTCATCCCCTCTCGCCGGGGGAGGGGAAAGTGACTTTTTTTACGACGCCGTCAGGGACGGTCGGATCATCGAGGTGACGCGGCATGGCAAAACGGTATCTTCTGACCAACGATGACGGAATCTATGCCCGGGGCCTTCTGGCCCTCTACCGGGAACTCTCCCGGGACGCGGAGTGTATCATCGTGGCGCCTGAGGTTGAGCAGAGCGCCGTCGGCCACGCGATCACGATCTCCCGGCCGTTGATGGTCCGAAAAGCAAGGAAGAATGGCAATTTCCTCGGCTACGCCGTTCTCGGGACCCCCGCCGACTGTGTGAAAATCGGCATCGGCGAACTGGCCGGAAAACCGGTTGATCTGGTCGTCTCCGGGATCAACCGCGGGGCCAACGTGGGGATCAACGTCCTCTATTCGGGGACCGTCTCCGCAGCCACCGAGGCGGCGATCCTGGGCGTTCCGTCGCTCGCGATCTCCCTGGATACGCATAACGATTCGGCGGACTATTCGGCGGCGGCCCGTTTCGCCCGGCGGATGGCCGCCTTCATCCTCGAAAATCCGCTTCCGGGCGTTGCGTTGAACGTAAACGTCCCGGCGATTCCGGAAGAGGCGATCCGGGGTGTCGTCGCTGCGAGACAGGGGAGGGCGCGCCTGATGGAGTGTTTCGAAAAACGGGTCGATCCGCGCGAGAACATCTACTACTGGCTTGCAGGCGAGACCGAGCTTCCGTCGCAGGAGCAGGGCGATACGGACGCCGGCGCCCTCAAGCAGGGGATGATCACCGTCACCCCGATTCATTGCGACCTCACCCGCCATGACCTGCTGGAAGACCTGACAACCCGCGTCAGGGAATACTTTTGAAAAAGGAGGATATCATGAAACGGAAAAATCCCATGGTCTTGAATGGAGGGGTCGCGTTATGAGGGATGTGGTCATCACACACGCCGTCCGCACGCCCATCGGACGGATCGGCGGCAGTTTGCGGGACATTCCGGAGAAGGAACTGGGACGTCTCGTTGTCGAAGAGCTGCTCAAGAGGGCCGGATTGACGGGAGCGGAGATCGATCATGTGATTCTGGGGCATGTCCGGCAGAGTTCGGATCCCTCCAATACGGCGCGGGTCGTCGCGCTGATGGCGGGTATCCCGGAGACGGCGCCGGCCTACACGGTCCACCGACAGTGCGGCTCCGGACTCCAGGCCGTCATGGACGCCTCCCAGATGATCCGCGCCGGGGAGGCGGACATCGTTGTGGCCGGTGGAACGGAGAATATGAGCCAATCGGTCTATTTCCTGCGGAATGCCCGGCATGGCCTGGGAACCGGCGATCACCCCCTTGAGGACTCCCTGGTCCAGGGCGGGCCGGGGGCGGTTCCCGTCGAGTTCTACGGCCGGCAGCCGATGGGGATCACGGCAGAAAACCTGGCGGACCGGTATCGCATTCCCCGTGAGGAGCAGGATGCCTTCGGGTTCGAGAGCCAGATGAGGGCGGCCCGGGCGATCCGGGAGGGCCGTTTCCGGGAGCAGATCCTGCCGGTCGCGGTCGCAACCGGGGACGGCGCAGCCCGGATCTTCGATACGGATGAACACCCCCGCATGACCACCCCGGAGAAACTCGCGGCCCTTCCCCCTGCCTTCAAAAAGGGCGGCAGCGTCACTGCGGGCAACTCCTCCGGCCGCAACGACGGGGCCGCTGCGCTGCTTGTCATGGCGGCGGAGAAGGCCGAAGCGCTCGGCATCAGGCCGATGGCGAAGATCCTCGCCGTCGCATCCAGCGGCTGCGATCCGACGATCATGGGGATCGGCCCGGTGGAATGCACGCGCATGGCGCTTGCGCGGGCGCGGATCACCCTTGCGGATCTGGATGTGATCGAGCTGAACGAGGCCTTCGCTGCCCAGTCGCTCGCCGTGGTAAGCGATTGGCTGGCGTCGGGCGTCGACCGCGAAGCCCTGCTGGCCAAGCTGAATCCCAACGGCGGCGCGATCGCGATGGGGCATCCGCTCGGCTGCACGGGCGCGGCCCTGACGGTGAAGTGCCTCTATGAATTGCAGCGCGTAACCGCATACCGGTATGGTCTCATCACGATGTGCTGCGCCGGCGGTCTCGGGGTGGCGATGATCGTCGAGAAAGGGAGTGAAACATGAATCAGGTGATCTTGGCCAGCGCCGTCCGGACGCCCCTCGGCGCTTTCTGCGGGCAATTGGAGGGGTTGTCGGAACAGCAGTTGGCCGCTGCGGCCATGCGGGAGGCGGTGGCTCGGGCGGGCATACCGGCGGAGAAAATCGACGAGGTGATCGTCGGCATCGCCAAACAGACGAGCCGGCCGTCGAACGGCGGCCGGCATGCGATGTTGCTGGCCCACCTGCCGGAACAGGTTCCCGCCTATACGGTGCAGCGGCAGAGCGCCTCCGGTCTCCAGGCGGTCGTGAACGGCTACTGGGCCATCCGGTGCGGCGACGCCGGTGTGGTCCTTGCAGGGGGCGCCGAGAGCATGAGCCAGATCCCCTTCGAGATCCGGGACGCCCGCTATGCCTTCGATGCTAAACGGCGCGAGATCGTCGATGCGATCCCGGCCCAGGAGGCGGGGGCGCAACCGGTGTCGCGTTATGGGCTCGTCACCACGGCGCGGGTCGCGGAGCATCATGCGCAGAAGTATTCCCTCGCGGAGGAAGAACTGGCGGTCTTCGCGGAGGCGAGTTTGAAAAAGGCGCTGGCGGCCCGGGAGAATGGCGGTTGCGAAGGTGAAATCGTACCCTTGACGGTCAAAAAGGGGAAAAAGGAGGAGTCCATCGGCGCCGACGAACTGGTTCATGAGGTCACACGGCTGGCCCCGCCGGCCGATGGGGCGGCCATGTGCCTTCTCGCGAGCCGGGAAAAGGCGGAAACCCTCGCCCTCCCTGTGCTGGCGGAGATTGTCTCCGTCGGGATCGCGGCGACGGACCCCCTGTACACGGGGGCGGCCGTCGTGGAGGCGAGCCGTAAAGCCCTCGGCCGGGCCGGTCTGACCCTGAAAGAGGTGGACATCATCGAGTTGAACGAGATCTCCGCGGCCGAATGTCTGGCCGTTCTCCGGGAATGGCGGACCTGGGGGGGCGCTCCGGAAATGCTTGCGAAACGGATCAATCCGGCGGGCGGCGCGCTCGCGACCGGAAACCCCTGGGGCGCGATGGGGGCGGTGCTGCTCGCGAGGGCGGTTCATGCGCTTCACCGCCGGTGCGCCCGGTTCGCGATGGTCGCGCTCGGGGCCGAGGGGGGGCAGGGGATGGCCATGGTTTTGAGGAATCCCGGTTGACGGGAGCTGAAATAGGGAGGAGGGAACATGGAGATCAAACGGATTATGGTGGTCGGCGCCGGATTCATGGGGGCCGGCATCGCGCAGGTCATGGCTGCGGCGGGGTACGACGTGGTGCTGATGGATGTCGCCGACGGATTCGTCCGGAAAGGGATGGCCGCAATCGAGAAGAACCTGACCGGAAGTGTCGCCAAGGGCAAGCTTGCCGAGGCGGAGAAGGCGGCGACCCTCGGGCGGATCATCGTGACGACGGATCTGGTTCTGGCAAGGGATTGCGACCTCGTCATCGAGGCGATCATCGAGAAGAGGCAGGCGAAGATGGATCTCTACCGTCAGTTGGAGGAGATCTGTCCCCCCGCTGTCCTTTTTGCCAGCAACACCTCGTCCATTCCGATTACGGAATTGGCGACGGCGACGAAGCGGCCGGATCGGTTCGCGGGCATGCACTTCTTCAGCCCCGTGCCGGTGATGAAACTGGTGGAGATCATCCGGGGGCTCAAGACGGCGGACGCGACGGTACAGGCCATCAAGGAAATCACCGACCGGATCGGAAAGGTCGGCGTGTTCGTCAAGGACGGACCGGGGTTTTTGGTGAACCGGGTCAATGCGGCGCTGCGCAACGAGGTCTACAACTGCCTGGCGGAGGGGGTGGCCACGATCGAGGATATCGACAAGGCGTTGAAGTTCGGCCTGGGCCATCCGATGGGGCCGTTTGAACTGGGGGATTTCGTCGGCCTCGAGATCGGGCTTGCCGTGGCGGAGACCCTCTGGGATAACTTCAAGGATCCCAAATGGCGGCCCGCCCTCTCCCTCCGGAAGCTCGTCGCCTCGGGCGACCTGGGTCGCAAGACGGGCAAGGGGTGGTACGACTATACGAGCGGGGAGAAAAAACCGCGGACCGACATCCACCTTTAAGGAGACATTTCATGGAATTCAGATATGATACCCGTGATTTGCGGTTCATCGTCAAGGAGTGGCTCCCTTCGGAGGAGGTGTTTGCCTGCGAACGTTTCCGGGACAACTTCAGCCTCGACGATATCGAGCTCTATCTGAACGAGGGGTACAAGATCGCCCGCGAGGTCGTCTTTCCGATCAACGGCCCCGGGGACAAGATCGGGGCGAGGGTCGAAAACGGCGTCGTCGCGCCGGCGCCGGGGTATGCGGACGTCTACCGGTTCCTCCAGGCCAACGGCTGGGGATCGAGCAGCGAATGCATCCATATCGAGGGCGGCATGCCGCTCATCCTCTACAAGATGATCCACGAGATGAACACCGCCGCCTGTCCGGCGATCACCTCCTACATCAAACTGACGAGCGGCGCCGCCAACCTGATCATCCGGTTCGGCACGGAGCAGGACAAGGCGCTCTTTCTGCCGAAGTTGCTGAGCGGCGACTGGCAGGGAACCATGTGCCTGACGGAGCCCAACGCCGGTTCCGACGTGGGCGACATCACGACGCGGGCCTGTCCGACGGCGGACCCGAGGATCTGCCGGATCCAGGGCACCAAGGCGTTCATCACCGGCGGGGACGCCGGGATCTGCGAGAACACGATCCACATGGTCCTGGCCCGTCCCGAGGACGGCGCCCCGGGTTCGCCGGGCATCGGTCTCTATATCGTTCCCAAAATCCGCGTCAATGAAGACGGAAGCCTCGGCCGGCCCAACGACGTTGCGACCGTGAGCCTGGAGCACAAGATGGGGCTCAAGGCCCAGGCCACAACCCTCCTCGGTTTCGGGGAGAACGACGATTGCTTCGGCATCCGGATGGGACCGCCCCCCGACGAGCAGGGCCGCTCCCCGGGGCTTGCGATGATGTTCCACATGATGAACGAGTCCCGGATCGGCACGGGCCACAATGCCAACACCCAGGCCGCCGTCGCCTACGCCTTCGCCTCGCAGTACGCGCGGGAACGGATCCAGGGCCGGCCCTTCGGCGTCCGGGACGCGGGCCGGGTGCCGATCGTCGATCACGAGGACGTCCGCCGGATGCTGCTCGACATGAAGGCCCATACGGAAGGGATCCGGGCGATGATCTTCAAGGGGTTCTATTATCTCGATCTCCAGGCCCACTCCGCGGACCGGGCCAGGGCCAAGGCCTGCGGCGCGCTTGCCGAGATCTACACCCCCCTCGTGAAATGCTACGCGAGCGAAATGAGCCTGCCGCTCATCGCCGAGGCGATCCAGGTCCTGGGGGGCGTCGGCTACACCACGGAATATCCCGTGGAACAGTACCTTCGGGATTCGAAGATCCTCAGCATCTGGGAGGGCACCTCGTTCATCCATGCGATGGACCTCGTCAACCGCAAGATGCGGATGAACGACGGCGTCCCCTTCGCGAACTGGATGAGCGCAATCGAAACCTTCATCGAGGAAAACCGCAATGCCGCGGGGTTCGCGACGGAGATGGGGAACCTCGCCAAGGGGTTTGCCTGCGTCAAGACGCTGAAGGAGCTCTACGATTCCTGGTACGCCGACCTCGTGGGGAAGCGGCGGCTGATCCCTCTCCATGCCGTGAAGACGCTCTTCGTCTGCGCGCAGGTGCAGGTGGCGGAATGCCTGATGGAGCAGGCCCTGATCGCCGGGCGCAAGCTGGAGGAACTTCCGGACGGGGACCATGAACGGACATTCTATGCGGGCAAGATCGCCGCCGCCCGGTACTATCTCAACCAAGTTCTGCCGCAGGCCTTCGTCCAGACGGAAATCATCCGGAACGAGGAGCGGATCGTGCTGGAGGTTCCCGAGGAGGCCCTCGTCATATCCTGAGACGCCTCCGGGCGGCAGGAGCACCGCCGTCGATGGGCTCCAACCCGCTTTTGAGCTCAAGGTGTGCCGCTGTAAATGGGCCTGAGGTCATCACCTTGATGTCCTGCGATAGGATCTTCATCATTATCCGCTCCTGTGAACCATCAGAGCTGTGCATTCTCGAGAATCAATGATTGCCGGCAGAAATCGCGTGCGGCTTGCAACGGCCGGCAGCCGCGCTCTCCAGAATATCCCAGCGCCCGCAGCGGATGCCGCCGCGATAGAGCTTCCAACTCACCCAACCCGAGAAACCCAGCATGGCGGAAGCCGCTGCCAACCCTTCGACGCTTCCCATTGCCGCAGGCGCAATGATGCCGGCGGTGACCGCGTTCGAGAGCCCGGAAAAGAAGGCCTGCAGTGAGGAGGCCATACCGAGCCTCTTGGGGAAAAGGTCGAGCACCATCAGGGTGATACAGGGCATGAGCAGCGACCAGCCGAAGGCAATCAGGCAAACCGGTCCGATCACGCTTGCCGGTGTGGGCGGGAAGAAGAGGTGCCACAACACATTCGCCGCAGCCACGCTGAGCAGGATGGTGAAGCCGATGCCGATCTGCCTTTCGCGCCGAATGCGTCCCGCCAACCGTCCGCTGGTCCATGCGCCACCCATGATTCCGGAAATACAGAAGACAAACAGCCAGAAGAACTGTGTAGGCGGCAGGCCCAGATGTTTCCCGAGCAGAGCCGGCGCGGAGAGGATGAAGATGAACACGGCGCTGAAGGGTACGCCGCTGGCTATGGCCAGCAGCAGGAAGCGGGAGTCGCCGACCACACTCCAATAGCCGCGCACGAGCGGCGCAGGCGAGAATGGCTGGCGACTTTCTCTGGGCAATGTTTCGGGCAGCGTGAGCCAGGCCAATGCACAGAGCAAAAGGGCTACGGTCATCATGAACCAGAAGATCGAGCGCCATCCTATCAGCACCAGCAACCAACCGCCGATGATCGGCGCAATCGCCGGGGCGATGCCGAAAAAGAGCATGATCTGGCTCATCAGGCGCTGCGCCTGCACTGCCACGAAGAGGTCGCGTACGATCGCACGGCTGACCACGATGCCCGCGCCGCAGCTCATGCCCTGCAGCGCCCGGCCGGCAATGAGCACGCCGATGTGACTCGCGACGGCGCAGATCATGCTGGCGAATGCGAATACGGCCAACCCGCCCAGGATGACCGGCTGCCGGCCGAAGCTGTCGGACAATGCGCCGTGCAGCAGCATCATCACGGAGAAGCCGAGCAGGTAAGCCGAGAGGGTTTGCTGCATCTGAAACGGCGTAGCGCCCAGGCTCTTGCTGATGCCATCGAAGGCCGGCAGGTAGGTGTCGATCGCGAAAGGGCCGAGCGTGGCCAGTGCGGCGAGCAGTGCTGCAAGCGACCAAAGGGGTTTAACCCATCGCACCGCGGGTTGAAACTCTGTTCCACTCAAGATGAGGTCCTGTTTAACCGATTGAAAAGATTTTTATCCCGCTATAAAGGGCGTGACCATACACCGGCAGGGAGGTTTTGACAAGAAAATGTAAACATCATCATGGATGGCCTATGCCGCGCCATGCAGGGTGCCGGTTGGCTGCCAGGCGGATGATCCGGCTTCCGGCTTCACCATATGAGTAGCCGGCCAGTTCGGCCGCGCACGCGAGGCTCGCATCCGCGCTGATGTCGGCGTTGGGATTCACCTCTAGGACGTGGAAGACGCCGTCGCGGATCCGCACGTCGATGCGGCCGTAATCGCGGCATCCGATCGCCCGGTAGGCGGCCTGACAGACGTCGTAGAGCCGGTGCATCTCTTCCGCGCCAAGGGGTGCGGGGAGGAGGGTCTGGATGCCTTCGTAGTGGACCGATCCCGGAACGAATTTGGATTCATACGTGCAGAGCCGGTCGTGGATGTCTTTGAACCGGGAGAAATCCATTTCGGCAGGAGGCAGCATTTCGATGATGCCGTTCCCCCAGAGCGACACGTGTAGCTCTCGCCCATCGATGAAATCCTCGACCAGGGCCGGTTGCCGGAAGGTGTCCAGCACATAGGCGATCCGGGTCTGCAACTCCGTTTCGTTCATCACCACCGACTCCCGCGTGAGCCCCTCGCTGCAGTGCTCGTTCGCTGCTTTCACGATTGCCGGAAACAGTCTCCATCCGCCGGCGGCGGGGCGGTCAAAGAGGCGCCAGGCCGGGGTCGAGATCCCCGCCCGTTGGAGGATTCCCTTCATGACGCGCTTGTTCTGCGCACGCTCCAGCGCCGATGCGTCGGCCCCGGTGAATGCAAAGCCCATCGACTCCAGGATGCGGACGACGAGAGACTCGCTATTCGGGATGTCGGGAAGGGTTTCGCACCAGTTGAGGATGACATGGGAGCACGGGTCAAAAAAACGGAGCGCGGCCGTGAGGTCGTTATCGGAGAGTGGGAGGAGGGTGACCGGATGACCGATGCCGGAAACGGCCTCGCCGAGCTGGCAAGAGAGTTGGTCCACTTCCGATTTTTCCTGGGGGGTCCAGGAAGGATTCTGGTTGTACAGAAGGGCGACGGGCACTTTGTGCGGATCCGTATCCAGTGGCATGCGTATTCTCCCTGGGTGTATCATCACCAAATCCGGAAGATCCCAACCAATCCGGACTCGGTGGACGGTTGGTTCCGTGGGTGTTCATTCGTGCCCGCACCATAAAATAAGGAAAGCTTGTATGTCAAAGGATTATTGGCAGGAAATTGGGGCAGGAAAATTTGAGGCGCCGAGCCGGGGAGGTAGTACTCAACTGTTTATTCTATGTGTGATTTCGCTGTTATGACAGCGAGATCCCTATCTTTTGTAAAAAACCTCCATTCCGCTCCTGATGAATGAATGCCGGCCTCCTTGCTTCGACCTCTGCAATAATACCAGTGGCCAAAGCGTTCGACGGTAGAAAATGGATGATCGGCTGCGCAGAAGATTCCGCAAGTATTGATCTCTTTGAAATAAATCGTTTCGTCGGGGACTCCGTCATAGGCGAGGTCTTTCGGCAACGCGATTTGCGATACATCCACTTTTTCTGCGACCTTTTTGTCCAACCATTCAGAAATATTCATGCCCGGAAGCCTACGCGGTACGGGGGCTAAAAGCAATAGGAATTGACTGTACGATTAATGGTAGGTGATATCCATAACCATGCACTGCTTGAGGACGTCTGAACCAATGTCGGTATTGGGTTTGGCCGGATGCCGATGGCCCTCTGGGTCTGATTAAGGATCCGGTTTTGCATCTTCGCTCCGTTTTGAATCCGGCTGGCAACTGGATAATCAGCGGAGAACCTGATAGGATGCCGCCCTGAAGAAAATCTAAGGAAAGGATACCTATGGAAAGAATGATCCTTGGAAGGACAGGGGTTGAAGTCCATCGCCTGGGATTCGGCGGCATTCCCATTCAGCGGGTCGGTGAATCCCAAGCCGTGGAGACGGTTCTCCATGCCGTCCGGCTCGGGGTCGATTTTATCGACACTTCGCGCGCCTATACGACAAGCGAGCGCCGAATCGGGTTGGCGTTGAAGCAAACGGACCGGAAAGTCGTCCTCGCCTCAAAATCCCTGAGCCGAAGGTATGACGATGTCCGGACGGACCTGGAGACGAGCCTCAAGGAGCTTCAGAGGGACTACCTTGATCTTTACCAGTGTCATTTTGTGAAGGATGAAGACGACTACCGGAATGTCATTGCCGAGGGGGGCGCTCTGGAAGCGCTCAACAAGGCCAGGGAGGAGGGGCGGATCGGGCACATCGGGATCAGCAGCCACAGTCTGGACATCCTGGATCGCGCGCTCGACGACGGGCTCTTCGACACGATCATGGTCTGCTTCAACTTTCTCGAACCTTTGGCCGCGGAAAAGCTGATCCCCAAGGCGAGGGCAAAGAACATCGGGGTGATCGCGATGAAACCGTTTGCCGGCGGGGTGATCGAAAACGCCGGCCTTGCTTTGAAATATGCCCTTTCTCAACCGGGAATCCTGGCCATCGCCGGGGCGGAACGGAAGGAACTTGTCGATGAGAACTGGAAGATCTTTCAGGAAGGGCATGCGTTGACGGAGAAAGAGAAGAAGGAGATCGAAGAGATCCAGAAGAGTTATGAAAAGGTCTTCTGCCGCCGGTGTGATTACTGCCAGCCCTGTACGGAAGAGATTTCCATTCAGATGGTCCTGGGGATTCGTTCCATGGTGAAAAGAATGGGACAAGGAATTCTGCAGAAGGGGCGCCACCGGGAAGGCATCGAACAGGGAAGGAAATGCACCGAATGCGGTGTATGCATGACGCGTTGTCCCTACAATCTTCCGATACCCGAACTGATCATGAAAAACGTGTGCTGGGTGGATGAGCAGCTCAAATCCCTCTGAGCAACATTGGGTTGAAGGGCAGGGCGGATCAGATTTTTGTAATCGTTCATCAAAATCAATCAGGAGGTTTGTCATGAAAATGGTTCCCAGGCTTACCCTCGACGATGCCCGCGTGATGATGGGTGCGGCGGAGGCCAAGGCGCGTGAGATCGGCGTCGATATGGATATTGCGATCACCGACGACGGCGGCGCGCTGCTGATGTTTCACCGGATGGACAACGCGCGCGTCACCAGCATCGATATTGCGATCAGCAAGGCTTTTACGGCGGCCGCGGCGCGCAAGTCCACACGCGCCTATGGCCAGACCAGCCAGCCGGGCGGATCCTCCTACGGCATCCACGTCAGCAACCAGGGGCGCTTTATGATCGTCGCCGGCGGGCTCCCCGTTTTTTACGACGGCCAGATCGTCGGCGGCATCGGATGCAGCTCGGGCCATGCCGATCAGGATGAGGTGGTCTCGCAGGCGGGGATCGACGCCCTCATGGAGGCGCTGAAGCGATGAAGATTGCGGCGCCCGGGAGGGCATCCGTGAGGAAAGGACGGGAGGGTATCACAAAGAGAGGCGGCATCGTAAAACAATCCTGGAAGCCCGGAAACGTCCTCTCTCCGGCGCCGGCGGTCCTGGTGAGCTGCGGCGGGACGGAGGAGTGGAAACCAAACCTGATCACAATTGCCTGGGCGGGAAACGTCTGCAGCGATCCGCCCATGCTGTCGATCTCCGTCCGGCCCGAACGCTATTCCTTTGATATCATCCGGATCATGCGCGAATTTGTCGTGAACGTGCCGTCGCTCAGGCAGGCGAGGGCGGTGGACTGGTGCGGCGTGGTCTCCGGGCGCAACGAGGACAAATTTGCCGGCGCGGGGCTGACGCCGGCTCCCGCCCTGAAGGTGCGTCCCCCGATCGTGCTGGAGTGTCCGCTCAACATCGAATGCCGGGTGAAGGAATCCCTGGCGCTGGGATCGCATACGATGTTCGTCGCGGAGGTGGCTGCCGTGCAGGTATCCGCGGATCTGCTGGACGACAGGGGGCGCCTCCGGCTGGAGAAATGCGGCCTGCTCGCCTTCGCCCACGGGGAGTATTTCGTGCTCGGGCGCCGCATCGGAAAATTCGGCTTCTCCGTCCGAAAACGCAGCCGCTGAGCGGTGCCGGGGGGCACACGCGGCCCGAGGGAAACCTGCCTGCTGGAAGACCTCATTATTGAAGGTGAAGCGGTTATCAATGGCGAAGGGGGCATCCAGGATCTTGCCCGGGTAATAGGCATTGCCTTCAGGAAACCCTTCATGAATCGCCGCTGCGGCAAAGATCGCCGCATCGCTGCTTCTCCCGCCGATGATGACGTCCGCGCCCATCTCCAGGGCGATTCTGAACCGGTAGGGAAAATCTCACCTGGTCCGGTGCCCAATCCGCTCCGGAAGGGACTCCTCACGAGGGGATGGTGTTTGGGCATCCCTGGATAGGGGGGGATAGGATTTACCTACCGGTAACCGGCCAATCAATCATCATTGTCTTTCACGTCCGCCTTGCGTAGGCTGTCGGTCAAGAGCTCCATAAACCAGCCCGGGTTTGCGGCCGGGAGGGAGGGAGGCCGTTTCTTCAGTGGCCGATTTTGCAGTGCGTTATCCGGCAATGATGGTTCTGAGCGATCAGAAAGGGGGATTCCATGTTGTGGTCAGCAGCGGTCGTATTGATCTTTTTGTGGATGGTGGGGATGGTCACCGGCTTCACGATGGGTTCGTTCATCCACCTATTCTACGTCGTAGCGGTGGTCCTTCTTGTGGTCAGTATCCATCTGGAAGTGATGCTCAACCGGAAGCTGAAGAGGGGATTACGGCAATGACCCATGGGCCGTTTTTCAAAGGCCTCCATCCTTCCTCCCCCGCCGGCGGTGTCTTCGGATCAGGAATACGAAGAAGAAGATCATCGCGATGGTCGCCCAGCCGCAGAATTGCATCAGGAATGCGCCTCCCCATCGCTCGATCAGCATGCTTCCCAGAATGCCTCCCAGAGCGGAGGCCAGCGACATTCTTGCCACGGTCGCGATATTCATGTAGGTGGCGCGCATCTCCGGATGGGCGCGCCGATCGATGAAATCGATGATCCCGATCTGGGAGAGACCGTAGCCCGGCCCGTGCAACAGCGCGGCGGCCCACTTCCAGACAAACGGGGTCTCCAGCGTGAAGAAGGAGAAAAGAATCAGGCGGATGCCGCTCAGCAACAGCCCGGATACGATCAGCCACCGGTTTCCGAACCGATCGATCAGCCTCCGGGAAAACATCATCACCGGGATTTCGAAGAGGGCCCAGGTGCCCAGGATGAACCCGATCTCGAACGGCGTCTTCAGCACGTCGTCGAAAAAGTAGCCGGTGTAGGTGAACGAGGAGTTGGTCACAACCCCGTGGAGAAAAACGAAGAGGAGAAACCATTGGAAAAAGGTATCGTTTTTCAGATGACTCCAGGGGATGATCAGCGGGGCGGCGGTCGGTTTGGCCTCGATTCCGGACCAGGCGACGAATCCCAGCACCGTGAACGCGACCGCCGCGCCGTAGAAGATCAAGGGGGTGTGGCGGAAATAGAAGAGCAGGCCCCCCATCAGAACCGTCGAAACGCACCATCCGTAAGTGCCCCACACCCGGTAGGCGCCGTAGAACTCCCTGCGGAAGTGGTTGTTGAGAAACACCAGGGTCTCCGCATCGAGCATCGGCATGATCGGATAGAAGAAGCCGTTCAGAAAGAGCAGCAGCACAAAAATGTAGATGAATTTGCCGTTTGCCGTCCAGCCGAGCGCAAAATCCTCGCCGACCAGTCCGATCAGCGCCGCGAAGAGGGCGACGCCAAAACAGAAGAGGGTGATCAGGTGCTTTCCCGAATGGAATTTGTCCGCCAGAATGCCCGCCGGGATGTTGGCGATCAGGCTGACCAGCGGCATCGTGAAGAAGATGAGTCCGATCAAGCCGATGGCGGGGGTTCCATCCGCATGGACGATCACGTGCTTGTAGAAGATGCCGAAAAAAGGCAGGCTGATTCCGAGGCCGATGAAAAACAGAAAGAAGAGCGTTTTCAGGTACACCGCCTGTTTCCGGATGGAATCCATGAGGGGGTCAGCGCGTCAGCAGGACCGGTATCGTGCTCTTCCTGATAACCGAGGAGGTTGTTGAGCCGACCAGAAGCTCCCGAAGGCGGTTGTGGCCGTAGGCCCCCATGACGAGAAGCTCCACCGTCCCCTGCTGGATGAATTGGAGAAGGGCCTTGTCTTCCTTGTCCGTGAGAATGATGGGGGCGCTCTCCGTCTTGAGGGTGGAGAGGACCGCTTCCGCCTTTTGCGAAATTTCTTCCCCCGCCGTCCGATCGGCCGCGACCATGACGACGGAGAGCGGCCAGGCGGCCTGCTTCGACAACGCGGCGGCGAGTTTCAGCGCCTTATGGGCCGGGGCGCTCCCATCGTAGGCGATGGCCATGTTTTTGATCTCACGGAAATGTTCGGGTGTGACGAGGACCGGCTTGCCGGAGCGCCGGACCACTGATTGGGCCGTGGAGCCGAGGATTGCCCCGCCGTCGAGATGGAAGTGTTCTCCCCGCTGGGCCAGCAGGATCCAGTCGCAGCACTTGCGCCCCTCTTCGATGATCGTTTCGTCGATCACCCCGGTCGCCTTCTTCGTTTCGGGATGCACCCCCGCCGCCTCGCACTGCGCGCGGAAATCCTGGAGGATCGTTTCGGCTTTGGCGTCGAGGCCGCTCTCGATGGCCGGCAGGAACTCCTGATAGGGCGGGATCCCGATGGAGCCGGAGATATCGGTGAAGACGGGACCCCGGATGAGGCGGATATCCACGACATGAAGCCCTGTCAATTTTGCATTCAGCTTCCGGGCGAAATAGAGTCCGTAGGCGATGGCCGTTTTTCCGTAATCGGAGCCGTCGGTGGGAATGAGGATATTCTCAATCATGGCGCCTCCCTCTATGTCAGCAACCGCGCGGCTGCGCGATCTGTTGCGATTCTTCCGCTCCCGCCGGGATCATGCAGATGAAACGGAGATCCTCCGTGCCGCTGTTGATCAGGCAGTGGTTCTCCCCGCCGGGGATGAAGACGGTGATGCCCTCTCCGATCGGGGCCTCCTTTCCGTTCTTGTCCCGCACGAATCCCTTGCCGGCGAGGACGAAGATCTCGTGTTCCCAGGTATGGGCGTGGTCCGGGCTGGTATGGCCGGGAGAAATTTCGAAGACGCGCATGATGAAGTTCGGCGCCCCCTCCCCCTCGCCGATGGGAACCCTCTTGCGGACGCCGGGCATGGGCGCCGTGGCCGGAACATCACGGTAATTGGCTATTTTCATGAGACATGACCCCCTTTGGGATTTGCGGATCGGATAACGATGCCAACCTGGCAATGCAGCCATTCCATATTTCATTTTCATGGGCATTGCAATCAATTTCCGGCGGCCTCCGGGGATTGACGGTGTTAAGGACTGCCGCATCGGCGAGCAGGCGGTCGGACGCATGATCGTATTTAAACCATCCTCCCCTCTTATCGCCAGGATATTTCTGGTTTGTTGCGGGGGGGCATCCGCGAATAGCCGTACTTCGGATAACCGACCATCACCGCCCCGTAAGGCAGATGTCCCTGTGGCAAAGCCAGCGCTTCCTGAAGCGGGGGATAGAAGTTGGCGGCGGCCGTAAAATAGCCGGCCCAACAGGTGCCCAGGCCGGAAGAGGGCGCGGCCAATTCCAGGTAAGTCAATGCAATAAAACAGGATGACTGGGAGACGGGCATGGTCGATAACCCATGGGCCACGACCAGGTGGGGCGCGCCGCGCAGGATTCGATCGACTCCCTTGTCCCAGGAATCGACGACCCTGTCCATGTGCATCGAAAGGGCAAATTCGGCCTTCTGTTCAAGCAGCGAACGCATCCAGTCCGCCACCAGCCCGCCCATGCGCCGTACCTCTGCCGGGTCCTCGATCACCAGCCAGCATACGGACTGGCTGTTGTGAGCCGTGGGCGCATAGCGGGCGGTTTCGATCAACTTCTGAAGGAGCTCGCGCGGCACCCGTTTTTCCCTGTAATTGCGAATCGATCTTCGGGAGCGCAAGAAATGGTCGCACTGTTCCGGGTCGAGACGCAGCGCTTCTTGTACCGGAAGGCAATCTTTCGGGGAGATCGTCGCCAGCGACAATGCACCATGAGGGCAGACGGAGACGCAATGGCCGCAGTGGATGCATAGCGCGTCGGCTCCCTCCACCGGGGTGGGAAATTCATCTTTCCCGTTGATTTCAATAATCTTTGCCGGGCATTCGGCGACGCAGAGCCCATCCCTGCGGCATTTGTTTTGATCGATGGACAGAAGAGACATGGCTTATCCTTTCGTTTGAACCCCGTTTTCCCGGAGGAATTGTTCCAAGACCTCGTAGGGCTGCGCCCCAACCACGATCCGGTCATCCAGCGCAAAGGTTGGAACGGACGATATTCCCATTTTATCGACGAGTTCCCAGTCGGAATCGACGGACGCCTTGAAGGCTCTTTTTTGCAATGCATCTCTCGCTTCATTTTCCGGAAGCCCGACCGCCTTGACCACTCCCATCAGGACATCCGTTTCGGCAATGTTTCGACCATCGACAAAATAGGCTCGAAAAACCGCGTCGTGGTATTCATCCCCTTTTCCCTTCGTCTCCGCCCACTTGCCCAATTCCTGGGCGAGCCTGCTGTTAAAGCTCTTCTTTCGCTCTCCCCAGCGCAAGCCCAGTTCCCGTGCTGTCTTCTTCAAACGGGCCATCGCAGCGGGAATGTCCATGTCCCTGCCGGCGAAGAGCTCTTCCAGGGTAATGCCCTCTTGCGGAGTTTCAGGGTGGAGAGGAAAGGCCCGCCATCGGACCTCGATCTCAAAATTCTCCTTCAGCTTTTCAATACGCCCGGTACTGAAGTAGCACCAGGGTCAGACATAATCCGAGAACACTTGAAGATATTTCAGCATCATTCCCTTCTCCTTTCAAATTGGATCAACGACGTTTCCCGTTTCGTGCACCTCGTAGCCTCCCATCGCCAGGGCCTTCTCCTTGAAGAGGTCGGAGCGGATGATGTCGAGCAGAAGGCGAATCTTTTCATCTTCCAGATAGGCGGTCGGGATGACCAGGTCGTAGCGTTCGCGGGCGACCGGGATGAAGTCGAGCGAGAGCGCCTCCGCTGCGGCGCGGATGCCGAGGCCGGCGTCCGCCGATCCGGAGGCGACGGCCATCGCGACGTTCATGTGCGTGTACTCCTCGTTGCCGTAGCCGGCGACCCTTTCCGGCGCGATGCCGGCCTTGGCGAGTTCGTAGTCGAGCAGGATCCGGGTGCCGGAGCCGGCCTGGCGGTTCACGAAAAGGAGGTCCGGGCGGGATAGATCGCCGATGCCTGTGATCTTTTTCGGGTTGTCTGCCTTCGTCATGAAACCCTGCCAGCGGTGGACCAGCGTGACGAGTGTGACAGGCATCTCCGGAAGATAGCGCCGGATGTAGGAGAGGTTGTAGTCGCCGGTTGCGGTATCGAGCAGGTGAGAGCCGCCGAAGTGCGCCGTCCCCCTTTTGAGCGCGAGCAGGCCGCCGAGGCTGCCGACATTGCTCGACGAGATCCGCACCCGGCCGCCGGTTTTCTCCGTGAGCAGGCTGTTGAGCAGATCGATGGTCAGGTCGTGGGAGCCGATCGCGAGTAGCCGGTCGTTCATCGCCTCGCGCGGGATCATCAGCTCCACGTGCGCCGTTTCGCCTTCCGCAACGCCGCTGACCTCCTGCGGGATGCGGAGGATTCCGTCCGCTCGGACGAGGGAGGTGATCACACCTGCGCCGCCGCCGATCGGCATCGCAACACTCTTCCCGCCGACTTTGCCGAGGATCACGCGAACCTGCTCTTCGAGCCCCAGCTTCGACGGGATCTTCCGTCCGACCGAAACCTCGACCCGCTCGATTTCCGGCGGCGTGAGCCCTTGCATCGTAAAGAGCAGGGGGCGGGCGAATTCCCGGAAGGCGACGGCCGCCGATACGGGATAGCCGGGGATGCCGATGACGGGCCGCCCGCCCACCGCGGCCAGCAATGCGGGTTTTCCCGGCATGACGGCGATGCCGTGAACGAGCAGTTCGCCCAGTTCCTCCATCAGCGTGGGGGTGAAATCTTCCGAACCGGCGGACGAGCCGGCGATCAGCATGACGAGGTCGTATGGGCCGGCAACAGCCTCGGTCAGCGCGCTTTTGAGTTCTCCCGGGCGGTCGGGCACGATCCGGCGGATCTCCGCAACAGCGCCGCACTCCACGGCCAGCGATGCGAGCATCTGCCCGTTGACCTCGAGGAGAGCGCCTTTCGGGAGGGGCGTCGGGGCCTCTTCCGGTCGGACGATTTCATCGCCCGTCGGAATGATCAGAACACGCGGCCGGGCAGATACCTCCACGGAAAGAATCCCGGCGGCCAGAAGGGCGGCCTGGTCGTATGGCCGGATGCGGTGGCGGGCCGGCAGAATCACCTCATTCCTGACGATATCCTCTCCCGCCTTGCGGACGTTGCGCCACGGATAGGCCGCCTCGCTGATCCGCCAGCCCTGCTCCGTCTCCTCCACCCGTTCGATCATCACGACCGCGTCCTTCTCCTCCGGGATCGGGTCGCCCGTGTCCACCATCTTTCCGTCTTCGCGCGGCAGCAGGATCGGTTTTTCAGGGAGCGCGCCAAACGTGTCCAAGGCCTTCACCGCGATGCCGTCCATCGCGGCGGCGTGGTAGGCCGGCACGGAGGCCAGCGCCTTGACCGCTCCGGCAAGCACCCGACCCAGCGCCTCCCGCACGGGGATGCTCTCCGCTGCGACCCGCAGGTTCCCGAAACGCCCCCGCAGGATCCGTCCCGCCTCGTCGAGCGTCTTCAAATGCCGATAGATTCTCTGCCTCCGTTCCATTTTCGGCTCCAGTTCAAAACAGAAATACGTTCACCGTCTCCCCCGAGGGGAGACCCTCTGCATGGATCGGGACGACGATAAAGCCATCCGCCTTCACAAGGGTCGAGAGCATGCCCGACTTGCCGAAGACGGGCCGGGCGGCGGGGAGTCCCTGCCGTTCTTCGAGTTTGATCCGTACATATTCCTCGCGCCCCTGCGCGGAATGGACGGATGACGTCAGCACGGCTTGCACCCGCATACCCGCCGGCGTCCGTTTCAGCTCGTGCCCCTGGAGATACAAAAGAAACGGCGCGAGGAAGACCTGTGCCACCACCAGCGCCGAGACCGGATGACCCGGAAGCCCGAACACCGGTTTGCCGCCCACCGAGGCGATCAATGTCGGCTTGCCCGGGCTGATCGCGATCCCGTGCGCATGCACGATGGCGCCGGGCAGCGAAGAAACAACCTGGAGCATGTGGTCGCGCTCGCCGACTGAACTGCCGCCGGAGAGAACGGTGACGTCCGCCCTGGCCAGCGCGCAGTCGAGAGCCGCACGGAGCAGGGCCGGGTCGTCCGGAACGGGATGGAACATCTCGGCCTCGCCCCCCGCTGCCCGGACGAGCGCGGCGATGGCGTGGGTGTTGATATCCCGGATTCTCCCCGCCGATGGGATTTCGGCGACGGGAACGATTTCATCCCCCGTCGAGATGACGGCAACCCTCGGCCGCCGGTGGACGGCGACCCGCGTGATTCCGAGGCCCGCGAGGAGGCCGATCTCCTGGGGGAGCACCCTTTTGCCGGCGGGGATGACGATTTCACCCAGCGCCGCATCTTCGGCCTTGTCGAGGACATTTTCCCCTGCCGTCACCGGACGGGAGATCTCGATCGCGCCTTCTCCCGCCGGATTCGTGTATTCGACCATCACGACGGCGTCGGCGCCCTGCGGGAGGAATCCCCCGGTCGGGATTGCCGCCGCCTGACCGGGGCCGACGGCGATCCCGGGGATTTTCCCCATGGCGACGGCGCCCGCCACATCGAGGAGCGCGGGAATCGAATCCGAAGCGCCGAAGGTGTCCGCGGCGCGCACCGCGTAGCCGTCCATCGTCGAGCGGGGAAGGGGAGGGAGATCCTCCGGCGACACGATATCGGCGCCGCAGACCCGGTGGATGGCTTCGTCGAGCAGGACGGTTTCAATGGCAAGGCGGTCGAAACCGGATAGCGTTTCAAAGACCTGGGCAGGCGTTACGACCTTGAAAAATTCGGGCATGATCTCTCCCAATTGGAGTTGAAATACGAATCCACAAAAAGGCCCATCACGATGCCATTCCTTTCCGGAAACATTGGATTTGTGGGCCGCCAATTCCTATGTCATCGCAGTCGCGCTGTCAAGCAATTGTCTGCGGATGCGGTCGCCACTTGACATGCGGGATAGTTACTCATATAGTGCCGCTGAAAAAAGGGAACGCCTTGCCGAGTTCGAGGAGCCGGAACGTGAATCCCTATCCTTCACACCTTACAGAGGGCGGCTTATGTCAAAAGTAATCGCGGTAAATATCAGTACGGAGAAGGGCGTCAGGAAACATACCATTCCATCGTGCCGGCTGGTGATGGATCACGGAATCGAAGGGGACGCACACGCCGGCAATTGGCACAGACAGATCAGTTTGCTGGCCCAGGAAAGCATTGACAAGATGCAGGCGACCCTGACGGACATCCGGCTAAAACCTGGCGATTTCGCTGAGAATATAACGACAACCGGCATTGCCGTTATGAAACTGCCGATTGGCACGAAACTGAGAATTGGAAACGAAGCGGAGCTTGAAGTGACGCAAATCGGCAAGGAATGCCATATGTCCTGCGAGATCCGCAGGCTCGTCGGCGACTGTGTCATGCCACGGGAGGGGATCTTTGCGATCGTTGTCCGGGAAGGCAAAATCCAGCCGGGGGACGAGATAGAAGTCATGAATCCATAGCCGGTTAGAACCCCGGCGTCGGCATCCGCTCCAGGGAGTCGTCGAGGAGCTGGACCGTGACCGTATCGCCCTGCCGGACTGTGGCGGCCTCCTCCGGGAGGATGATCAGCCCGTTGGCCCGGACCATCGGTTTCAGGATGCCGGAGCCATGCTCGCCCGTCGCGACAACGGTGTATCCCTCCCCATCCCGCCGGATCCGCGCCCGGACGAAATGACGGATTCCGGCCCTCTTCTCGATCCCCTTTTCAAGGCGCGCCTGGACGGTCCTCCGAAAGAGGTTGTTGTGTCCCAGCATCTTGAGGATCGCGGGGCGGACGAACTGCTCGAAGGAGACCATTGTGGAGACGGGGTTCCCGGGCAGGCCGACCGCCGGGACAGCCTCCAGCAGGCCGAAGGCGAGCGGCCGCCCCGGTTTCATGGCGACCTGCCAGAACTGCATCGCGTTTCCCACCTCCTGCATGATCTTCTTCACGAGGTCGTAGTCGCCGACGGAGACTCCGCCGGAAGAAACGATGAGATCGGCCCGCATGGCGGCGCGGAATTTTTTCAGGAGGTCCTCCCGGTTGTCCAGGGCAATCCCGATCTGCAGCGGAACGGCGCCGCACTCCCGGACCAGGGCGGCAAGCGAATAGGTGTTGCTGCTGACGATCTTCCAATCCGAAGGGGGCTCGTCGATGTCCGCCAGTTCGTCACCGGTGGCAACGATGGCGACCAGCGGCCGCTGGTGAACGAAAATGAAGGAGCGTCCCAGGGACGCCAACATTCCCACCTCGGCCGCACGGATGATCTCCCCGCGGGGGATCACATGTTCCCCCTTCCGGACGTCCTCTCCGGCGCGCCGGATGTTTTGGCCCTGCCGCGCCTCGACACAGATCGCGACCCGGGCATCCTTCTCCCAGGCATCCTCCATCCGGATCACGGCGTCAGCCCCTTCCGGAATCGGCGCTCCGGTCATGATCCGGGCAGCCTCTCCCGATCCGACCCGCTTTTGGGGAATGGCCCCGGCCGGGATATTCTCGACAACAGCGAAATGAACCGGCGATTTCGCGGACGCCCCGCCGGTATCCCCTGCGCGGAGGGCATAGCCGTCCATCGCCGAGTTGTCCTTTGGCGGGATCGCGCGCCCGGCGTAAATATCCTCGCCGATCACCCGGCCGAGGGCATCGAGGATGCTCACCTTCTCCAGCTCTAACGGGGAGACTGCATCCAGTATCTTGTTTCGGGCCTCTTCGACACTGATCATGATCTTTCCTGCGCTCCTTTGGTCCGGTGGGACGCTATCGTAAAAGGTCCCGCCTGTCAACGGGCAGCCGGATCCCGTAATCCACCACCAACTTTTGACGTCGGTTGAATTTACGGCATAAATTGCGATTATATTTACGCAGCGAGGTGAAAGAAAATTGTTAGCAAACTACCGTTCCCACGAGATTTGCTAAAAGTTGGTGGTGGATTTGGGGGATCTTTGTTGTTAAACATTTCTCCCTGCTCCAAGGGGAATGTTTATCGCTGACAGAAGGAATTTTTCGTCGCTCGGCTCGGGCCCTTATATTGACGGATGACTCATACGTCACGATCCATGGGTTGCCGCAATGCGTCCGTCGTTCCCTATGATCCCGGTCATTTTCAGACCAGATGGATATTTGGTATGAAAAGGTAATTATGGGTTCGTATAGGTCATTTTTTGGTTGATATTTCCTCGCCCATCGTTTATGCTCCCACCCGTTTAGAGGAGGGGATCATGTCGGACGAGATGATGAATACCAAGGAGGTCGCCCGTTACCTGGATATCCATGAAAAACAGGTTTACGCGCTGATCAAGACGGGGAAAGTTCCGGCCGCCAGGGTCACGGGCAAATGGCTCTTTCCGAAAAAGGTGATCGACGAATGGATCGAGGTGAACGCCAAATCGGGTCTCGAACAGGCGAGGCAGAAGAGCGGCCGGATCCCGGGCGCCCTGCTGGCTTCCGGCAGCAACGATCCGGTTCTCGACATCCTTCAGACCTGCCTGCGGAAGGCCCATCCGGAGTTCTTCATCTTCTCGGCCAACACGGGAAGCATGGAGGGACTTGCCGCGCTGGAAAAAGGATATACCGATATCGCCTGGTCCCACCTGCTCGATCCCGAAACGGGCGAGTACAACATTCCCTATCTGGAGAGGCTGGTTCCGGGCGTCAAGGCCGTGGTCGTGAACCTTTTCTTCCGGGAACTCGGTTTTGTGATCGTCCGGGGAAATCCCCGCGGCATCCGGGGATTTGCGGATCTCCTCCGGGAGGGGGTTCGCTTCGTCAACCGCCAGCCCGGTTCGGGGACGCGCCTGTTGCTGGACCACCATCTGGAGAAGACAGGGATTCCCGCCGGCGGGATCGCCGGTTATCAGGACGAGGTCTATACCCATATCGAGGTCGGCCTGGCCGTCCTATCCGGTCAGGCGGACACCGGGATTGCGACGGCGGCGGTATCGAGCCTGCTGGGACTGGATTTTATTCCCATCACCAAGGAGCGGTTCGACATGATTCTCGATCAGTCGGTCTTCTTTCAGAAGGGGGTCCAGGCCCTCATGGAGGCGCTCAACGGCGACATGTTCCGCAAACGGGTCGAGAATATGGGAAGCTATGACTTCAGGAGTGCCGGTCGGATCCTCTACACGAAATCGTAGGTTCTCACGGCAACGGAATGAAAAACGATGCCGAGCGGTGGAAGCATCCGGGAGGGCATCGAATAAAAAGAGATGGATCGATTTCATTCACTTTTTATTACAAGGAGAAGAACATGAAAAGTAAGATGCAGAGGGTTTTGGGTACGGCGCTTGTCGCAGCGGTCTTCCTGACCGGTGCGGCGCTGCCCGCCTCCGCGGCGGGGCCGGCGCAGAAGAATCTGATCCTGGCGACGACAACCAGCACCCAGGACTCGGGGCTGCTGGATATCCTGATCCCGGTGTTTGAAAAGAAGACAGGCTATTTCGTCAAGACGATCGCCGTCGGCTCCGGCCAGGCGATGGCAATGGGGCAGAAGGGCGAAGCAGACGTCATGCTCGTCCATTCCCCCGATGCGGAAAAGAAGTTCATGGCCGAGGGGCATGGCGTGAACCGGCTGATCGTTATGCACAACGACTTCGTCGTCGTTGGCGCACCTGCCGATCCGGCTGCGATCAAGGGGGCCGCAAGCACGCCTGATGCCTTCAAGAAGATCGCCGCATTCGGTTCCATCTTCCTGTCGCGGGGGGACAACTCCGGGACCCATGCCAAGGAGAAGGGGATCTGGAAGGCCGCCGGGATCAACCCCGAGGGACAGAAGTGGTACCAGCAGACCGGCCTCGGGATGGGGCAGACCCTGAACGTTGCCGCCGAGAAGAAGGGCTACACGCTCGCCGACCGGGGGAGCTGGCTTTCCCTGCAGAAGAATCTCGGCCTTCCCGTCCTCAAGGAGGGCGATCCGATCCTGTTGAACGTCTATCATGTGATTCAGGTCACGCCGGCGAAATGGCCGAAGGTGAACGCGGACGGCGCAAAGGCATTCTCCGACTTCATGGTCTCCGCGGAAACCCAGGGGATCATCAAGACCTTCGGCGTCGAGAAGTACGGCGGGCCGCTCTTCTTCCCCGATGCGGGCAAGCCGGAGTATGATTAATCATGGATGTAAGAGAGTGAACGCGGACGTTCCTGGGGCGGGTTTGCGCCCCCGGCGACGTCCATCGAAACAGAACGGGCGGTGCAATCGATGGGTCTGATTCTCGAAGGGATCCAAAAGGCCTTTTATCTTATCTTCACGCTGGACAAGGAGGTCCTGGGGATCACGCTGCTCTCCCTGCAGGTGTCGGGGACGGCGACGCTGATCAGCCTCTTCATCGGGATCTCCGTCGGGACGTCCGTGGCCCTTTCCAAATTTCCCGGGCGGCAACTGGTTGTCAGTCTGATCAATACCGGGATGGGTCTCCCGCCGGTCGTCGTCGGCCTCTTCGTGACGATCTTCCTCTGGCGGAACGGGCCGCTCGGTTTCCTGGAGATCCTCTACACGCCGACGGCCATCATCCTGGCGCAGGCCGTCATCGCGACCCCGATCGTCACCGGCATCACGCTGGCGTCGATCCAGCATCTGCCGGCGAACCTCCGTCTCCAGATCCTCGCGCTGGGCGCCACACGCGTGCAGATGGTCTGGCTCCTGGTCAAGGAGGCGCGCCTGCCGCTGCTGGCGGCCGTGATGGCCGGCTTCGGAGGCATCATCTCGGAGGTCGGGGCCTCGATCATGGTCGGCGGCAACATCAGGGGATACTCCCGGGTCCTGACGACGGCAACGGTGATGGAGACGGGACGGGGGAACTTCGACGTCGCCATTGCGCTCTCGGTCATTCTGATGCTCCTCGCCTTTGCCGTGAACGCGATCCTGACGCAGATCCAGCAGCGGGAGCGACCCCGATGAATCCCGAAACCCCTGCGGAGGCCCTGCTTCGGGCCGAGAAGCTTGCCAACAACGGCGACAGTTCGGCAAAATTCCCGGACCCGGCAGCAGGGATTGCCGTGACTCCCGAATCCATGCCGGAGGTCCTGCTCAAGGCAGAAAACCTCCTCGTTCGCCGGGGCGGGGTGACGGTCCTCGACATCCCTCAACTCAGCGTGTTTCAAGGGCAGGTCCTTGTGCTGATCGGACCGAACGGCGCGGGAAAATCGACGTTGCTCCTGACGCTCGCCGGCCTGCTGAAGCCGGCGCAGGGCGGTCTTCTTTTCCGGGGGGAGCGGATCGGGAACGGCGGGTTCGACTATCGCCGCCACATCGCGATGGTTTTCCAGGAACCGCTTTTGTTCGATGCGACCGTGTTCGAGAACGTCGCCACGGGGCTCAGGATCCGCGGCATGGGGCGGGAGGAGATCGGACGGATGGTTCCCGCGTACCTCGAACGCTTCGGCGTTGCCCATCTGGCGAAGCGCTCCGCCCGGAAGCTCTCCGGCGGGGAGGCTCAGCGGACCAGCCTCGCCCGCGCCTTCGTGACGAAACCGGAAATCGTTTTCCTCGACGAACCCTTCTCGTCTCTCGACCCGCCGACGCGCGAGGCGCTGACCGGCGATCTCGAACGGATCCTCCGCGAGACGCGGACAACCGCGGTTGCCTCGACCCATGACCAGACGGAGGCGCTCCGGCTGGGCGACCGGCTCGCAGTGGTCAACGGGGGGCGGATCATTCAGATCGGCCCGGCGGCCGAGGTGATGAACCGCCCCGCGGATGCGTTTGTCGCCTCTTTTGTGGGGGTGGAGACGGTTCTGCCGGGGCGGGTCGAACGGATCTCCGATGGGGTTTTTACCGCCGTCGTGGAAGGGGGGCAAATCGAGGCGGTGGGTCATGTCCGGATCGGCGAAGAGGTGCTCTGCTGCATCCGGCCGGAACATGTCACCCTCTCGACGACGGTCCCGCCGTCCAGTACGAGCGCCCGGAACGTCTTTCCCGGAACGATCCGGACCATCACGCCGCTCGGCCTCTTCCACCGAGTCCGCGTGGATTGCGGTTTTGACCTGGTCGCCTACGTGACGCGCCAATCCCTGGATGAACTCCAGCTTCAAGAGGGAAAGAGTGTCGCCGCCTCGTTCAAGGCGACGGCCGTCCACGTCATTCCCCGCCGTGCGCTGCCACAGGGGCAGCATTTTCCTTCTATCGCATGATGGTGAAAAGAGGCTTGTATCTGAGACATTCCGGACCTGATCCAAGAGCTTAATCTCCTGTCGATCCAAGAGCTTCATCTCCTGTCATCCCCTGCCGGTATTCTAATATTCAATAGGGCTTTCAGCAAGTTTGATTTGACAGGGATCATGTCTTATGTCAAGGTCTTCTGCAAGAATTAAATGCCGCGCGTGGTGACATAAGACCGCAGTTAAGGCGGTCTACACGATGTTCGCGCAACGTCAACCTCGACAAAGCGCGCCGTTTGCTTTGGCCGATCAAGCAGAAATACGGCAAGAAAATCTCCTGGCTGACTTGATGATCCTCACCGGCAACGGTTTAAAGTCATAACAATGCTGAAATTGATATTTTCGTCGAAAATGGACTAAAAATGACGGTTAGAAAAAAAATCGAGAGGTCAATCGTTTATTAGTATATGATAATAAATAGTTAAACCACTAGAAAGGAGAACCAATGAATGACAAACCGGTCGCTGCCGGAAAGAGCAGTTTTGATTTAATAGATCCGGAAAAAACGCTTGCAATTATTGACGTAAAGCCTGATTCAGATTTCCTTGATTTGGCTTGCGGCACGGGTAATTACACTATTGAAATTGCAAAAAAAATAGGTGAAAAAGGTACAGTTTACGCCATAGATCTTTGGCAAGAGGGTATTGAGGCTCTAAACCGGGAGATCGAGATAAAGGGCATAAAGAATATCAAAACGATCATAGCTGATATCAGAAACAAGCTGCCGCTCGAAGACAACTCCATTGACGCTTGCTTAATGGCGACCATATTACATGATCTATCAAAAAGTGATCAAAAATCAACGGTTCAAGAAGTCGCCCGTGTCATAAAGCCAAACGGTATGCTGAATATCATCGAATTCAAGAAAATGGATAGAGGCCCGGGTCCGCCAATGGAGATAAGAATGGAAGAGGAAGATATTAAGGCGCTTGTAACACAATATGGTTTTATAAAGGTTGCCGGAAGCGAGGTGGGGGAATTCAACTACCTGTTAAAATATAAAAAAATCGCATAACAGATCATTCCGGCGAAACGCGAGGGGCTCGGCCAACCCCTTATGTCCGCAATCGTCCCTGCGCCGGGGATTCGGGGATCTGCCGGTGGAAGGGTTCCGGCAGGCGGCGGGTAACCATTTTCGGAGAAACGAGGCAAAATGACGAAGAAGAGTCTGGCATTGATGATGGAGTGGCTTCGGCCTGCCGGGATAGGGCTTGCCATTTTTTTCGCCTACGATTTGGGCAAAGACGCGGTGTCACGCTTTCATATGATGGGGCCGCTGGTCGTTATGCTCATGTCCGGCACGGTGGCTTTCGAATCTCTGATATTGGGCGAAGCCGCCTCCGAGAAAATCGGCTATGAACCCAACCGCGCCTATCAAATTCAATCGGGCCTGGCCAACGCGGCCACCGCCATCACGGCTTTGCTCATCTACATACTGGATTGGGGAAGGCATGCGGATGCCACCATCGTTACGGTAATGTTGATGTTCTTTACTTTTTCGGCTGCGAATCATGTCGCCACAGCCATCATGGAACGGAACATGAAACCCGTCAATTTGCTGCGTCCGGCCATGGCGCTGTTATTGATCGGTTTCCTGCTTCCCCCCATGATCAAGGCACTGGCCCAGTAAGCAACGCGTGGTGTATATTCGAACTTGTTTCAGTCTCACTCCGGTTACTGTCTGAAACGAGACGGCGGCGAACCAATCGCCGGAGTTTACGGCTCGCAAAATCGCCGAATCTCAGCGCCGGCGTTAGGTTTATGGAGCGCATATGACATCGGCAACGATCAAACTCTTCCTTCCACGCGGAGACGCGAAGAGCCTGCGCACTGCCGAGATCTCCAACTGGACCGGCCAAATGAAAAAACTGTCAAATCAACCGGTCATGCAACAGTGTACCAGAAATGGTCATGAATAGCGTGCCACCCGTGAATTGAGAATATGATAGCGTTACTCTGCAATATCATTAACGAAGGCAAGAAATGTGTGTTGGTCCCAAGAAAGGCGGACACTGGGAAGTGAGAGGAGATTGACGGCGATTCAACTTGGAGGGACTACCCAGAAAACTACCCAGAAAAGCGGGGACATGATCACCGAAAGCCCATCCATGTCAAACAGGTGAGGGGTAGCAAAAGTTACCGGTGGAAGATAGCATTTCAGGGCATCATGGAAGGTTTGAAATAGGAAGTTTTTACTTCACTTGAAAACGGAAGAACAAGAGAAGATATTTAAATACAGCTACTTGTTACTTCACTCCTGGCGGCAGAGGCGAACGATGAAGAAGTGGCTCATCTCAGCGATAAAGGCGCTCGAAGCCAGTCTTGGACCGGTGCCACACGAGCCCAATGAATTAGATTGGAAACAAAACCTTTCCCCAAAGAAGGACCGATTGACCCAGCACCTTTCAGCATTCGCCAACTATCCCAATGGCGGTATCCTCGTATTTGGCATCGACAATCAGACGGCTACCCCAAGAGGCGTCCAGCAACTGGAGGCTGAATCCATTGTCGGTCAGTTGGCAAATCTCGGTCGTGATGCCCTCGATCCTCCTGTTTCGATAGACCATGCGATTGCTGATCACGCCGGTCATGCCCTGCTGTTTGTTCTGGTGAAAGAAAGTAAAGTTAAGCCAGTGCATTTACGTGGTAAATCTTTTGATCATTGCTACATCCGATCCGGAGGAGCCTTTGAAATCCTCAATCTGGGCAAGTACGAGCGGTAGCACTACATCGGCGTCAACCCGAACCTGCGTGAAGAAGAGCATCGCAAGCAGATCGAAGAAAAGGAGGCTGCGTTTCTCGATCTGATCCTGCGCGCCTACCGCGCGGAGAAGACGACGGGCTTCGCGGCGTTCCACGGCAAGAAGGCCGGGCGGCTGGTGGCCGTCGGGCCGGTCAACCTGCCGGTGACCCGGCTCTTCGTCGAGGAGATCATCCTCGAATGT
>CAYSSF010000020.1:0-29965 GCA_964433455.1 uncultured Syntrophaceae bacterium
GGAAACGGAAACTGGCTGCATTGGAGTCTGAACTTTATGTATCGTTGTAGGGTTAAAAGTGAAGGACGTTTCGCACTTTCCGGAAGCATGAACACCTCTTTTGATCAGTTTAACAGTTTTCTCGGCTTGGACGAGTACAAAAGGCTCGAAGTGAAACTGGCGTCCGGTTCGGTCGGAGTAGCCAAGGGTTGTTGACGGGGGTGCGGTCCTGAAACGGTTTGTGTTTCCAGATCGCGTGAAACGCAAGAACATATCGTGCCAGAATCGCCAAACAATAAAAGATCGACGCGGTTAAACAAGCAGGAGGTTGTCATGGATAAATCAATAGCGGAGCAACTGGCTGAATTTGCAATCAGCACAAGTTATGAGGGCCTGCCTCAAGACATAACCGAGCAAGTCAAATATTATGTCCTTGACGTAATCGGATGTTCGGTTCGGGCCAGCCGGGAGAAACAGGCCGATGCGGTGACCACGGTCATGAAGGAACAGGGAGGCGATCCGGTGGCCTCTGTTTTTGCCAAGGGCTTTAAGACGTCGCCTATGAATGCGGCCTTTATCAACGGCACCATGGGCCATATTTACGACTACGACGACGATCACCGGGAAGGTACCATGCACCCGTCCGTCTCCGTATTTCCGGCCGTTTTCGCTTTGGGCGAAAAATTTCGGGTGCCGGGCCGATACTTCATGCGCGCCTTTATCTTGGGGCTCGAGGTTATGATCCGGACAGGTGAAGCCTTTCTGGGGAAAACCTATTACCAGGGATTTCATCCGACCGGCACCTGTGGCGTCTTTGGCGCGGCCCTTGGCAGCGCTATGATCCTGGGTCTTAACGCGCGTCAAACCTCCTGGGCGCTGGGACTGTGTGGCAGCTTCGCCGCCGGCACACTGGAATGGGCCACAGAGGGTTCTTGGCAGAAGCCGATCCAGGCCGGCCAGCCGGCCATGTCGGGTATCATTTGCGCATCGCTGGCCCAGCAGGATTTCGTGGGGGCCAGGACGATATACGAAGGGAAGGTGGGCTTTGTCCGTGCCTATTCCTACAAGGACATCTATGATCTGGGAAGAATAACCGTAAACCTTGGCCAAAAGTGGGAGATGAAAGACACCAGTATCAAAGTACACGCCTGTTGCCGTTTTGCCGGGCCGGTCGCTGATTGTGCGATGGATCTCTACGAGCAGGGCGTCCGGGCGGATAACGTGGAGCGCATCTTGGCCAAAGTCAGCACTTGGACGATGACTGCACTTATGGATCCCAAGGAGCGCAAGTACCGCCCACAAACCCATGTGGACGCGCAGTTCAGCCTTCCCTATGTGATTGCCCTCAGTATCGTGAAGCAGCGAACCGGCGTGAATGAGTTTAAACCAGAAACGTTTACCGACCCGGACATTCTCGCTTTGGCGGATAGGATTACAGCCGAAGTCGATCCGGCCGCTGATGAGGCATATCCCCGTTATTACCCGGCTACAGTGATCGCCACATTGAAGGATGGTCATATTATGGAGTCCCATGTGGATTATCCCAAGGGTGATCCGGAAAATCCGGTTTCATGGGACGACCTTCTCATCAAGTTCCACCATCTGACTAAAGACCATTTTGACGCCAAGCGCCGGGAGCTGATCATCGACATGGTGCATAACCTGGAATCCCTGGATGACCTTTCCAAGCTTGCCGACCTGCTACGGTGATGATTTGCAAAGATTCCAGGATTGACCTGGTCCACCGCAACCGACACGTGCGGACCGATAAGGAGGTGTTATGAAGCATCGAACGGATATGTTCAGGGTCCCGGTTGTACTCTACCGGGGCGGTACAAGCAAGGCCGTATTCATCAAAGAATATGATCTTCCAGCGGAGTCGGCGCGGAGGGATCGCGTGATTAACGCCATTTTCGGCAGTCCGGATAAGCGGCAGATCGATGGCTTGGGAGGAGCTGATCCTCTGACATCCAAATTGGCCGTCATCGGTCCACCTTCAAGACCGGATGCGGATGTGGATTACGACTTTGCACAGGTGGACATCCTTTCCCCCACCGTTTACTTCGGTGCGGTTTGCGGCAACATTACTGCCGCGGTGGGACCGTACGCAATAGAGGAAGGTTTTGTACGGCCGGAAGACGGACTTACCAGGGTCCGCATCCACAGTCGGAACATCGGTCGGATAATTGAAGCGGTGGTTCCCACGCCTGGTCGCGTGGTGAAGGTTACGGGTGATTATGTCATCGATGGGGTGCCCGGAAGCGGCGCTCAAATTGAACTCAACTGGGCGGATACGGTTGGAGCCAATACAGGCGACGTACTTCCGACTGGTTTCCCGCGAGACACACTGGAAGTGAATGGCGTGGGCCGGATTGAGGTGTCGATCGTGGATGTCGGGAATCCGGGTGTTTTCGTAAAGGCCGCAGACATAGGACTCCTGGGTTCGGAAACCCCGGAGCAGGTGGATTCCGACCGGGAGTTGCTGGGAAAATGCGAGGCCATCGCCGCGGCGGCCACGGCAAAAATCGGCAAAATGGCCTTTCTGACTTATGTGGCCCCACCCGCCGACTACATCAACCATGTCACCGGCGGTACTGTTCCAGCGGCCCACGCGGACCTCCTGGTACGCATGATCTTCATGGGAGCGATGCATAAAACCTACGCCGCGTCCCAGACAAACTGCTGCGGCGCGGCGGCGATGATCCCGGGTACGGTGGTTCAGGAAATCGTCTCACCGGCCGTCACCGAAAATGGCAGGATACGTCTCGGCCATTCGGCGGGGATCGCCGATGTGGAGGTAACGGCCGAAGAAAGGGCCGGAAAGGTGAAATTTTCGCGGATTTCGGTCAACCGGACCGCCAGGCGGCTGATGGAAGGTTATGCCTTCGTCAAATCCGAAGTTCTCAGCACATTATCAGTAGACAGAAGGGAGAAAAAATGACGTCGATCAGGATTCATCCGTTGGATCTTGGCAAGATCACCAGACCTAAAATCCAATTTTATTTTGAATTTGCGGAGCTCTTCAATATCCTGGAGGTGCCTTTGATCGCCTGGTACATAGAGGGCGCCAGCAAAAGGATATTGGTCGATACCGGCGGGGTAGATCCGGAACTGGCAGCTCACTGGCAGCCCTATACCCGCAGAGCTGAACAGACGATTCAGAACGCCTTGGGGAAAATCGGCGTTCGTTGCGAAGATATTGACATTGTGATCAACACGCACCTCCATTGGGATCATTGCGGTGGCAACATCTATTTTCCTCAAGCCCAGTTTTTTGTCCAGGAGGAGGAATTGCATTCTGCACGCAATCCTCTTCCGTTGCACGCCGGAGGCTATCTGGCTGATGTGGTGAATGCCTCATATTTTAAGCCGGTGGTTGGAGATCATGAGATTGTTGCGGGGGTCAAGGTCCTCCATACACCTGGCCACACCACTGGTCTGCAGGGTGTGCTGGTAGAAGTGGATTCAACAAAGTACTTCATCAGCGGTGACACCGTCGGACTTTTTGCCTGTATGGAAAAGGAACCACCTGTCGTAGGCGGCATCTATGTCGATTTGAGAGATTACTATACCAGCCTGAAGAAGATCAGGGACTTGAATGCATTTGTGCTGCCGGGCCATGATTTCAAGGTATTTGATCGGGAGGCCTATGCTTAGCTTGCCGCCGTAATCGAAGCAAACGGTATTGGTCAACGCAATTGAATCTTATAGCGTCGTTTGAGTTTGCGACCGCCAGATAATCCAAGGAGAAACGTCAATGCAATTCCAGAAAAGTGAAACCGCACTCGTTCTTGTTGAATTTCAAAAACAGTGGACAGAGAAGGGTCTGTTTAATTGGCTGATCAAACATCAACTGGACTCAAGGAATGTCATCAGAAATACACAGCACTTGGTAGCAAAAGCCAGAAAGAATGGCATCACGATCATTCACGCGCCACTAGTGGTTGACACCCATAACAAGAAGGGTTGGTTGGCACACCTAACGTTTGGCCAGATATTTACCAAAGATACCTGGAAAGCAGAGATAGTGCCCGGTCTATTCGATGAAGGCGATCCTATTGCGCAACGCGAATATTACAACCTGAAAGCGTTCGATGCATTTTTTGAAAGCAGGCTGGAGCAAATCTTGAAGAACCACGCGATCAAGAATTTGTTCATCTGTGGATTTGCGACTGATCAATGTCCGGTAAAAACATTACGGACCGCATTGAGCAAGGACTTCAATCCCTACCTGGTCTCTGATTGCACAGCAACATTCAATGGATTCTTTCAGAGGATGGCGGAGCGCAAGCATCGTGAGCGCATAGTAACATCCCATGATATTTTTAAATTTAATGGCCCGTATTAGGTCTAATGAGGAGGGGTAAAATATGGACAAAAACAAATGTTGCGTAACTGAAGATGGAGAACAAAAGAGTAGCGAGGCCGGGGCGCGCGCGCGCCAACTGGTGGCGTGGCTCGATAGCTTGCCTCTCAACAGGAACCATTGGCTCGTCTTCAGCGTCTGCGCGGCCGGGCTGCTCTTCGACGCCTTCGATCTCCTGATGGTGTCCTTCATCGCGCCGGAGATCATGCGCGAGTGGTCGCTCACACCGCAGGCGCTCGGGGTTGTGATCTCGGCCACGGTGTTCGGAATGCTTTTTGGCACGTACGTTTTGGGTACGCTATCAGATGTCATCGGTCGGCGCGCCGGGTTCCAGCTCACGGTCGCAATCTTCAGCTTCTTTAGCGGGCTCGGCGCCGCTGCGCAGAACGTCATGCAATTTGCAGCGGTCCGGTTCTGCACCGGGGTTGGCATCGGCGGGTTCATTCCCATCGACACGGCCGTTATGGCCGAATACCTGCCCGCGCGGCGGCGCGGCGCCCTGCTGGCGCTCGGTGCGATCTTCTTTCCGATCGGTGGATTCCTGGCAGCGGGTATCGCTGCCCTCGTGATGCCAGCGTTCGGCTGGCGTGGACTCCTACTCATAGGGGTGGTGCCCGCTGTGCTCATCCTGGTGTTCCGAAGGGTGGTTCCGGAGACGCCGCGCTTTCTGATTGCCAAGGGCCGGCTGGCCGAAGCCGAGCGCTCGATCGCCTGGATCGCAAGGGAGACGCCGCCGCCGGTCACTCAGCCCGACGTCACGGCGACCCCCGATCTCGTCGTGGCGAGACGCTGGCCAGCGGCGGAGCTTTTCTCGCGGACCTACCGGCGTCGGACGGTCGTTGCATGGTCGCTCTGGTTTTTCTGGGCCTTCCCCTACTACGGCCTTATCCTCTGGCTGCCGACGCTGCTGACGAAGTTCCCGAACGTCCCCCAGGCGACCGTCTTCTTCTACATGATGGGTTTCCAGATCGCGGGGGTGACGGGTCGACTTGTGATGCTGACCCTTGTCGACCGGCTGGGACGCAAGCCAGTCATCATCGGTTCAGGGCTCTGCGCCGGAGTCCTGCTGCTGGTGTTCGGCTGGCAGCAGGATCTCGCTGGATTGATCCTCGTCGGCTATCTTCTCGCGTTCTTCCACGACGGCGGGTTCAGCGGGATCGCGCCCTACACGCCCGAGCTGTATCCGACCCACGCGCGCTCCACTGGGGTGGGCTGGGCCAGCGGGGCGGGACGTATCGGAGCCATGCTGGCGCCGATCGCCGTCGGATTCCTCGTGGCGGCGCAGTCCGTATACGCGGTGTTCGTTATGTTTGCGCTCAGCTACTGGATTGCGGCGGCGGTCGTGGCGTTAATCGGAGTTGAGACGAAGGGACAGGCTCTCGAGTAGGCGGCGCTTGAGCTCGCCGCCGGGCGCGGGTCGACCAAGCCCTGAGTCGGAAAGAAAAGCGACCAATTATTGGAAAATACTGCTTTAATTATGACGCAATTACGGTATTTTGAGGAGGGACTAAAATGGATTATGGTTCGATATTATACGGATTAATGGCAAATCGCAGGAGCATCCGCCGGTTTAAACAGGATGCAGTGCCAGAACCTCTAATTTTAAAAATGCTGGAAGCGGCGCGGTTGGCTCCATCGGCCAGCAACCGCCAGCCGTCACGCTTCTATATCGTATCTGATCAGTTCATAAAAGAGAAATTAAGCCGATCAGGAGCGATAAAACAAAAGTTCGTCCTCGAAGCTCCCCTTTGCATAGTTTGCTGTGCTGACATGAGGACATACTCAACCAAGGAAACCGAGTCTGCCGTAAAAGAGTTAGCACAGGCGGAAGGTATGGTATTAGATCCGGAAAATGTTGCGGGCTACTGGGCTTGGTGGAACCGTGTTTCTGAAGGGAATGGAATATTGAACCTTGCTTACCTGGATCTTGGCATTGCTGTGGAACACATGGTGTTGATGGGCACTGCCCTTGGCCTGGGTACCTGCTGGATGAGAAGGATAGACGAAGAAGGGATAGCCAAAGCTTTAGATTTGTCTGCGGACATGCTGGTAGTTGCCCTGCTGGCGGTGGGCTACCCGGCTGAAAATCCTCAACAAAGGCCCCGCAAGGAATTAACTAATTTTATACTATCAAAAAATGTTATCTGATTATAAACTGTTAATCATTGAAAAACGTTTTTTACGGATAGGTTCTTATATTCTCGGAATTGTCAAACTCTATGAGTAATCCCCCGGCAGAGCCGGGGGATTACTCAGGAGAATTTATAGGACAAAATTAGAAAGGAGCAGAAAAGAATGAATGACAAAGTGATTATCACCGCCGCCATTACGGGAAGCATTCATACCCCAACCATGTCGCCGTATCTTCCCATCACGCCATGGGAGATTGCCGATGAGGCCGTACGTTCTTATGAAGCGGGAGCGGCCGTCTGCCATATTCATGCCCGCAATCCGGAAACCGGACAACCGACGCCCGATGTCAACATCATCAAGGAAATCATCACGAACATCAAGAGCCGCTGCAATATCGTGATCTGCATTACCACCGGCGGCGGGCTCGGCATGACCATAGAACAGCGCGTAGCGCCCGTCTCCCTCTACAGGCCCGAGTTGGCCTCTTTCAACGCCGGCTCGACGAATTTTGCACTCTTCCCCGTAATTCCGCGCTATCCATCCTGGAAATATGAATGGGAAACGCAATACCTCGCCATGACCGAAGACTATATTTTCGCCAATACGTTCAAGTCGATGCGTGAATACTGCGCCGTTTTCAACGAAACGGGAACAAAACCGGAACTTGAAATTTACGATTCCGGGATGGTGAATAACATTGCCTTCATGATACAGGCTGGCTATCTAAAAAAACCTGTCTACATCCAGTTTGTCATGGGCGTCTTGGGGGGAATCACCGCCAGCCCGGAAAATCTTTTATTTTTGGTAGACTACGCCCGCCGACAAATCGGCGAGTTTGTGTTCTCCGTCTGCGTGGCCGGTCGCGCCCAGTTCCCGATTTGTACGCAGTCACTCCTCATCGGCGGAAACTGTCGTGTTGGATTGGAGGACAATCTTTACCTGGAAAAGGGCAAAATGGCCAAAAGTAATGCCGACCCAGTGGAAAAAATGGTCAGAATCGCACAAGAGTTAGGCGCTCAACCGGCATCTTCCGATGAGGCTAGAAATATCCTGGGGCTGAAAGGCATCGACAAAGTAAACTACTGAGACGTTGACTTCGATCCGTCAAAAGCAATGTCTTATCAAATGAATAATTTTGTAAATTACTTCACTTCGAGAAGCTTCGCCCGGGCGATCCGAGCCTGACTTGTATTGGGGAAATCTTTGGCAACCTGCTGAAGAAGAAGTTTTGCGCTCGCTTTATCCCCCAAATTCAGGAAAGAAAGGCCCTGCTTCAGGAGGGCGTAGGGAACCTTGTTTCCTTCCGGAAAGTTTCTGGTCACCTTGTCGTACTCAACAATCGCCTTTTCATATTTCTTCTCGAAATAATAGCACTCTCCGACCCAGAACTGGGCATTGTCGGAAAATTCCGTATTGGGGTACTGCAGAAGGAATTTTTCAAAAGATTCACGGGCTTTCTCATACTTACCCTCTTTGAAGAGCCCGTAGGCTGCTGTATAGAGGGATTCTTTGTCCGTCTTCACAACGCCGCCGGCAGCATCCTTTGCCGCGGGCGCCTGTTCCCTGCCCTTCTCCGCCGGGAATTCGGCCGCCGGCTCATCCTTCTTGCCGATCCCCAGAAAATTTTCGATAAAGCTGACTTTGAAGGTCAGGATGTCCAGTTTCTCACGAAGAATCTTCTCCTCGTCGTCCCGCTTGGTCGTCTTCAGGGAGGCAGTGGTGAAATCCTTCCGGAGACCGTCGATCATCCCCCGGAGTTGCTGCAGCCGCTCTCGGATTTCAGTGATTTCCGCGCGTCCCTCCGCCTGATTTCCTCTGAGCCGCGGGATCGCCTCATTGGTTTTTGCAATCTCTTTACGCACCCCCTCGATTTCAACCTTCAACTCGCCCTTGAACTCATTCCTCAGCTCATTCCTCAGCTCATGCCTCAGTCCATCCTTCAGCGGCGCCAATCCCTGCTCCACGGAGACGATCTTCTCATCCGTCACCTGGATCTGCCGGGCAAGATCGCCGCGAACCCGTCGCAGATCGTCCGTCGTGGCACAACCCGCCAAGGACAGGAACGAAATGCAAAAAACGATGAACCGATGCCTTCGCATGATTCTTTTCCTCTGCAATCCTTATTAATACCGGACAGGGAAACGGAACCGGACCTGTACGGAGAGAACAAACACAAGCGTCCGGTTGGTCCCGCTTCAAGGCGGGACCAACCGGACGTCCTTCTCAGAATAACATTACTTCACGGGCGGGAAAATGACAAAATGGGCCCGCCTGTTCTTCGCCCACGCCTCTTCGTTCTGGCCCTTATCCAACGGCATCTCCTTGCCGTAGCTGATGGTTTTGATTCTTTCCTTTTCGATGCCCAGATCGGCCAGGTATTTCGCAGCTTCGGTCGCCCGCTTCTCCCCGAGCGCGAGGTTGTATTCGGCGGTGCCGCGCTCGTCGCAGTGACCTTCGACCACGAGTTTGTAATCCCTGTATTTCAGATACGCCGCGGCGCCCTTCTTCAGCGCTTCCTGGGCCTCGGGTTTGAGGTTGTACTTGTCGAAATCAAAGCGGATGTCCGGAATCTGCAGCTCCTTGAGGATTGCCGCTGCTCGCTCTTTGGCTTCCATCTTCGCCCTGTCGGCCGCCTCCTTGGCCGCCTTTTCCGCCGCCTCCCGGGCCGCTTTCTCCGCCGCTTCCCTGGCGGCTCTCTCGGCCGCTTCCCGCGCCGCCTGGTCCCTCAGGGCCTGCTCCCTCAGGGCCTGATCCCTCAGGGCCTGATCCTGCACCGCCCGATCTCTAACCGCCCTGCTCTCCGGTGTTGGCGCAGGCGCCATTTCCGCCGGCGCCTGGACAACCGCCTTCTTCTCCTCGGTAACCATGGACCCTTCCTGCAGGGTCGCCTTCTTTGCACAACCGGTCATCCACAAAACGGAAAGAGCTAAAACCAGGGCCACCAGCCCAACCGATCCCCAACTTCTTTTCATCATCGTTCTCCTTTCTTTAATCAATCTTTTCAGAGGCCAAATAAATCCATGCCCACCTATAAACCACTACTACCCGTAAAAATCAACCGGAAAATGGGATCTATTTTAAATCAGCGCAGATGGGGAGACCAGAAAGGGCTCTGGCTGACGTCATTGTCCTGATAGAGAACCCTTGCACCCTGCCCCCCCACATTCATGATCTCAATTCGGTTGCGACCGTATCCCCGGACGCTATAGGCGAGATACCGTCCGTCCGGCGACCAGGAGGGGGATTCATGGTCGCCCTGGTCAAAGGTCAACTGCTGGGGCTCGCCACCCTCCGCGTCGATCACAAAGATCTGAAAGCGGCCGTTGACGGAACCCTCATAGGCGATCTTTTTCCCCTTCGGCGACCAAGCGGGAGAGGTGTTGTAGTTGCCAAGATAGGTCAGCCGCCGTACATTGGCGCCGTCGTCATCCATCATAAAGATCTGCGGGGAGCCGCTGCGGTTGGAGACGAAGGCAATGCGCCGCTCATCCGGGGAACGGACGGGAGAAACATCGATCGAAAAATCGCGCGTCAGGCGCCGCAGGAGGCCGTTTTCCACGTTCATGTCATAGATCTCCTGGTTCCCATCCCGGCTGAGGGTCACCAGGAGATTTTTGCTGTCGCGGGACCAGGAACCGGGAAGGTTCAGCCCCGGATAGAAAACGATCTTTCGCGTAGCGCCGCTCTGCAGATCCTGGAGATAGATGTCCGGGTTGCCTTCCTTATAGGAGGTGAATGCCAGATGCCGGCCATCCGGCGACCACCGCGGCGAGAGGGTCAACGTGTTGAAGTTTGTGATCCGGCGGGAGTCGGAACCGTCAAAATTGATGGTATAGATCTCCGCGGCGGCGGCGTTCTTCCTGACAAAGGCGATCCGCGTGTCGAACAGACCCGCTTCCCCGGTCAGGGCCAGAAGGATCTCGTTGAGAAACTGCATGACCATCCGGTTATGATCCCCGGACTTTCCGGCATACCTTTTCCCGACAACAAGTTCGCCCCGCACCACGTCAAACAATCGAAATTCGGCGACCAACTCGCGACCGTCCGTTTGAAATCCCCCCTTGACCAGATATTCGGCGCCGATCACCGTCCAGTCTTCAAACCGGGTGCCTTGCGCCGTGATTCCCGCCTGTTTTGGATCCTCGAGGAAAGCCTTCGGATTCAGAAGCTGAAAGTAGCCTGTCAGCGCAAGGTCGGAAGAGAGCGTGTCGGTAAACAGCCGGGATAGATTTTCATGATCCGGAACGGGCCGGAGGGGCTTAAAATCGGCCACGGCAATGGGAAATTGTCGGAAAGAGGGGGAATCGATATCGATATAGACCTTTCCATAAACGGGGGGGGTGTAGAACAGCAAGATCAGGGCTACTACCGCAGGAAGTTTCAGTTTGTGCATGCAGACATCCCTTTCCAACACAGCCCTCAGGACCCCAGTTCAGACGAATGAAAGCGGATTCCCACGCCGAGGCTGGCTTCGCCGACCCATGCCGGCAGCGGCGGGAAGGGACTCGCCTTCCGGATCGCCTTCATGGCGGAGTCATCAAAAAAGCGGTTCCCCGACCGTTTTTCAAAATTCACATCGGTAACCGTCCCGCTGCGGAGGATGGTTACATCGATCACCGTTTCCAGCGCGTCTCCCGGCAGAATCCCAGCGGGAAGCGCCCAGCCGCTCTTGATCCGGGACCAGATCATCGCATAGTAGGCGCGGATCTTCGCGTCCATGTCGCCATCGCCGGCGGAGGGTGGAGACGCCGTGGCAGCCTTTGCGTCCGACATCGCCCCGCCGTCCGGAATGGCCTTTGCGTTGGAATCAGCCTTTGTCAGCGGTTTCGAGTTCGGCCCGGCCGCAGCGGCACGCTTCCGGATTTCCTCCATCGCCTTCTCCAGGGTCCGGTCCGGCTTCTTGATGCTCTCCAGGCGGCGGATGGGAATGACCGGTCCTGCTTCCAGATGTTTCTTGAGGACCGTCTCGGAACGGCCCGCTTCCATGAGTTCCTTCGCTCCTGCCGCAGCATCTTTCCGTTCCGGGGACTTTGCGGAGAAGCTCACCAGGGCGACGCTGTAGACCGGTCCGAAGGTCAGTTTCGGCGACGGAAATGAAGGGGTGAAGAAAAGGAGGGAGAGGGCCACGGCATGGAACAGCAGGGAAATGAATATCATCACGTTCAGGCGGCCGCGCCCGTTTCTCTCTCCGTCTGCCCGTTCAGACATCATCTTCGTTCCTCGGGCGGTTCGGTGATCATCCCCAATTTATCCACGCCGGCTTTTCTCACCTCGGCCATCACCTCGACCACGAATCCGTAAGGAACGTTCCGGTCCGCCCGCATATAGACCTCGCGATCGATCCGCGACGCGAAAATGTGTTGCAGTTTTATGCCGAGCTCACGAAGCGGCGTCCGGCTCTTGTTGATGAAGATCTCCTTGGCGCCATTGATCGTCAGCACCAGCTTTTCCTCTGCGACATCGACGCTTTTTGCCTTGACGCGGGGCAGGTTGACATCGATCCCCATCTGAAGCATCGGCGCCGTCACCATGAAGATGATCAGAAGAACCAGCATCACGTCCACAAGGGGCGTGACATTGATTTCCGCCATCGGCCGGTCGTCATGGTTATTTCTGCGTTTTGAATATCTCATGGCCCATTAGGACTTTATATAAAACCGTTCAACAATATTCAGGAGTTCCGAGGCAAAGTTGTCCATTTCGAGGGTCATGCCCTTGACCCGGTTCAGATAGTAATTGTAGAAGATGACCGCCGGGATGGCGGCTGCGAGACCCGCCGCCGTTGCGATCAGCGCCTCCGAGATCCCCGGCGCCACGACGGCCAGCGTCGCCGAACCGCGGGCGCCGATCTCCTTGAAGGTGTCCATGATCCCCCAGACGGTTCCGAACAGGCCGATGAAGGGGCTCGCGCTTCCGGCGGTTGCCAGAAATCCGAGGGCTGCCTCCAGTTTGATCGTTTCCGTTCCACAGGCCCGGTTCAATGCCCTCTCCACATTATCGAGCCCCCCGATCTCCAGAACCGGAGCAGCCGACTCCACTGTGTCCCTGACCGCCGGGGTTCCCCGCAACGCTCTGGTGATCTTCACGAGTTCGGTATACCCCCCCCGGAAAACTTCCGCCAGCGTCGAATTCTGGAACTTTTTCGCCTCGGGGAAGATCTCCGATAATTTCGTGCTCCTCATGTAAACACTCAAAAATGCGGCGTTCTCTTTCCGGATTTTCCGGATATTGACGTACTTCATCAGGATAATGGCCCAGGAAATGACGGAGAAGAAGAAGAGGAGCAGAAGAACCAGTTGCACGACAAATCCCGCGTGAACGACCATGTCAAAAAGAGAACCATGAAAATTTCCCCCCAGATTCATCGCGGCAATGGACGACGCTTCTTGCACGTTCAATCTCCTTTATGATCAAAGATGAAAAAGATGGCACTACCTCTAACGGAAAAGACCCGGCTTGTCAAGGAACGATGAACTCGCCCGGCCGGTGCCAAACAGGACGGAAGGCAGGAGATTACAGCGATTCGGGTGTAAAAGCGACCACATCATCGATCCGGGACTTGTCGGTGAGGAGCATGACGAGGCGGTCGACGCCAAGCGCAATGCCTGCGGAGGGGGACATCCGGGGAAGGGCCTGAAGGAAGCGTTCCGGCATGGGATAGACAGGGCTGCCTCTGCGCAGGCGGTCACGGGAGGCTTCCTCGAAACGCCGGCGCTGCTCCCCGGGATCGATCAACTCGGAAAAGGCGTTGGCCAGCTCCAACCCGGCAATGTAGAGTTCAAAACGCTCGACGCTCCCCGGATCCCCTTCCTTCACCCGCGCCAGGGCGCCTTGCTCCACAGGATAATCATACAGGAAAACGGGGCTTTCCATGCCAAGCCGGGGTTCGATTTCACAGGCGAGGACCTCATCGAAACGATCCGTGCCGAGCGCCTCGGCAGTGCTGATCGTGGCATACCGCGCAAAGGCGTCCCGAACGGAGATCCTCTTCCACGGTGCGCCGAGATCGATCCTCCGTCCCTGCCAGGAGACGACGCCGTCGAAGCCGATTTCCCGGGCAACCGTGTTGATCATGACCTCGCAGTCATCCATCAGGGTCCGGTAATCGGCTTCCGCGCGATACCACTCGATCATCGTAAATTCCGGCAGATGGCGGTCGCCCCTCTCCCCCGCGCGGAAACATTTGCAGATCTGGAAGATCCGCGAATATCCCGCCGCGAGGAGCCTCTTCATGCACAACTCCGGGGATGTATGCAGGAACCACGCTCCGGCGGCGACGGCATCGATATGCGATTCCGGCGCCGGCGCCGGTATTCGGAGAGGGGTTTCGATTTCGAGGAAATTCTGATCCAGGAAGAAACGGCGTATGGCCTGTATCGTCCGGGCCCGCAACCACAAGGCATCCGCCCGGGCGATAAGCCTCCAGGAGTCATCCACGATCATACCTTGCTGCTCCCGGAAACATTTCGAAAACGTCTCATCTCATCCCTTGACACGGGTCAGGTATTCGCCGCTGCGGGTATCGATCCGGATCTTTTCCCCTTCTTCGATGAAGGGGGGGACCTGAAGCTGGTAGCCCGTCTGGACGGTGACCGGCTTGGTGTTCCCCGATACGGAATCGCCCTTTGCCCAGGGATCGGCCTTCGTCACGACCACATCGATGAAATTGGGCAAGCTGATGCCGAGCGGCCGATCCTCAAAGAAGAGAATCTCCGCTTCGATATTGTCCAGCCTCGCCGACCTGATCCTCATTGAGGAAAACCTGCTCGTAGCTCAGGTTGTCCATAAAGCAGTACTTCCCCTCTTCCTGATAGAGGTACTGCATCTTCTTTTCCTGCAGATCGGCTTCCTCAAAGACATCCACGGAACGGAACGTTCGCTCGAACTGATTTCCATTGATCATGTTTCGCAGCTTGCACCGGTAGAGCGCCTGTCCCTTGCCCGGTTTGACGAAATTGAATTCCGTAACGAGGTAGGGATCATTGTCGATCTTGATCCGCAACCCTTTTCTCAGATCACTGGCCTGGTACATGGGATTTCATTCTCCTTGTCGAATCGCTTCGGTAAAAAACGTCTCGCCGCCCTTTGCTCTTCCCGGATGGGCAGAGCTCCGTCCGCACATCCTGCCGTATTTCCTAATCCATTTGTCCCGCATTGTCAAAACAATGTTTATCGCCGCTCCCGCTCACCAGCGGCAGGGAAAAAGGCTGGAGGGGAACCTTTCCGCCGCCCCCGGGGCAGTCCAGAACGTAGCGGGGCATGCAGAGGCCGGAGATGTTCCGCCGGAGCCGCTCCATGATCTCCACGCCGGACCCGATCTCCGCCCGGAAGTGGTCCGTTCCCTGCACCGGATCGCATTGAAACAGATAGTAGGGACGGACCGAGATCCTCTCGAGACCGTAGAGCAACTCCCGCATCGCGTCATCGTTGTCATTTACCCCCCTCAGCAGGACGGACTGATTGCCGACGGGAATCCCGGCCTCCAGCAGCATCTCGCACGCCCTGGCCGACTCTTCCGTGATCTCGCGGCCATGGTTGAACTGCGTATTGAACCAGAGTGGCCGGTGGCGCTTCAGCATCGCACAGAGTTCCGGCGTGATCCGCATCGGCAGCGTAACCGGCGTCCGGCTCCCGATACGGAGAACCTCCACATGGGGAACGGCGCGGAGGGCCCCCAGAAACCAATCCAGAATCGGCTCGGAAATCAGCAGAGGATCCCCGCCGGAGACGATCACCTCCCGGAGCGCCGGCGTCTTCGCCACATGATCGACCATCGTCTGCAGTTCTTCCCGGGTTCTTCCCGGCTCATCCGCGCGCCACATCCGCTTGCGGTTGCAATGCCGGCAGTAAACGGCGCAGGTTCCGGTAACGATCGTAAGACAGCGATCCGGATAGCGATGGATCAACCCGGGAACGGGCATGTCCTTCTCCTCTTCAAGCGGATCCGGAACCCCGCCCAAAGAGAAGGTCAGTTCGCGGGAATCGGGAAAGCACTGACGGCGCAAAGGGTCGTTTTCATCCGCGGGATCGAGGAGCGACAAATAGTAGGGTGTGATCGCCATAGGATAGGCCCTGAGCACAGGTCCGCACAGGGCGAGTGACGCGACCGGCATCCGCAAAACGGAGGTCAACTGCCTCATGGAGCGGATACGGTTCCCGAACTGCCATTGCCAGTCGCTCCAGTTCAGACCGGAAACCCCTTTTCCGGAAACAGCGCCGGTCTCTTTACCCCATCTCATCGCTTTGCCACCCCTGTTTAACGATCACCGTACCGAAATCCCGATCCTCTTCCTCTCCTCCGGCGGCACGCAGAAATCAGACAACGGCGGAAATGGTTCGATCAGGAGGGCGGCTTCTATCACAACTTCCACCCCTTGCTAAGGGTATATGACGGACCTGCCGGGGGGGGAGAAATCCTTAGCATGTACCGCCTAAACGGGCAAGAAATGATTTGCTTTGTTTGGACAGATTCTATATTCATTGGCCATGGGGAGGAAGACGGCCAAATGAATACATTATCGCACGATGAAATCAAGACGTTGCTCGAAAAACATCAGGGATTGTGCATTTCGATTTTTATGCCCGCCTTTCGCACCGGCGTCGAGAGTCAGCAGAACCAGATCCGGTTCAAGAACCTGCTGCGCAGCGCGGAAGAAAAGCTGCTGGCCGGAGGTCTTCGCCCCCAGGAGATCAAGACCCTGCTGGAACCTGCACAAGCGCTGCCGGGAAATGTCCTCTTCTGGCGGCGGCAGAGCGACGGCCTGGCGCTCTTTATCTCCGCGGATCTCTTCCGCTGCTACTGTCTCCCCGAGGCCTTCGCCGAACTCATCGTCGTCGCCGACCGTTTTCACGTCAAGCCTCTGCTGCCGCTCCTCGGCGGCGATAACCGGTTCTATCTCCTCGCCCTCAGCCAGAAAGAGGTCCGGCTCCTCGAAGGGACGGGGAAGAACATACGGGAAATCGAACTGGAATCGGTTCCGGGAAGTCTCGCCGAGGCGCTCCAGTACGATGAACTCGGGAAACAGATCCGCTTCCGGGCCGGCGCGGCGGGAGGCGGAGACCATTCGACGATGGTCTCCGGGCACGGTGCGGAACTCGACGACGCCAAAGACAACCTCTTGAAATACTTCCGCCTCATCGACCGGGGGCTACACGACCTTCTCCGGGACGAACGGGCGCCGCTCGTCCTCGCCGGGGTGGACTATCTCTTCCCCATCTATCGTGAGGCCAACACCTATCCGCGTTTGATCGAAGAGGGGATTCCGGGAAATCCGCAGGGAATCAGCGCTGAGACCCTCTACCAGGCGGCCCTGAAGATCGTCAATCCCTACTTTCAGAAGGCCGGACACGATGCCGTCGCGCAGTACCGGCAATCCTTGGGAACAGGTCTGGCCTCAGCCGATAGCCGGGAGATCGTTCCCGCCGCCCATCACGGACGGGTCGGTCTCCTTTTGATCGCATCAGGCAGCCAGCAGTGGGGAACGTACGACTGGGGAAGCGGCGCGATCCAGAGGCATGAAGCGGCGGGGACTGCGAGCGAAGATCTTCTGGAGATAGCAGCCATACAGACGTTCCTGAATGGAGGGACGGTATTTACGCTCTCTCCGGAGAAGATGCCGGATAAAAGCGATCTGGCCGCCGTGTTCCGCTACTGAAAAAACCCGCCGAAGGGTTTCATCCAAAGGATTTCAACCCCTGTCTATCCCCGCGTCAAAGCCGGAGACAGGATGCGGCATCGTGTCTCCGAAGAGTTCGGGGTCCCCGGCCGCTTCGTCGCTCTGTTTCCGGCCCTTGTAGATGTACCGTTCGAAAAGCCGGTGATAGGGCGTCCAGTCCGACTCCTCGTCGCGTGCCTCGCGGATCGTCTCCTGGAAGGCGTTCACCTTGGCGTCGAGGTCGTCCATATAGTGAACGATCAGCGCCTCCAGCGTCTTGGGACGCTTCGGCGAGCCGTATTCGAGGACCCCGTGGTGGCTGAGGATCAGATGGCGGAGTTCCATGGCCGTCTGCTCCGGGAAATCAGGGATCGCCGCGATCCTGGCATCGATCATCTCCACACCGATGACGATGTGGCCGACCAGACGCCCCGGATCGCTGTACTCCACGATCCGTTCAAAGGAGAATTCGTAGATCTTTCCGATATCGTGGAGAATCCCGCCGGCGATCAGCAGATCCCGGTTGACCCCCGCATAATGGGCGGCCGCCCGGTCGAGGAGCCGGACGACGGAAAGGGTGTGTTCGAGAAGACCGCCGATGTAGACGTGATGGAATCCTTTGGCCGCCGGCGCCCTCCGGAAGAGACCGGAAATCTTTTCATCCTTGAAAAAGGATTGCAGGAGCTCGGCCAGACAAGGGGTCTTCACCTGGTCGCAATAGGCAAGAATTTCTGCGAACATCGCCGCACGATCCCCTTTCGCGACCGGGAAGTAATCGGCCAGTTCAACCTCCGCATCCTCCACCTTTTTCAGTTCGATAATGGACAGTTGGATCGCGTTCTTGAAACTGAGCGCCCGCGCCTGAATGCGGATCAGATCCCCTTTCTTGAAGGCCTTGTCCCAGGTGATCGCGTTTTCCCAGACCTTCCCGTCCACATCCCCCGTCCGATCCTTCAGACGAATATTCAGATAGGGAGATCCCTTTTGGGAGTAAGCAAGATTCTTCTCCGCCGCGAGAAAGATCTCTCTCACCTTGTCGCCTGTTTTGATATCCTTGACATAGATTTTTTTTTCCGTCACAGCCGCACCCGCCCTTCCTTGACCAAAATAGACCTCGTCATTTTTCCCTCTCGCGCAGAATCCGGCGATCGCCCGTCCGCATGGTGAGTTTGGTCATATCGAAATACTCCATCAGCGGAATGATGAATTTCCGCGAAAGCCCGGTGAGCCCCTTGAAACTCGCCGGCGTTGCCTCACCTTCCCGGACGAGAAGCTGCCGATACGCCTCGCGAAGTTTTTCCAGAGAATCCCGGTGGAAGTTGAGATCCTCACTGATTCTGATCAGTTCTCCTTCGCGGGTCATCACCTGGAGAAGGCTCGCGAGCTCTTTTTGCCGGTCCGAAAACCTCTCCAGTATCTCCCGGACCGTCGGCGGCGCCAGAGCGCCCTCCCGGTAGATGGCGGAGAGGCTCTCCCGAAGGGACCCCATCTCCTCCTGCAACCGGACACGGTGCCCCGCGAGACGAAGCATCTCCTTTTCGGCGATCAAATCGCCCCTCTTCTCCAGATCCCGGAGGGCCATCGTGAAGATCTTCTGCCCAACCCCCTCACCCATCCCCAGCGTCGTCCTCAGCTCTTCCCTGGCAAGACCCTCCTTCAGCGGATACCGTTCATGGTACGCCTGCAACTCCCGGGTGATCGCCGCCTGAAGGCCCTCATATACCGGAGCAGAGAGAACCCGCATCTCCTCCCGGTTCACCAGCACGGCCTTCTTCGCGGAGAACATCCCTTCCAGGAGCCGTCGCAGTTCCCGGCCGCGGATGCCGGTCCGCACGATGAGGAGGTTTTCGGTGATCCCCCCGACCCCGGCCCTTTCCAGAATGACGGCTGTCTTCTCGGCATCCCCGCCCTCGGCGAGGAGTTTGCATTCCCGCAGGACCCCGGCCGACGACCGTTTGTGTTTTGCAGGCAACGGATCGATGATTACGCCGCCGCCGATTGTCGTCGCGGGGGAGTAGCTCCGGACAACAAACCGATCCCCGGCCACGACGGCCAGGGGCGCCTCCAGTACAAGCTGCGCAAAGCCCTCTTCCCCCGATTCCAACGCGTCCCGTTCAAGGAGAATCACCCGCGCCATGATCTCGCTGGTTCCCGTATGGAAACGGACAAGGGTCCGGTTCTTCAGCTTCCGACCGGCGGCGGTCAGATGGCGGTACGTGCAATCGAGACGCTGCGAAACCTTCAGGGCGCCGGGTCCGGTCAGGAGATACCCCCGTTCGATCACCGCCCGGTCGGTCCCCTGAAGATTGATGGCCGTCCGCTGCCCGGCCTCGGCGGTTTCCACCGTCCGGTTATGCACCTGGGTCCCCCGAACCCGGGTCCGGAGACCGAGCGGGGAGATCTCGACCTCCTCGCCCGTCGTCACCTTGCCGGAGGTCAACGTCCCCGTAACGACGGTGCCGAACCCCTTCATCGTGAATACCCGGTCGATGGGCAGGCGGAAAAGGCCGATATCGGCTCCCTCCTCCACTTCGCCGGCCGTCCTTTCGATGGCTGAAAGCAATTCGGCGAAACCGGCCCCCGTGAGGGCGGAAACGGGAACCATCGGCGAAGTTTCGAGAAAGGTCCCCTTGAGAAACGCGCGGACGTCCTCCCGGACCAGCTCCAGCCACTCCCCATCCACCAGATCGGTCTTGGTCAGCACGACAACCCCTTTGCGGATCCCGAGGAGGGTGCAGATGTGCAAATGCTCCCGCGTCTGCGGCATGACCCCTTCATCAGCCGCAATGACCATCGCCACCATGTCGATGCCGGCGGCGCCCGCCACCATGTTCTTTACAAAACGCTCATGGCCGGGGACATCGACGACGCCGAGGGTCTTCCCGCCGGGAAGGGAGAGGGAGGCAAAGCCGAGTTCGATCGTAATCCCCCGCTCCTTTTCCTCCTTGAGGCGATCGGTGTCCACACCGGTGAGCCTTTTGATCAGCGCCGTTTTACCATGGTCCACGTGACCGGCCGTTCCCATCACAATGTGCTTCATGGAGCGAAAGCTAACAGACTCACCCGCTTTTCTCAACAACAAATATGGCGAAATGGAGGATTACAGGTCGTTTCCGGAATAGGACAAATTGAAACTCTTGTTGATTAAGGGGAAATCAGGAATCACATTGTCTTTTCCGGCATGCCCCAGGACCGTCCAGTTGATGAAGGAGGGGTCGCGCACATCGACCCGGGTTATACGGCCGGCGGAATTCGTTACAACGAAATAGACGATATCGCCCCGCCATCCTTCCGCAATGCCGACTCCATGGCTGTCCGGTCTTAGCGTTGCTTCCCCGGCAATGCGGATATCCCCGTCGACCATTTTTTCCAAAACCTGCCGCAAAATGGCGATGGAGGAATAAACCTCTTTGATTCTGACATAAAGGCGGGAACGGACATCGCCCTCTTTTTCCAGCGCGATGGAAAATTGCAGGCGGTCATAGGCCGCATAGGGATATTCGATTCTCGCGTCATGTTCCAGGCCAATCGCCCGTCCGGCAAGTCCGGTCACGCCATGGTCCCGCGCGATCCGATCGTCAAGCTTTCCGGTTCCCTGCAAGCGATTCAACAGGGAGCTGCTGTTTTCCGAAATTTCAATAACCTGATTGAAATCCGTTCGCAATGTCTCAAGGCCTGCGAGCAGTTTTTTTTGAACGTCGATTGGTATATCTCGGGTAACGCCTCCGATGGCGTTCACGCCGCGTAAAAATCGACTCCCCGTTAAACGTTCATTCCACTGCATCACCATTTCTCTCAGCCGGGCGCCATGGCTTCCGCCGAAGCTGTAGCCGGTGTCCGCCATGATAAACCCGATATCGTTGAAATGATTTGCCACCCGTTCCAATTCGGAAAACAGGACCCTCAGGTACTTTGCCCGGTCAGGGATCTCCATGCCCGCCAGCTTTTCTACCGCCTGACAAAAGGCCAGTGAATGGGTAAAGGAGGTATCTCCGGAAACCCTCTCTGCAAGTCGAACCTTTTCTTCAAGGGGAAGCGTCTCAAAAAGCTTTTCAATACCTCTGTGTGTGTATCCCAGTTTTGCTTCCAACAGGATGATTTCCTCTCCGGCAACACTGAATCGGAAGTGTCCCGGTTCAATAATTCCGGCATGAACCGGACCGACCGGGATTTCATAAATTCCTTCCCCTTCAACCTTCTGAAATTCATAAGGTGTATGGGCTTCTGCCGGCCTTTCCTGCCCGTTGAAGTCCTTTCGAAGCGGAAAAACATCGGCCGGCCAGTTTTCATGCAATAGAAGCTGCCGCGGTCGGGGATGTCCCACCGGTTCCAGTCCGAAAAAAGATCTGATTTTTCGCTCATAGCCGGAAGCCGCGTGGATGGCCCTGGTGATGGAGGGGAATTCCGGTTTGTCTTTCAACTGGATGAAGGGAACCACAAAAATATTTTCCCCCGGCATACCGAAAACGTAAAAGATCTTGAACCCTTCCTGCTGTTCTCTCTCATCGGTGGCCGTCAGGGTTTTCAGTTGCAGGTTGCATTCAAAATAGAGGTCGTTGCAAACGGCTGCAATATGCTCAACGGGGACATGAACCGTTACGACATTGCCTTCCCTTGTTATTCCAAGGCGCTGCGCAATATAGGTTTCGATGATCTTGTCCAGTTCCATATCAGTGAGCCGCACTTGCCGCATGGATTAACCGTGCCAGGAAAGAAGGAACATAAATACTGGTTATGGCCAACATAGCCGCCAGAAGCACGATGGGAGCCATCGTCCGGGGTCCCGCTTCTCCCCGCTGGATGTCCGCTTCATTTTCTCCAAACATCATTGCAATCGTATGTTTGAAGAATCCGATAAATACAAGGGTCAAACCAAACAGCGCCAGGATGGTCACTACGGGATGATTTTGGATTCCTGCCGACAGGATCGTAAATTCCGTAATGAAAATACCAAAGGGGGGAACGCCGGTGATCGCCAGAAATCCGACGATAAAGGAGACCCCGGTAAACGGCAGGACCGACATGACGCCTTGGATGCGGATAATCTTCGTCGAACTGAACTTCAAAAAAATATGGCCCGCTGATAAAAATAGCAATGATTTCGCAAGAGAATGATAGATCATGTGGAGAAGCGCCGCCGAGGCGCCGATCCCTCCGAATCCGAACCCCAAAGCCATGACACCCATATGTTCGATACTCGAGTAGGCCAGGAGCCTTTTATAATTTTTCTGAATGAAGATGATGAACGCCGACACCAATATGGAGATGATTCCAAAAAAGATGAGGAGTTCTCGTGAGAAATGGTGACCGACCGCCAAATCCACCACGGTCTTGAATCGCAGGATCGCAAAAAAGGCGATGTTCAGCAACACGCCGGAAAGCAGGCCGCTGATCGGAACCGGCGCCTTGCTGTGCGCATCCGGCAGCCAGGTATGCATCGGGACGAGCCCCATCTTCGTGCCATATCCGATTAAGATAAAAATGAAGGCGATCTTCACCACAAACGGATCAAAACCTGAAACATTGGCCCGAATGGACTGCCAGGTGATCAGGCCCTCCTGTCCGGCCTGCAGCGCCGGATACAGGAACAGCAACGTTCCGAAAAAACCGAGCAGCAATCCCACCGAATTGATGATCAGGTATTTCCAGGCCGCTTCCATCGCGGACGGCTTGTTGTAAAAGCTGATCAGAAAAGCCGTGGACAGGGTCGTCGCTTCGATGGCAATCCACATCATGATGGGATTCGGGGTGATGATGGCAAAAAACATGGCAAGAAGAAACAGATGCAACAGGATGAAATATTGCCTGACCCGGCGGAAGCCGATGATTTTTTTGGCGACCTCCGCTTTGAGATAGCCTACGGAATACCAGGAAACGATAAAACCGATTCCGGCCACCAAGATCAGCAGAATGGCCCCCAGGGGATCGATGGAGAAATAGACCGCCGATGCATAGGATCCATTTTTCACAACGCCCGCGGAGGCGATCACCGTTGCCGTCAATTCCCCCGCGGATGCGATCATTGCAATCATGCCGAGCGTATCCATTTTCTTTTTCACAAAGAATGAGAGAGCGGACGCAATGCACGCCGTCGCGATGATCAAGGATAATGCCATCGTTTTATTCTTCTCTTAAATGGGTCATTGCCGTTACATCGAGTGATCCGTATTGTTTATAAACCATGGATGCAAAGACGGTCGCAATGATCACCCAGACCAGAATATCAAATATAATGCCAAGCTGGAGTCCGGGGGTCTGCTCAAGCCCGGCCAAACAGGCAAAGGAGACGATGCCGTTTTCCAGAGACAATACGCCGATCATCTGCGACAACGCCCCCTTGCGATTGATAATCAAAAATACCGAAATCAGCATCATCGCCACCGCCAACAGCAGCGTGTGTTCATTCTGCCTGGAAAGAACCGTCAAGGGCTGAAAAAAACGGGAATAGGTTACCCCAGTTAAAAGGGCCAGCGTAACCAGGGTCATGGGCCCGTTCAGATAAGAACTGGCGGTAAATTTCAGTTGATTCTCACTGACAAGCCTATGAAAGAAATAAGGAGAAACGACCACTTTCACGACAAAAACCACCAGCGCCACCAGAAACAGGGACCAGGAAGCTTCCGCGAATGAAGATGCAAACAACAACACCGCGATGATCAGGGACTGCAATACATACAACGCAATCACCGAAGAGCTCTTTTTGGAGAGATGCATAAAAATGACCGATGCAAAGAGGAGCACCTCCAGGAGAAAAAAAATGTGTGGGTTGCTCGACATGATCGCCTCAAATCATCAGGATAATGGCAATTACGCTCAGGATAAACGACATCAGCAACAGATCCGGCAATCTGAAAAACCGGAATTTGGCCATACTGGATTCCAATACGGACACAAACAGGCTTAAAATCAAGACCTTCGATAAATACAAGAATACCGCTGTCAAAACGACTGTCCATTCCGCAGAAGCGGTCAGTCCCCAAGGGAAAAACATATTTACCCCTAAGGAAAGGAAAATCAACTGTTTATTGGCAGCAGCCCACTCCATGAGCGCCAGTCTTTTTCCTGAATATTCCAGAATCATGGCCTCGTGAATCATGGTCAACTCCAGGTGGGTCGCCGGATTGTCAAAGGGGTAATGGGCTGTTTCGGAAAGCATCGCGATCAGGAACGCGAAAAAGGCCAACAACACCGGGGGAAATGAAAAAATCGACAACGACGATGCAGAATGAACCATGGAAAAGAGATTTGTGGAATGGGCGGCCAATGCCAAGGCCAACAGGGAAGATATCAGTCCGCCCTCCGCAAGAGCAGCCAGCGTCATCTCCCTGCTGGACGCAAAGCCCCCGAAAGGACTGCCGGTATCCATTCCGGCCAGGGCCAAAAAGAAAGTGGCCACCGCCAGCAAATAGACAACGACCAGCAGATCACTCAGCAGATTATAGGAAAAAATGGACGTAAAGAGGGGAACACTTGCACCAATCACGATGGTGATGGCAAAAATGATGTAGGGGGCAAATTTAAAAATCCAGGACGCATCTGTGCTTATCACCTCATCCTTATGGAAAAGTTTCCAGATGTCGTAATACGGCTGGGTGACTCCGGCTCCGGCCCTGTTTTGAAATCCGGCCTTTATTTTCCGGATGATTCCCGCAAACAGCGGCGATAAGACCGGAATGAGGATGATTTGAATTGTCCAGATGACCGCCGGTTTCATGAATTCTATACCACCAATAACAATAGGGCTATCAGGATAAAAAAGATATAAAGGACATAGATATTGATATTTCCCCCCTGAATCTGCTTTACGTACTCGGATACTTTCGCAACCAGATCCTGCAGGGGGCTGTAAAAATAGCTGCTGTAAATGTCCATGATCTCAAGCCTGATCCTGTTCGCCTTTGTAAAGTACCGGATCTCCGCATCCATATATTCGACCTGATATTGCTGGGTCGGTTGAAGAATCCCGCGGAAAACCGTGATGATCGAACGGGAGAATCCCGTTGCGGTGATCTCCATCCTCGGCGTCAAAGGGGTGCCGCAATCCCAGGTGCATCCCCGCCTTACCTTTCTGTTCCTCGTCAAAATATGCACCAGAAACCAGACGGCGGCGGTCACGGAAGCCAGGCTTGCAAAAATAAGCGGCAGCGAAACGGACGCAAATTGGTCGTTGAACTTGAACAGGTTCGCGTTTGCCGTGAAGGCCATTTCCGTAGAATGAAAAACAGGTAAGCGATGAACGACCGCAGCAAGAAGTTGGACCACCATTCCGGAAAACAACCCGAAAAGGAGGCTTAAAACCGCAAGCGCGGCCATGCCTGTGCGTAAAGAAAGCGCAACCTCGCCGGCATGACGCGCCTCTTCGCTTCTTGGCCTTGCCAGAAAGGTCGCACCAAAAACCTTGACAAAGCATGCCGCCGCCAATCCGCCTGTAAACGCCAGAGCCCCGACCCCAAGGATAAACACACCCTGCACCGACCTATCGAGAGATCGTACGCCGGCGAACAGAGATTGAAAGGTCAGCCACTCGCTCATAAAACCATTAAAGGGGGGGAGCGCGGAAATGGCCATGGCGCCCACGAGAAAGAAGAAAGCCGTTTGCGGCATCCGTTTGATGAGGCCCCCATACGATTCCATATTTCTCGTGTGCGTTTCATAAATCACAGCACCGGCGCCAAAAAAAAGCAACGCCTTGAATATGGCGTGGTTGAGCGTATGAAAGAGCGCGGCCACAAGGCCAAGAGCGGCCAACGGCTTCATTTCCAAGGCCAGAAATATCAGCGCACTCCCCAAGCCCAGCAGAATAATGCCGATATTTTCAATGCTGTGATAGGCCAAGAGTCGTTTGATATCATGCTCCGTGAGCGCATAGAGAACGCCCAGCAGCGCGGAGATCGCGCCGGCCGTCAAAATGACCATGCCCCACCAGACCGGACCGTCCGGCATCATGTCCACAAATATTCGGATAAACATATAGATGCCGGTTTTGATCATCACCCCGGACATCAAGGCGGAGACATGTGTGGGGGCCGCAGGGTGGGCGCCCGGCAACCAGATATGAAAGGGGATCATGCCCGCCTTCGTTCCAAAACCGACCAGGGCAAGCCCGAAGGCCATGTTTTTAATGATCGGTCGAATATGGACGATATTTTCTTTGATCACCGAAAAATCCAAAGACCCCGTAGCCTGATAAAGAAGCAGGAAGGAGAACATGATAAAGGCCGTGCCGATGTGGGTCATCACGAAATAGACCGATCCGGCTTTTACATTCTCTTTTTCCTTGTTCTCATAAGTAACCAGGAAATAGGAAGAAAGAGACATGACCTCCCAGACGATCAGGAAGAAGAGGAGATGATCGGCGCTGACCACCATCATCATCCCGGCGATGAAGACATTATAAAAGAACCCCAGGACGCCGACATCATATTTTTTATAAAAATGATCAACATAGCCAATGGCATAGAGGGAAGCGAAGAGGGAAATCAGGGAGATGATGAAAATAAAAAACGCGGACAATTGGTCTACATTGAAGTTGAAGGAAAGAAGCGGCAGGGAAGAGTTCCAGCCGCGGGCAAAGGAGGAATCAAAGATCAGCACCAGGAGGGAAGCGATCAGACCTGCAATGGATCCGGCAATGGCAAAACCATTCCCGCAAAAATTAGCCGCCGCATCATTCTTCCTGAAGATCAAGGAACCCGCGGCGCCACAGGCGAACAGCAGCAACGATGCGAAAAAACTGAATTGTGAGGATACCGCATTTGCAATCATGATCTGCCGGAATCCTTTTTCTTCCTATCGATTACATCAAGAATTTTCAATAAATGGCAGAGGATCGCTGTCGGCGATGGCGGGTCGCCGGGAATGGCAAAATCCACCGGAATGACTTTATCCACGCCATCCAATACGCCGTACGATCCCCTGAATATTCCCCCATCTATCGCGTCATTACCTACGGCAACGACCATTTTGGGTTCCGGAGTCGCATTGTATGTCTTTACGAGTGCTTCCCTCATATTTCTGGAAACTGCGCCGGTTACCATCAGCATGTCTGCATGTCTCGGCGATGCCACAAAATGGATGCCGAACCTTTCCACATCATAATAGGGGTTGCTCAAAGCCGTCAGTTCCTGCTCGCAGGAATTATCGGATCCGCTATCCACAGCGCGGATCGCAAGTGAACCGCGAAAGAGCCTGACGACTTTCCGGTCAATCTTTTTTCCGATCACTTCAATCCGCTCTTCACAGGGAAGGACGTTCGGATGGACGGCCATCCTGCCGGTCGAAAATATTTTAGCGTAAAAACCAAACATCATGAACCGCCCTGCGCCAAACTGTGAGTTATTCAAGGCATCGGAACAGCCGAACCAACCTGTATACCCATGCCTATACCTGTAGCGCCAAAGAGATTTAAGATCCACCCAATTCCTTACGGCCTCAGTCGCGGGGTGAGCGGTATAGCGATACGTCTTCGGTTTGTCAACACGAAATCATTCATCCCCTTCGGTAACCTTCCTCAATGAGGCAACCGGCCATTTGTTTGCCAATAAGGGCTGTTAATATTTTTAACATTTCAAAGACCTCTGATTTAGCTGATTTCTATCGGTTTTAATCCATTAATTCATATTATTAACAACATGCTGTAAAGAATATTAACACTTCTCCCCGGCTATCACTCTGAGGAACCGGCGTGGCCCTCTTGCATTGATTCGTATAACTGTCTGCTATTGTTAAATATTGAATGGAAAGAATGGCGGATTATCGGGTATTTTCTCTGTTGGCATAGTTATTGGATAGATCATAGGCAAAGAGGAAAAAATAATAGAAAGGAGGAAAAGCCATGAGTACAACCATCTTAATCGTTATCTTGGTGCTGGGGTTGGCGATGCCCCTGTTTTGGATCATCGGGGCGATGACATCGGTCGGTTTCTTTTTTGCTTATTTGGGAAAGGATATGATCGTCCGCTATCAGGAAAGGAAGGCTGCTGCGGGTGAAACCGGCACAGGACGAGCGGTCGTTTCCCGTTCTCAGTTGGGGCTCACGATGGCCGATGGCGGTGATTCAATCAAGAAAGAGAAAAAACAGTAACCAGAGAGGAGAAAGTTATTTATGGGAATCAATCGGAGAACTTTTCTAAAGGGTCTGGGAGTGGGGATCGCAGGAATAGCCCCCGGGAGTTCTTTGTTGCCCAAAAGAGTTGATGCAGCAGAAACTCCCGCAAATACGGAATTTATGGGGGTCCTTGTCGATACCACCCGCTGCGTCGGTTGTCGAACCTGCGAGCAGACATGCGCCGAGACCCACAACTTGCCGATCCCGGATATCAGCGATACGACGGTATTTGAAAGAAACCGATCGACAACGGAAACACAACGGACCGTGGTCAATCGGTACGCGACAGCAAAGGGAGAGATGTTTGCAAAGACGCAATGCATGCACTGCAATCAGCCGGGCTGCGTTTCGGCTTGTCCGGTGAAGGCGATGGAAAAGAGGAAGGAAGGACCGGTGACCTGGGATACCAACTGCATCGGTTGCCGATACTGCATGGTATCCTGCCCCTTCGATATCCCGAAGTTCGAACATAGCGCAACCCCCAAACTTCAGAAATGCAGTCTCTGCTGGGAGAGACTGAAGCAGGGAGAAAAGCCGGCCTGCGTGGAAACCTGCCCGGCAGATGCGCTTACCTTCGGCACGCGAAGAGAGCTCATCGAAGAAGCCAACAGGCGGATTTACAAGTCACCAAAAGAATACATTTCTCATATTTATGGAGAGCATGAGGCAGGCGGCACAGGATGCCTTTACCTCTCATCGGTTCCGTTTGAACAGATCGGTTTCCGAAACGATTTGGGAACGATCGCTTATCCGGAGTACACAAAAGGATTTCTCTATAGCGTCCCGGCTATCCTTCTGCTCTGGCCCGCATTTTTAAGCGGGGTAAGCGCGATCACCAAACGGAAAGAAAACGTGAGAAACGAAGAGGGAGGGAAACGATGAACAGGCCAGCGACAGAAGTGCAGCTTAACAGTTTTCATGATTTTATGGTATTTATGAAGAGCGAATTAAAGCCGAAAGGAAAGATCCTGACCCCCTTCAATCTGATTTCCGCTCCGATCATCCTGCTCGGCGCAGCCCTTATTCTGTACCGGTTTGCAGCGGGACTGGGATCGGTTGTCCATAGCTCCAGCGAATATCCTTGGGGAATATGGATCGGGTTCATCGTCATGGTAGGGGTCGCTTTTGCGGGAGGCGCCTATGTGACCGCCTTCATCGTTTACGTGCTCCGGGGGGAAAAATACCACTCTATTGTCAGAATGGCGGTCCTCAACGGTTTCCTCGCCTACGTTTTTTATGCGGGGGCGATCCTGCTCGACCTTGGTCGGTGGTGGAATATCGCCAACCCGATGATCGGAAACCGTTTCGGGGTAAATTCCGTTCTGTTTCTGGTTGCCTGGCATTTTCTGCTGTACATGATCGCCCAACTGATCGAGATAGCCCCCGCATTTGCCGAATGGCTTGGGCTGAAGAAAGCCCGCAAGTTCCTGACCTCTCTTACCCTGGGGGCGGTGATCATCGGGATTACCCTCTCCACGCTCCACCAGTCGGGGCTCGGGGCGCTCTTCCTGATGGCCAAATGGAAGATCCATCCGCTGTGGTATACCGAGTTCATCCCGCTGCTCTTCTTTGTCTCCAGCATCTTTGCCGGGCTATCGGTAGTCATCTTCATTGGAACCGTGAGTTTCCGGGTCTTCGACAAGGATCGAATTGACGAAGAATATCGGAAATCCTGGGACGATATCATCATCGATCTCGGAAAGGCATGCGCCATTACGATGTTTG